>DATFHC010000098.1:0-36067 GCA_035248765.1 Gaiellaceae bacterium
GGTTGGTCGAGTATCCGTATGGCGAGGTCTGGAACTGGTCGGCGCAAGCGCGGGCTTCTCGGCTGTTCGAGGCGGCGCAGCGGGCCGCTGATCGGTTCGTCCGTCGTCAGTGGGGCGGTGAGCTGCCGCGTCAGCTCGGCAATGTGCGCTCCGAGCAGAAGCGCGGCGTGTGGCATTTCCACTGGCTGCTGCCGATGGGGAGCGAGGTCGAACGGGCCTGGTCGCGTTGCGTCCGTCGGTACTTCGAGAACGCCTGGCGGCAGGAGATCGAGCGTTGGTCCCCGGAGGATCGCTGGCAGATGATCTGGGCCGAATACCGAGGCGAGAAGGTGCCTCGGGGGTTCTATGGCTTCGGCTTCGTCGACGGTCGCACCGGGCGACATTCGGCGTCTAACTGGAAGGCAGCCCGGTACATGGCAAAGAACGCTGCCGGGTACATGGCTCAGAACGTCGCCGGCGTCGGGCGGCACTACGTCTCGGCGCGGCTTGTGCGAGAGACGGGCGTGACGATGCGCGCGCTACGCGCCTGCAACTGGCTGTACGTCCGGCGCAAGCTGCTCGCTGCTGGCGAGCTCGAAGACGACTGGATCCCCGGCCACTGGACGCCCGAGTGGACCGCGCAGGTGCTCGCGGTGCTAGCGGTGGTCGATCCCCGTCGAGGTCCCTAGCACGCAGGGTGCCCGCGGCGGCGGCACCCCGCCGAAAGGCGGGACCGGCGCCGCGGGTCCTGCCGCTGAGGACTCGACCGGGACAGACGCCCACACCCGTGATTCGGCGGGGTCTGGGAGGCGGTCAGGCGAGAGGACGCTGGCTCAGTCGGGACTCCTCACCCCTGAGCGAGCGTAGTCTCGATTGGAATGAAGCTTCGTTCGCTCCTTCTCCTCCTGGCAGTGGTGGCGACGGCGGCTGCATATTCCTCGGTGGCTCATGGTGTTCTGGCCCGGCAGGTTCGATTCGTTCGCGTCCGTGGGCGCTATCTCGGACAGTGCCGCCTAACCGCTCGCAGGCTTGGCTATCCGATCCCGTGTCCCACCCGCCTGCCCCGCGCTTTGACGCAGCATCAGGACGGAGCGACGCCGTACTGCGCGGTCACTGTGATCTGTCCAATCCGGACTGGCCCGTGGACGGGGTGGGCGACCGGATCGGTATCCAGCCCCGACCAGCACCTGGTGATTACCGCTTCACCGAAGCCGCTTAGTAACTACGCCAAGGTCGTCAATGGCCCGGCCTGGTATCCGAAGGCGCGGGTCAAGCCGCTCGCATGGCTCACCGTCAACGGCTGGCGCATCCGTCTGGTCTTCGTTCCGGCCGACACGAACGACGGCAGCGGCTTCGCCCATCACGTGGCCCTGATCTGGACGGTCGGACGGCACACCTACGCTGCTGGCTTCCACAACTTCGCCGGGATGCCAGCAACCGTGCAGCTTGACCGGCAGCTTGCAGCCTCAATCACACTCGTCCGCCCGTAGCCTCCGCTCAGGGGTCATTCCGGAACACTGGCCCAGGCGAGAGGGCTGCGGCCTCCGCCTAAGAAACGGTGTGGAGCACTGTGGCGACCGCGCGAGGCACCGGGTAGAGCCGTCCCCCTGTTGAGACTCCGTCGCCTCGGAGGCAGAGCGAGGTTGGTTCGCTAGCTGCCGCCGGCCCCTGCCATCGCGCACGCATCCGCCAGCGGCACGTCGACGTGGGCGAACGCCGCACCGCCTGCGTCTGTAACAGCGCAAGCTCGATAGCCACCGAGTAGTTCGAGGGCACGGTGTATCGGGCTCCCTGGTGCGTCAGGCGTCGGAGCCTCGTCTGTTCGGACGCAAACCAGGTCAGGCTTCGGGTTCGCTCCCACGTCTTCGGCAGATGAGCAATCCTGAAGCAGTCGCCAATCTCGGAAGACCACGACCAGCACGCGACACCCGCCGTGGGGTAGTAGCGCCCCGGCTCCATCGGCAGGCCCTCTTCCATCAGCGGATACACAAGGAGATATGAGCCATGCGGGGCCGAGACCGGATGGGCGACCGATTCCGGCCGCAGATCGTCCAATACAGACCAGCCTGATCCGAGATTCGCGGATCGGCCATTCGCGCCGACGACCAGGACTTTCGTTACGCCCTTCGCTGACGCAGCCGCTGGAAGCAGCACCACCACCAGCACGGCAAGCACCAACCACGGCGAGAACCGCCAGATCATTGCGCCTCGATTGTACGCCCGCCTCGGGGGTCGTTCCTGAACACTGGCCCAGCCGAGTGCGGCCGCCCTACGGCCGCTTGATGCGCCAGGAGAGCGTGGGGCTAGTGAGGGTTCCGTTGCTGGTGACAACGGCGACCTGCGCCCTGAGTGGACCACGTGCGTTGGCCGGGATCTTCCAGCCGCAGGCAAGGGCGGCAGGCCCGCCGACACCTTCCGCGTAGAACCGCTGCACCCGGCCGCTCAGATTCGCGCGGTGGATCGTCGCATCGCAGTTCACGCTCGTAATTTTGGAAGTCCCGCGCGGCGTGACAGTTACGCCAGTGAACAAGTGGCCAGCGACGGGCCGGGCGTGGGTGACGGCGACGTAAGCGAGTGGCGGCGGCGGCGGCCCCGCCGAAGCGGACGCGAGGAGAGCGGCGGCTAGTACTCCTGCAATCCCAAGCGGCAGCGCGATACGCATCGTCGGAATATAGGCCGGTCGGCGGCATCCCGGAACACTGGTATCCAAGGTCTTCGACTTGATGACCTTTGCACTGCTCCGACAAGGAGCGATGGTAGGCTGCAACTAGTGGCACCGCGGAAGCCGAAGTCTCTTCTCGAAGTAAACGTGCTTTTCGCCGCGGCGTCGCTAATGAGCGAAGAACAGCGCGCCGGCAAGAAGAGGTTGCCGCTCATGGCACAGGCCCGGTTGATGGTGAAGGCGATGCCGAAGGCGACGCGCATGGGCGAGCTGATTGCCATGTGGACCATCACGAAGTACCAGGAGGGCGCCGTGACCATCGAGCGCCTGGCTGAGGTTTGGGACGAGCCACCGCGCACGATGTACCGGCGGCTCGCGGAGTTCCGGGAGTGCTGGGGTGTGGCTGGGTACGACACCCCGGACAAGATCGCCGATTCGCTGATCGCTGAGTACCGTCGCCGGACGGAGAAGCTGAACGAGCGCGACGTGGGTCGGCTCTTGTCGGAACCGCTGTCGGTGGCCGGGGTGCCGACGCTCGCCTAGCCGCTTGCGCTTCGGCCGCACCGGTATGTAGTCTCTGCCGGAAATGGCAGAAGAACTGTTGACAGTGGAGGAAGTGGCTCGGCTCGCGAAGCTGTCGCCAAAGACGGTCTGCCGCGAGATTGGTCGGGGCAATCTGAGGGCGTACAAGCTCGCTGGGCGCTGGCGAATCCGAACTCACGACTGCGAGGCGTGGATCGACCAAGGCGCGTACGAGCCCGATCGGATCGAGGCGCGCCGGCATCTGCCGGCTAGTTCGTCGTGCGGATCGCTCGCGGCACTACGCCGGATCGAGAGTGAAGCCGCGTGAAGCGGAAGCGTCTCGACACGGGAAAGTGGGAGATCCGCTGGCGGGAGAACGGGCGGCACCGGTCGCGGTCGTTCACTCGGGAAGCTGACGCGGACCGGTTCGAGGCGCGTGTGCGCTCGGCGCGAGAGCTTGGCGAGGTGCTTGATCTTGACCGGGGGAAGGAAACCGCGGCCGAGTTCATCGAGCGTTGGTGGCGCGAATACGCGCTCGTCCAGCTTGAAGAGAACACGCGGAAGAGCTACGCCCAGGTGTGGGAGAAGCACCTGCGCCGGCGAATCGGCGGCTACCGCCTCCGCGACGTGTCGCCAGCGGTTGTGTTTGGCATCAAGGCCGAGCTGCTCGCGGAGAAGGTCGGAGCGCCGACGGTTCGTAAGGCCCTTGCGTTGCTGTCCGGAATGTTCCGTTGCGCGGTCGAGTGGGATCGGATCGACCGGAACCCCGTACGCGATGTTGGGATGCCGGCCGCGAGGCGTTTGAGGCATGTGCGGCCGTTTGCACCCCTGACGGTCGAAGCCATGCGACGTCGGCTTCTGCTGGACGGTGCGGAGCGCGATGCGGCGATCGTCTCGGTACTCGCCTACTCGGGCATGCGGCCGGAGGAAGTACGGGCGCTCCGGTGGTCGGACATTGGCGACCGAACGCTGCTTGTTGAGCGCGCCGCTGCCGGGTCGACGGTGAAGGGCACGAAGACGGAAAAGATCCGATCCGTTCGACTCTTGCAGCCGTTGGGAGAAGACCTGATCCGGTGGCGCAAGGCATCGCCCAGTCAAAGTGAATTGGTTTTCCCGACACCGCGAGGGACGGTCTGGACGGACTACGACTGGCGTAACTGGCGAAAGCGGGTCTTCCGGCCTTTGGCTGAGGCAGTGGGTGTGCCCGGGGCGCGGCCCTATGACCTTCGGCACTCGTACGCGTCGCTGCTGATCCACGAAGGAGTGTCGGCGGTCGAAGTAGCGCGGCAGCTCGGTAACTCGGCGGCCGTGACCCTCGACACCTACGCGCACGTCTTCGATGACCTGGACCCGGCCGACCGGGTGTCGGCGGTGGATGCGATTCGGACCGCGCGAGAAGAGTTCGATGTACGCGAGGAGTACGCGGAGGGTGGAGGGAGCGAAGTGCCGGGATCCGCGGAACCCGCCTCAGGATTGGAAGCCGACGCGGGGACTCGAACCCCGGACCCCATCATTACGAGTGATGTGCTCTACCAGCTGAGCTACGTCGGCGGGGACCGGAAGTTTAGCCCGCGGTCAGCAGCGGACTCAGCCGCCGCGTCATGACACCTGGACCGACCCGGCTGACGAGCCGGACGTCGAGCCGGTAGCCGCCGGGAGGCAGCGTCCGCTTCGGCAGCGTGATCGTCTTCGCCGGGTCGCCGCCGTTGAGCGATCCGCGACTGGCGACGAGAGGCTGGCCGTCCGCCCGGTCGAGCGCAACGAGGTAGAGGCAGTCGCGATCGCAGCCGAGAGCGACCGAGGCCGCCGTCGAGCTCGAGAGCTGGTCCGGGAAGGTGAGTGTGGTCGGCGTGACCTTCGCCGAACGCCCAGGACAAACGACCGCTCCTCGTGCAACCTCACGGATCGCCTGGTTCACGGCGGCCGCCGACGGCTTCGGGTCTCCGCTCGCGTCGTAGAGGCCCGTCGGAGGCGCCGGCGGGGCGCCGTCCACGAGCTGGTCGAGCAGCAGTCCGGTTACGCCGGGCAGGCAGGACGCCGACTCGATCGCGGCGGCGTAGCTGGACGTGTCGGACGTCGGCGAGGCGGCGAGCAGGATCGGCGGAGCCGTCCGCAGTCCCTTCGCGAGCGCCGACTCGAGCTTCTTCACATCGCCGACTGCCCAGACGCCGGATCCCGGTACGGGCGCGGGCAGGAAGGAGACAACGTCGGCCTGGCCCCCGTCCTGGGCGAGCCGCTGAGCAAGCGCGACGGCCGTGTTCTGCGGTTGCGCTGTCGACCCGTCGAAGGCCGGCCCGACCGCGACGTCCGGTCGTGCCCCGACCACTGCCGCTCGAACAGCGGCGAGGGCATCTGCGTAGTCGGATGCGGTGGAGACGGACGGCGCCGGGGTGAGGACGAGGTCGCGGAGTGACGGAGCCTGTTGAGCAAGTGAGGCGGCGTACCGGCCGAGGGCCGCCCGGTCCGCAGCGCCCGCGGGCAGTTGAGGGGCGTTCAGCTCAAGAACCAGCCCTGGGCTTGGAGGGAGAGACTGGAGAGAGGAAACGATTGCCGGATCCGGCGCCATCTGTCCGGGCTGCCAGGGAACGGTCAGCCGAACGAGCTGCATTCCGAGCGAACCGGCAAGGGCGGCCTGTGCTGCTTCGTCGATTCCGGCGCCGACCGCGAACGCGGCGCCGGCTGCGGCTGCCGCTGCCGCTGCCGCTGCCGAAGGCTTCCGCGCGCTCACCGAGCGGTGAGCGGAGCCGAGCACCTTGACGATCGGGAGGGCCTCGAACGACGCCCGGTTGCCTGCGTAGTCGACCGCGGTCAGGTGCACGGCGTAGAACCCGGGATGTTTCGGCTCTTCCCAGTGGAACGTGTGCCAGCCGTCGTCGAGGCTCAGCCGAACCGAGCGGCCCGCGGGAGTCCAGGCGCTGACCGACGCCGGCTTCGAGAGCCAGAAGCGAAGGCTTCCGGCCGAGGTTGTCGCGAGCTTGAAGGCGGGCGGCTGCCGCAGGTACCCGGCGAAGCGGTCGGCCGCCTGGGCGAAACGGGGGTCGGACGGCCCGAGCTTGTGCAGGAGCTGCACGACGAACTTCTGGTAGGAGAGCGGAGAGGGGTTGCCGGCGAGCGAGTAGTACGTCCAGTAGCCGGTGTCGAACCGCGACACGGTCGCGGCGGCAGCCTGCTGCATCTGCGCGGCGAGCGAGGCGGCAGCCGTGTCGCCGGTCGCCTGCGCGTACGTCTGGAGCGAGACCACGGACTGCAGCTGGGCATTCAGGACTGGGTTCTTGCTGAACGAGTAGAGCCGGATCCAGGGACCGGCGGCGAGGTTCATCGTCAGCCGCGGGACGGCGCGGAACGAGGCGGCCGCCTGCTGCAGCAGGTCGGCCGACTCGTCGGTCACGAGGGCGGCGGCTCGCGCGAACGCCTGCGCGCCGACGGCCTGCGCCATGCCGGACACCCACGGCGGGCTGCCGCCGAAGGGGAAGTAGTACTCCCACGTCATGCCACCGAAGCGCGGGACGGCGCGGGCCTCGAGCGCACCAGCGAGCCGCTGCGCTCCCGCAACGTCCTTCGCGGCGACGCGGGCGTTGAGCGCCGAGACGTTCGCGAGCGGATGAAACTCGAAGCAGCGCCCGGGGAAGTAGCGGTAGACGATCCCGTCCGCATCGGTGATGTCGGTTCCGTTCTTGGGAGCAGTGCGGCGCGCGAACCAGTCGTCGTTCGCCCGCAACTGCCCGAACACCGCCGTCGCACGCGGCGCGGTCAAGCCCTTGCCAAGCACGCCTATCTGCTCGAGCGCGACCTCTACGTGCACTCCCCTCGCCGGGGGCAAGCCGCGCGCAAGACGCACCGCTCGGGCGATCTCCGCACGATCTGCCTTGGCGTCTGCCCCGCTTAACCGGCCCGCAGCCACGGCGTGCTTCACGGCGGCCAACGCTGCCCGCTCGCCGGGCACGGGCGGAGGTGCCGCCGCAGCGCCCGTCACGACCGACAAGGCTGCGGTGGCGAGCACGAACCCGGTGAGACCCCTCACACTCACCACGGCGGCCAATTGTGCCGCACACGCGGCCCCGGTGTCTTGTGCTTTACCCGGACGTGACGGTCAGGACTCGATCGTGACAAGCGTCCCGATCGGCGTGTACGGCCACACCTGCGCAGCTGCGTCCTCGGGCAACTCGACGCAACCGAGGCTCTGTGGCGTTCCGAAGGACGCGCGCGGGAAGGCGTGGAGCGCATCGCCGCCGTGGAAGTAGCTGATCCACTTGATGCCTGGATCGTTGTAATGCGAGCCGTCCGGATTCGTCCCGCTCATCGTCCCCACCGGAATGTGCTCGAACACCGGCCACGTTCCGGGGGCCGTGGGAGCCTGGGCGATCCCGGTGTTGCCCGGCGAGGTGAGGATCACACGGCCGTTGTGCCAGAGACTGAGCGACTGCGGGATGGTCTCGTGCACGAAGACGTAGCTGTAACCGGCGCTCAGCCGACGGCCGGCGAGATCGTCACGGAGGAGCGTGCGCCAGACCAGCGGGCCCGGGACTCCGTCGGTCGCGAGCCCGTGCTCCTGCTGGAAGCGCATGACGGCGCCCTGGGTGACGACGTTCCAGTGCCCGGGCTTCCAGAGCGTGCGGAGCGAGGCGGGCGTCTGCTGAAAGCGCCAGGAGAAGTGCCCGTCGGGCGGGGAGACCGCAGCCGAGATCTCCGCGGCCGGCGTCGAAGGCGGATCGGACACAGGTCGCCAGCGCAGCGGGAGATAGCCGGCGCGCGCGAGCAGCTCCTGCAGGCGCAGCGTCGATCCTGCTGCGACCGTCCACGTGAGCGACCGGCCCGGTAGGCGCACCCGGACGGTGTTGCCCAGGCCGAAGCCGAAACCGGTCGGCTGGAAAGACAGCGTGTGGGAGTCGAGCTGCTCCCAGCGACCGCGAGTCGCGGGCTCGAGCCGCGGCAGATGCGAACCGAGCACCGCGGAGACTGGGCGCGCGAACGTCAAAGTCAGGGCGCCCCGAGGCCGGAGCCGGCCTCCCGCCGCGGGGTCGGCCACGATCTTCGTCCCTGCGCCGGCGATGAACCAGGAGACACGCACCGGCGCTGAAAGCGTTTCCCAGCGCCGTGCCGCCGCAGAGACGGTCAGCGTTCCGGCGCTCGCCGTCCGCGAGGCTCGCACGCCAAGCGGAACGACGGTCCGGCCGGATCCAAGCCCGGCCAGCCTCCGGTGACCGACCGCAACACGGCTCACGGGCTCGGCGAAGCGGGCGGTCACGACACTGCCGCTCCTCGGCCGGAGCAAGGTCGAGCGGATGTGGGCGACCGGTGTCGTGACAGTCACCGTCCGCTCGACACGGTCGCCGACGAGCCAGCCGATCCAGCTGGGCCGGCGCACGACGACCTTCAAGGCCACGTGCTCGCCGGCGGCGAGCCGGACGCGCGGCCAGACGACGTCGCGGCGAAGTGAGACCGGTAGCGGCTTCCCATCCGTGCTCGTCACGGACACCTTCTCCACGTGGCCGGAAAAGCCGGGCAGCGAGACAGCAGCCAGTCCGCTCGTCGAGGCTGCGATCCCGACCGTGGGCCAGGCCAGAAGAGCAGCGACGACCGCTGCTGCGGCGACCAGGACGAGACCGAGCGTTGTGAAGCCCCACACCCGCAACACGACGATTTCAGTATGTCCTACGCTCAGGCGAATGGCCGGGGCGGGCAGAGGAACTCCACGCGAGCTCTCAGTCGCCGAGATCGAGGAGTTCCTACGCGGACAGCGGATTGCGCGACTCGGCTGCCATGCCGACGGAGCGACGTACGTCGTTCCGCTCATCTACGCCTACGAGGACGGCGTGGTGGTCGCGGTCACGACTGAAGGCCGGAAGACCGCGATGCTGCGCGAGAACCCGCGAGTCTGCGTCGAAGTGGATGAATACGACGCGGACGGCAGGGGAAGCTGGCGGAGCGTGATCGCCTACGGGACGTGCGACGAGCTGGCCGGTGACGAGATCGAGCACGCGCTATCCCTCTTACGGGAGCGTTTCGCGCGCGCCGCCGGCCGCGCCGCGGAGCCACGGGCGCTGGGCGAAAACGTCGTCGTCCTGCGCATCACGGTCGATGAAATGTCAGGCCGCGCGGTCGACCGGTGAATTTTCCCGAGTGAGCAGGGAATGAGAGTTTGTTCGGAAATAGAAAAACACCCGGTTTGGGAATGGACTTCGGTGCAACGCCGTTCTATAACTCGGTCGGGTGTCGGAATCGCAGCAAAGCTGCGCTGGTCCGACGGGGCGCCAAACCGGCAGCCCACCACGAACGAAAGGAACAACACTGAGCGACACGATTCATCTGCACGACCTCTCGCCTGTCGAGCGCCTGCTCGAGGAGGCCGCCGAGCGCGGCTTCGTCGAGGAGAAGGACATTCAGTCGCTCGCCGACGAGCACGAGCTGACCGAGGACGATCTCTCGGGCCTGCGCGCCGCGCTTGAAGAGCGCGATGTCGTCGTGCGCGACGAGACGCCCGAGGAGAGCCGCCCGGTCGCAACCGCGCCGGTCACGGGCACGCTCGACCCGCTGCAGCTGTTCATGGATGCCGCGGGCCGTCACAAGCTGCTCACGGCGGCCGACGAGGTCGCGCTCGCAAAGCGCATCGAAAAGGGCGACCTGGCGGCCAAGGAGAAGATGATCAACTCCAACCTCCGCCTTGTCGTGTCGATCGCCAAGCGCTACCAGGGCCACGACGTCCCGCTCCTCGACTTGATTCAGGAGGGCGTGATCGGCCTCAACCGAGCAGCGGAGAAGTTCGACTGGCGCAAGGGCTACAAGTTCTCTACGTACGCGACCTGGTGGATCCGTCAGGCCTGCCAGCGCGCGGTTGCGAACCAGTCCAAGACGATTCGCATCCCGGTCCATGTCCAGGAACGCCGGATCAAGCTCAACCGCGCCTCTGCAGAGCTGCAGGCAAAGCTCGGTCGCGAGGCGACCGCGGAGGAGCTTGCCCAGGCGACGCGGCTCAAGCTCGAGCACGTCGAGGAGGCACTGGACGCCGTCGACTCGGTTTCGCTGAACCAGGGCCTCGGCTCGGACGGCGACTCGGAGCTCGGCGACCTGTTTGCCGACGAGTCGACCGTCGACCCGGCCGAGGAGGCAGTGGAGTCGGTGCGGCGCCAGCGCGTACAGCGCGCAGTTGCGGACCTCCCCGAGCGTCAGCGCCGGATCATCGAGCTCCGCTTCGGCTTCGACTCCGAGCCGGCCTCGCTCGAGACGATCGGCAAGGAGCTCGGCCTGACGCGCGAGCGCGTCCGCCAGCTCGAGAGCGACGCCCTGGCGCGGCTCCAGCTCGCGCTCGGCGACGAGCTCGTCTTCGCCGCGTAGGCGGCAGAGGCGAGGAGAGAGACACCCGAAGGGCCGGGAGCGATCCCGGTCCTTCGTTTTGGCCGCAGGGTCGAAGCGGACTAGCCGCGGGCGGCAAGCTTCGCTGCCGGCTCGTTCTCGACGGCCAGCACCTCGCAGAGCAGATCGACGACGTTTGGGTCGAACTGATGGCCGGCGCAACGCCGGAGCTCGCGGATCGCGTCCTCAAGCGTCCGGGCGGCGCGAACGGCCGATCGCTCGTCATCGTGGAATATGCGTCGCAGGCGCAGATGATCCGCGCCGAGAGCACCTTCCATGACCGCGCGGGAATCGGCATGGAACCGTCCCCGCTTTACCCGCGGAGCCTTGAGAGCTAGGCCAGTGCAGCCGCGGCGCCGAGCTCTCGGCGCAGGCGGATGAGCAGCGCTTCGAGCGCGAGTGGGGTCGAAACCTGGAGCTCCTCCGCTTCGCGCCACGCCGCCCGGACGAGCTCGCAGGCCTCTTCGGCGGCGTGGATTTTCTCGAGCGTCGCATCTGTTTGCAGCTCCGCAAGGCGGTCGAGGTGGATCGCTGTCGACTCCGCGCCTGCGGCTACGACGACGAGGTCGCGGTACCAGGACTCAAGCCCCTCGAGCAGCGCGAGCAGCTCTTCGCGCTCCGCGCCGCGCTGCGCGCGCCTGATGCGCTGCTCCGCCTCCCGGCCGGTCAGCTCGAGACTCTCGACCTGAACCTCGGCCGCGTCCCTCGCCTCCGCCCCACGCTCCGCGATGCCGGCGAGAAGGGACTCGGCACCGTCGGCAGGCTCGAACGCCGGATCGGAGTACACCGCGCGCGCAACGGCGATCAGCGCATCGCGCCGGCGAGCGGCAGCCGGGTCGAGGAGCTGGAGAGCGCGGCCGAGCCGCCCGCCGGCGACACGCGCGAGCGTGGCCACCTCCTCCTCCCCGAGCTCGGGGGCATGCGCGCGAATCGCCTCTCGAACGGCAGGCTCCGTCAGCCGACGGAAGGGCACGAGCTGACAGCGAGACCGGATCGTCTCGGGCAGCGGCCCGAGCCGCTCGGCGACGAGGACGACGATGGCGTACGGCGGCGGCTCCTCGAGATCCTTGAGCAGCGCGTCGGCGGCGTCCTCGTTCAGCGAGTCGGCGCCGAAGACGAGGTACACACGGCGCTCGGCCTCGAAGGGACGCATGTGCAGGTCGCGACGGAGCTCACGGACGTCGTCGATGCGGATCTGCTCGCCCAGTGGCTCGAGAACGTAGAGATCGGGATGGCTGCCGCGCTCGACGCGCACGTGGTCCCCGAGCAGCTCGGCAGCGAAGCGGCGCGCGAGCTCGCGCTTTCCCACTCCGGCCGGGCCGTGGAAGAGGTAGGCGTGCGCCGCGCCCTCATGCAATGCTGCCGCGAGGAGCCGCTTCGCCTCGTGCTGCTCAGGAACGGTCTCGAAGCCGCTCACGTACCTCCCTTGCGATCGTCTCGGGTTCTCCGGTCGCGTCGATCGTGACGATTCTCTCCGGAAAGCGTCCCGCCAGCTCGCGGTAGGCGGCGTCGACCTTCGCCTGCAGCTCGGTCCCCTCGCGCTCGAGCCGGTCGGGGTCGACGTGGCGGCCGGTGGCGACATCGGGATCGAGCAGAAGCAGAAACGTCAGGTCGGGAAGCAGGCCGCCAGTGACCGCGAGGTTGAGCTGCAGCACCGCGTCGACCCCGAGCCCGCGGGCGATCCCCTGATAGGCGAGCGAGGAGTCGACGTAGCGGTCGCAGAGAACGTCGGCACCACGCTCGAGGGCCGGTCGGATCACCTCCTCCACGTGCTCGGCGCGCGACGCCGCGAAGAGCGTGGCCTCGGCCCACGCGCCCATCGGCGGCCCGTTGAGGACGAGCGTCCGCACCGCTTCGCCGAGCTCCGTTCCGCCCGGTTCGCGGGTCAGAACGACATCGCGGCCCTCGCCCGACAGCGCCGCTCGGAGCAGCTCCGCCTGCGTCGACTTGCCCGAGCCGTCGGCTCCCTCGAAGGTCACGAACACGAGCCGCCACGATACGCGGCTGCGGAGAGGGAGGAGCGGCAGCTCTCAGGACGAACCGTGATGGTCCGTGGAGCACGTCCAGCCCTTCGATCGTCCCTTCCCGTGGCGCGCAGCGGCCCTCGCCGCCTGCGCCGTGGCACTCTTCGAGCTCACCGCGCTGCTCGCGCTCGCGGGCGCGCATCTCTTCCACGTGCATCACGCGGCGGCGTCGCGGCCGGCCACGACGACACCCGCGGTCCGCGCAACGAAGGCGGTCGTCGGCCCGCTCCGCTCTCGCTCTCGCGTCTCCGTGCTCGTCCTCAATGGCAACGGCGTCTCGGGCGCCGCCGGGACCGAGTCGACGCAGCTGCTCGCCCGCGGCTATCGCCACGCGGTGCCGGGCGACGCGCCCACCACGTACGCGCAGTCGGCCGTCCTCTTCCGGCCGGGCTGGCAACGGGAGGGTGAACGCCTCGCGCGCGACGTGGGAATCCGCGCCGTGACGCCGCTCGACGTGCGTTTGCCGAACTCCGAGCGCGGCTACCAGGTCGTCCTCATCCTCGGCGCGAACTAGCCTCCGAAAGCCCGTTTTGCTTCCGTCCGACGCGGGGTCTACGGTCCCGTTCCCCGTCGGCGGATTCGCGTGCCGGAGGGCGCGGTCGAGAAGCGGTCGGCGACTAAAATCTGGAGGAGAGAATGGCGAGCGTCGAGCAGGTTCCGAGCACCGAAGTGACGGCCGAAGAGGTCGTCAACACCGTCGTCGAGGAAGGCGCTCGGCTCGGCGTAAAGCGCTTTTTCACGATCCCCGGACGTGACCCGTTCGACGAGATCGAGTGGGAGACGCGCGACGCCGTCATCCCCGGCCGTGACGGCCCGGCCTTCGAGCAGCGCGGCGTCGAGTTCCCGAAGTTCTGGTCGCAGACCGCGACGAACATCGTCGCCCAGAAGTATTTCCGCGGTCGCCTCTCCTCTCCCGAGCGCGAGTCGAGCGTGAAGCAGATGATCGGCCGCGTCGTCGACACAGTCGTCGCGTGGGGCAAGCAAGGCGGCTATTTCGCCGACACCGACGAGGCCGACACGTTCGAGGCAGAGCTGAAGGCGCTCCTCGTCAACCAGTACGCCTCGTTCAACAGCCCTGTCTGGTTCAACGTCGGCTTCGAGGCGGCTCCGCAGTGCTCCGCCTGCTTCATCCTCTCGATCGACGACTCGATGGAGTCGATCCTCGACTGGATCCGGCGCGAGGGTGTCATCTTCCGCGGCGGCTCGGGCTCGGGCGTCAACCTCTCGCACCTCCGCTCCTCGAAGGAGCAGCTGTCGAAGGGCGGCTATGCGTCCGGTCCCGTCTCCTTCATGCGCGGCGCCGACGCATCGGCCGGCACGATCAAATCGGGCGGCAAGACCCGCCGCGCGGCGAAGATGGTCGTCCTCGACGTCGACCATCCGGACGTCGAGGAGTTCATCTGGTGCAAGGCCAAGGAGGAGCGCAAGGCGCGTGTCCTCGAGTCGGCCGGCTACGACATGTCGCTCGATTCGCCCGACTGGGCCTCGATCCAGTACCAGAACGCGAACAACTCCGTCCGCGTCAGCGACGTGTTCATGGAGGCGGCGGCGAAGGGCGAGGACTTCAACCTCACCGCCCGCACCGACGGCACCGTCCTCGAGACGCTCGACGGGCGCGACCTGCTGCGCCAGATCGCCGCGGCCGCGTGGGAGTGCGCTGATCCGGGTGTGCAGTACGACACGACGATCAACTCGTGGCACACGCTTCCGAACACGGGCCGCATCAATGCTTCGAACCCGTGCTCGGAGTACATGTCGATCGACGACTCGGCCTGCAACCTCGCCTCGCTCAACCTCATGAAGTTCCGGCGCGAGGACGGCGAGCTCGACGTGGACGCATTCGAGCACGCCGTGGACGTCGTCTTCCTCGCGCAGGAGATCCTCGTCGGCTACTCGTCCTATCCGACGCCCGAGATCGGGCGGAACGCGAAGCGGTTCCGGCAGCTCGGGCTCGGTTACGCGAACCTCGGCGCCCTGCTGATGGCGCGCGGGCTTCCGTACGACTCCGACGAGGGACGCGCCTACGCGGCGGCGATCACGGGGCTCATGACCGGCCGCGCCTACCGCAAGTCGGCCGAGATCGCCGCGCGAATGGGGCCGTTCGACGGCTACCAGGTCAACCGCGCTCCGATGGTGGGCGTGATCGCGAAGCACCGCGCGGCGGTCGGCAACATCGAGCACGCCGACTCGGTCCCCGCCGATCTGCTCGGCCACTGCCGCAAGGCGTGGGACGACGCGCTCGATCTCGGCGAGATTCACGGCTTCCGGAACGCGCAGGCGACCGTCCTCGCACCGACCGGAACGATCAGCTTCATGATGGATTGCGACACGACCGGCGTCGAGCCCGACTTCTCGCTCGTCAAGTCGAAGAAGCTCGTCGGCGGCGGCGAGATCACGATCGTCAACAAGACCGTGCCGATGGCGCTCGAGCGGCTCGGCTACGCGCCGCGCGAGATCGAGGAGACGGTCGCCTTCATCGACGAGCGGAACGGCGTCGTCGGCGCGCCGTACGTCAAGACCGAGCACTACCCGGTCTTCGACTGCGCGGTCGGCGAGCGGGCGATCCACTACCTCGGCCACGTGAAGATGATGGGCGCCGTCCAGCCGTTCATCTCCGGCGCGATCTCGAAGACGGTCAACATGCCGGAGGAGGTCACGATCGAGGACGTGATGGACCTCTACGTCGACGCGTGGAAGCTCGGCGTCAAGGCGATCGCGATCTACCGCGACAACTGCAAGGTCGCACAACCGCTCTCGAGCTCCGGCAAGGACGGCCAGCAGGCAGTCGCGACACCGCCCGTGCAGGTGCACGAGCGGAAGCGCCTGCCGCTCGACCGCACCGAAGTCGGCCGCAAGTTCCAGGTCGGAGACCACGAGGGTTACATCCACGTCGGCCTCTACGACGACGGCAGCCCGGGCGACATCTTCGTCGACATCGCCAAGGACGGGACGACGATGGCCGGCCTCATGAACTCGCTCTGCCTCGCCGTCTCGATGGGCCTGCAGTACGGCGTGCCGCCGGAGGTCTACGTCTCGAAGCTCAGCCACATGCGCTTCGAGCCGAGCGGTCTGACGAACGACGCGGACATCCGGACGGCGAAGTCGATCGTCGACTACATCTTCCGCTGGTTCGGCAAGCGGTTCCTCACGCCCGAGCAGCAGGAGGAAGCGGGGATCCTCTCGCCCGAGGTGAAGCAGCGCATGGCGGAGCGGTACGCGAATGGTGAAGCGGCTGCGCCCGCCGAGCCGACGGAGGCGCCACCGCCCGGCCAGACCGCGCTCTTCAACAGCTGGGAGGACGCCGTCGAGTGCGCCCGTTGCGGTGGCCGGATGGTCCGCACCGGCAGCTGTTACACCTGCCGCGACTGCGGCACGAACACCGGCTGCAGCTAGCCCTCGGAGGAGGATCCGTGCACGGCGCCTCAAAGGAGGTGCCGTGCACCACCCTGGGATCCGCCTCGCGGCCGGAGCTGCTCTCGCCGGCGTGCTCGTCTTCGGTGGACTCGTGGCGACCCCTGCCGCACACGGCGCAATCACGGTGTCGCACGTCAGAAGCCCGGCCGACCCGTCGTTCTTCATGGTCACGAACAACGCGGCGACGCAGAGGCTCGCCATCTCGGGCACGACCTCCGGTGGCAACCCCGCGACCGACATGGTCGACGTGCGGTGCTATTCGGGCAAGACGTCCGTCAGGCTCGCGCACAACGTGCCGCTGACCTCCGACGGCTCGTTCTCCGTCTCCGCCAAGCTCGACCCGGTCCTTCAGCAGACCTGCCGGTTACGGGCAGTCCCGGCCAATACGACTCCGGCCGACGTGACGCCGTACGACGGGCCGGTGATCGGTGTCGGTCAAGACACGGGATCCGCAGTGAGCGGCGGATCGAACAACGGCAAGGTCTACGACTACGCCCTTGACGTGCAGCAGCTGACTGCTGCCTTCGACTATGTCTCGCTCAGCGGCTGCGGCATCAACGACGGCTTCCTCTACGACTCGACGCTCGCGAACACCACGGTCACGTACGCGTGCAATGCAGGGCTCCTGGGCCGGGAGTCGAGCGCGACGCCGGCCCGCTCGGAGGTTCAGGTCGACGGCGCGAACGCGTACGCCTCCGCCCAGGCCTTCCTCATCAACTCGAGCGCCTCCGGCCTACCGTCGGTAAGCAACACCTACGCCGTGGACACCGCCACCGGGAACATCGTCGTCCACGAGACGTCCCCGCTCGTCAAGTGCGCGACAACGACGTATCCGCCGACGGCGACGTCGTGCTCGAGCTTCGTCCCGACCGGCGTGACGGACAACCGCACGATCACCCAGGATCACGACGGCCACATCAGCTGGATCTCCGACACGTTCACGAGCACGGACTCGAAGGCGCACTCCATCGACCTGCTCTGGGAGAACAGCCAGCGGTTCTGGGGGCCGAGCGGCAACTCGGCGCAGCTCGAATACGAATTCCCCGGCCAGAGCAGCTTTGCGACGCACGTCCTCGGCGACAGCATCTCGCTGCCCGCGTCCCCCGGAACGGTCTTCGTCCGGATGCACGGGGCGGCCGACGACGACGTGACGACCGGTCAGGGCGCGATCGTCTACGACCGGGCGGCGATCGCCGCGAAGTTCACCTTCGTTCAGACGATCGCCAGCACGTTCACGCTCCACCAGACGGGCAACGTGCCGGCCGGAGGGTCGACGCGGTTCCGCTTCGCGTACGTCCAGGACTACAAGGCCGCCAACGTCGCCTCGTTGGCAAAAACGGCGCGCCTCGCGCTCCTGAACACGGTCGCACTCGCCAAGGCGGGGAAAGGCAAGGGCAAGATCGCGAGCTCTCCGTACGGCATCTCCTGCGGGAAGCGATGCTCGCACGGGTTCGCCTACGGGACGTCGGTGACGCTGAAGGCGAAGTCCGCGAAGGGTTCGCAGTTCATGCGCTGGTCGGGCGCCTGCAAGGGAATCCACAAGTGCACGCTCACAGTCACCGACGACGTCAAGGTCGGGGCGAAGTTCACGCTTCGACCGTGCGTGGTGCCTAACGTCGTCGGGAAGCCGTTGCAGGCGGCAAAGCTCGCGATCAGAAGGCGATTCTGCTCCGTGGGGACGGTTCGGACGGCGGCATCCAGGGTCGCGACGGGCCGCGTCATCTCCGAGAGTCCGGCGCACGGCAAGAAGCGAAAGCAGCACGCCAAGGTCGATCTCGTCGTCAGCAGCGGCTAGCCCGGTCTCAATCCGAGAAGGCGCCCAATCTCGAAGCCGTTGCTGTGGAGCCGAATCGCTGCCAGGATGCGGGAATGGCCACCTGCCGTTCCTGCGGCCAGGAAAACCCCGACATCGCCCGATTCTGTCTCGCCTGCGGAGCTCCGCTCGAGCAGGAGGCGCCCCACCGCGAAGAGCGGCGGATCGTCAGCGTGGTCTTCGTCGACCTCGTCGGCTTCACCTCACGCTCGGAGCAGCTCGATCCAGAAGACGTCCGCGCGATCCTGACCCCGTACCACGGGACGGTGCGCGACGAGCTGGAGTCGTTCGGCGGCGTGGTGGAGAAGTTCGTGGGGGACGCGGTGATGGCCGTGTTCGGTGCGCCGACCGCGCACGGCGACGATCCGGAGCGCGCGGTGCGTGCGGCACTCGCCGTGCGCGACGCCGTCACGTCGCTCAACGCCGAGCAGCCCGAGCTCGAGCTCCGCATCCGTGGGGCCGTGAACACCGGCGAGGCGGTCGTAACGCTCTCGGCGCGGCCGGCACTCGGCGAGGCCATGGTCGCCGGCGACGTCGTGAACACCGCCTCGCGCCTCCAGCAGCACGCGCCGGTCGGCGAGATTATCGTCGGCGAGGAGACCTACCGCGCCACCCGCAGCGCGATCGAATACGAGCCGGTCGAGGCGGTGACCGCAAAGGGGAAGACAGCGCCGATCGAGGCCTGGCGTGCGATCGTCACGACGACGGCGTCCGGGGAGCGAGACCTCTCGAGCACCCCGTTCGTCGGCCGCGCCCGCGAGGTCGGACTCCTCGACGCCACCTGGGAGCGCGTCGAACTCGAGCGGCGGCCGCATCTGATCACGGTCCTCGGCCCGCCCGGCGTCGGCAAGTCGCGGCTCGCGGCGGAGTTCACGGAACGCATCGCCGCCCGTGGCGGACGCGTCATCCGCGGCCGCTGCCTGCCGTATCGCGAGCGCAGCGCGTACGGCGCATTCGCAATGCAGATGAAGGAGCTCGCCGGAATCTTCGATAGCGACGACGTCGAAGTAGGGACCGGGAAGCTGCGCAGCCTCGTGGAGCGGCTCGTCGGCAAGGAAGAAGCGGAGACGGTCGCGGGGCACATCGCGATCCTGCTCGGCCTGGAGACGAAAGCGACCGCTCCCGATCGCGACAGCCTCTTCCAGTCGGTGCGCGTCTTCATCGAAGCGGGGGCGCGAGACGAGGCGACGGCGTTCGTGTTCGAGGACATCCACTGGGCGGACCCCGTCCTCCTCGACCTCATCGAGCTCCTCGCCACGAGGCTGCACGACCTGCCCGTTCTGCTCCTGACGCTCGCGCGGCCGGAGCTGCTCGACGTACGCCCCAGCTGGGGAGGCGGGCTCCTCGCCTACAACGCCCTGCCGCTCGAGCCCCTCGGCGGGTCCGACGCGGCTCAGCTCGCGCTCCATCTCCTCGGCGCAGACGCGAAGGCCGCTCAGGTGGCGGAGGCCGCAGAAGGCAACCCACTCTTCATCGAGCAACTGGCTGCCGTTCTGAGTGAGCGCGGCACCGAAGCGACGGAAGCCCTGCCGACGACGATTCGCGGCCTCGTAGCGGCCCGCCTCGACGCACTGCCGGCGGAAGAGCGCGAGGTCCTCCTCGACGCCTCGATCTGCGGCCGGAGCTTCTGGAGAGGCGCGGTCGTCCGCATCGCCCGCGACCCGGATTGTCTCGGAGCGGCGCTTGCTGCCCTCGAGCGGCGCGACCTGGTTCATCGGGACACGGTCTCGAGGATCGAGGGAGACGAGCAGTGGTCGTTCAAGCACGTTCTCATCCGCGACGTCGCGTACGACCTCCAGCCGCGCGCCCGCCGGCGTGAGGGGCACAGGCACGTCGCCGAGTTCATCGAAGAGTCGACGCCCGAGATCGGCGAGGCCGGCGCGGCGCTGGCCCGCCACTGGCGCGGCGCAGGCGAGCTCGAGCATGCGGTGGAGCACTTCGTCGCCGCCGCCGAGGAAGCCGAGCGCGGTTGGGCGAAGGCGTACGCCGTCACGCTGTACAAGGAGGCGCTCGACATGACTCCCGCGGAGAACCTCGAGCGGGTTCGCTTCCTGCGCCGCCGGCTAGCCGTCGCCCACCAGGCCGTCTACCACGTCGGTGACGCGCACCTGCTCGGGCTCGGGAGCGGAGAGGCCTAGACGGGCGGGAAGTCCGCCGGCGTCACGTCGCCGGCGATCTCGTGGAGGAAGTCGAGCGTGTGCTGCCCGAGCATCTTCGAGTGCTCGCGGACAACCTCTTCACTCGGCGCCTCGTAAACGCAGTACGTGTGCACCAGCCCCTCGTCGTCGACGAGGACGTGGCTGTGCTCCCACGTGATCTCGGGGAACTCGTTCTCGGTGAGCTCTCGCGAGCGACGGCCGACCGGGGGCATCCCTTCCTCGGTGACTTCGAAGCTGCGGGCAATCAGATATCTCGGCATGCGCGCGAGTCTAGCGTCACGCGTCGGTTCGCAAAAGCGCACGGAGCTTCGCCCGGAAGATGTCCATGTCCGCGTGCCTCCAGTCGCCGTGCGTCTGGTGCGCCCACGGCTTGTACAGCTCCCGGTGGTACGGGCTCGAGAGGCTCTCGCTGTGTCCGATCACGTTGCGGATCCTGATGTGGAACCGACCGACGAGCCAGGCGGACAGCTCGAGCGACGACCGATACTGCGCGCGGTCGTGGAGGATCTCGGCGTCGGACGTCCCCACGTGCTCGATCCCGATCGCGACGTAGTTGAGTCCCACGGTGTGCCGGCACATCACGCTCAGAGGAACGAGCTGGTAGATCGTCCCGTCGCGGTCGACTACGAAGTGCGCGCACGTGCCGGGCAGCTCACCGAGTTCCGGGTCGGGCGCATTGGCAGCGAACGTGTTCCAGACTGCCGAGAAGCTGTCGCTGCCCGTGTAGTGCTCGACGATCACCTTCGGGTGGAGCCGCCAGGAATGGATCCCGTAGTGCCTTTGGGCGTACGAGGCCATCTCGGCCTTCCGTTCCGCCCCGTAGGGGATCGGCTTCCAGACGATGTGCGGCTTCGGGGCGACGGCGAGCGAAATCGTCAGGGCGAGCGTGGCGAGCACGGCTCAGCAGGCTAGCCGGTAGATCCGTTTTCCAAGGTCCTCGGCGCGGAACCGCTCGAGGAAGTCCTTAGCGTGCGGTCTCCCCGGTTCCGCAAGCAGAACCTCGCCGCCCAGCTGCGGCAGGAGGTCCGCGAGCTGCTCGGCATTGCGCGCCTCGTAGAGCAGGTCGGCGCCGAGGACGACGTCCCACGGAGCCGCCCGGAGCACCGGCTCCGGCTCGCTCCAACGGACTCGGGCCACACGCACGAAGACCTCGTTGCGCTCGGCGTTCAACCGGACCAACTCGATCGCGTCCTCCGCCCAATCCGTGGCGAGCACCTCTGCGCCGCGCAGCGCCGCCGCGAGCGCCGGCAGTCCCAGCCCGCATCCGAGCTCGAGGACACGCCGCCCTGTCAGGTCGCGATCGGCGACGTGCCGCGCGAGGGCGAGCCCGCTCGGCCAGAGCTCGGCCCAGTACGGCAGGAACTCCTCCTCGTCGAACGCCGCCTCGTCGATCAGCTCCTCAGCGCTCGGCGGCCGCAGAATCGACAGGCGAAGGCAGGCGCCTAGCTCGACCTTCTCCTCGACTAGTCCGTCGATGGAAGTGCGGCGAACAGGTCGACCGGGACGCCGTCGGGATCGGCGAGCTGCGCGTAGCGCTGGCCCCAGAACGCGTCCCACGGCTCTTTCTCCCCGTCGAACCCGGCGCCGACGACCCGCGCGTAGAGCTCATCCACTTCTTCGGGGCTACCGCACTCGAAGGCGAGTGAGAGCTGGTTGCCGGTCGCGCGCGTCCATTCCGGCCGGAAGCTGCGTACGACCTCCTCGCTGTCGAGCATAAGGCGGACGCCGTTCGGAAGCGTCGCCTCGATGTGGCCGTTGCCCTCGGGGAACTCGATTCCGAGCTGTCCGTAGAACGCCACCGAGCGCTTCATGTCGGAGCAGACGATCCCGATCGCGTTGAGCTGCGGCACAGCGCGGACGCTAACCGTTAGCGTCGAAGCCATGCGCAAGAGGCGGCTCGGCTCGAGCGATCTGATGGTCTCCGAGATCTCGCTGGGCTCGTGGATGACGTACGGCGGTGCAGTCGCCCGTGAGCAGGCGGAGGCGTGCGTGGCGAAGGCTTTCGAGCTCGGAATCGACTTCATCGACACGGCGAACGTCTACTCCGGAGGCGGCGCAGAGAAGTTTCTCGGCGAGGTGCTGGCCGATCGGCCGCGGGACTCGTACGTCCTCGCGACGAAGCTCTACTTCCCGATGTCGGATGCCGACCGCGGGCTTTCCCGCGCGCAGGTGGCGAAGCAGATCGACGCCTCGCTAGCGCGGCTCCGCACGGACCACGTCGACCTCTACCAGTGCCATCGCTACGACTGGGACGTGCCGCTCGAGGAGACGATGGAGGCGCTGACGGAGGTCGTGCGGGAAGGAAAGGCTCGCTATCTCGGCTTCAGCGAGTGGCCGGAGGAGAAGATCCGCGAAGCGCAGGCGATGGCCGGCGTCAAGCATTTCGTCTCGAGCCAGCCGCAGTACTCGATGATCTGGCGCGGCCCCGAGCGCGACGTGATCCCGGCCTCGCGTGAGCTCGGCATCTCCCAGATCGTCTGGTCACCGCTCGGCCAGGGCATCCTCACCGGCAAGTACCGGCCGGGCGAGGCGCCGCCCGGCGACAGTCGCGCCGCGCACGAGCGGATGAACTACTTCATGGATCGAGCCGGCGACCAGATCCTGCTCGAGCGCGTGCAAAGGCTGCGGCCGGTCGCCGAGGAGCTCGGACTCTCGATTGCGCAGCTCGCGCTCGCCTGGGTGTTGCGGGAGGACAACGTCGCGGCCGCCATCATCGGGGCGACCCGTCCCGCGCAGGTCGAGGACAATGCTGCGGCCTCCGGAGTCGAGCTCGACGCCGCGACGCTCGAGCGGATCGACGAGATCCTCGGCGACAGCGTTCGCTGGGGCCCGCCCGCGTCGACTCGGAGCTAGCCGGCCGCGTCACCGTCGCGCGCAGCGAGCACTGTGTCGGCGAGCCCGTACTCGACCGCTTCTTCGGGGGCGAGGAAGCGGTCACGGTCGATGTCGCGTATCACCTGCTCGACGTCCCGGCCGGAATGGTGGGCGATCACCTCCGCGTAGCGGCGCGTGAGGGAAAGGATCTCGCGTGCGGCGATCTGGATGTCCGCCGGCGTCCCGCGGAAGCCGCCCGAACCCTGGTGGATCATCACCTTGGAGTTCGGCAGCACGAAGCGCTTGCCAGCCGCTCCTCCGGCGAGCAGGAGAGCTCCGGCCGACATCGCCATCCCGATGCAGTACGTCTGGACGTCCGGCTTGACGTACTGCATCGCGTCATACATGGCCATGCCCGCGTAGGCGTCCCCGCCGGGCGAGTTGATGTAGAAGCGGATGTCGGAGTCGGGATCGTCCGCCTCGAGGAAGAGGAGCTGGGCGACGACGAGGTTCGCCGCCGACGCTTCCACTTCCGTGCCGAGGAAGACGATCCGCTCGCGCAGGAGCCGGGAGAAGATGTCGAACGACCGCTCGAAGCGGCCGTCGGACTCGACCACCATCGGCACCAGGTGGTTCGATACGCTACTCATCGGTTGCACATTAATACGCAACTAGGAGGTTGCGCAAATGGAAGTCGAACGGCAGATCGTCCTGGATGAGACGCCCGACGAAGTGTGGGAGGCGTTGACCGAGCCTGAGCGGCTCGAGGAGTGGTTTGCGACGGAGGTCGAGCTCGACGCGCGGCCGGGAGGCGAGGGCGTCTTTCGCTGGGGCGACGGCGACGAGCGGCATGCAGTCGTGCGGGAGCTCGAGGAGGCCGAGCGGCTCGTGTTCGACTGGGACGAGGGCGGGAGCGTCGCGATCGAGCTCGAGCCGGTCGTCGACGGAACTCTGGTCCGCGTCGTCGAGTCCTCACCCGAGTTCGCCCCTGCGCTCGAGCTGCGCGCGTTCGCGTGGACGGCGCTCGCGGCGGCGTAGACCGCGTCTTCACCGCACTCGGTGACGGCGGACGCCGCTCGCTCATCGAAGCGGTGGCGGCGCGCGGGACGGCGACCGCGACGGAGCTTGCGGCCGAGCTGCCGGTCACGCGGCAGGCCGTTGCAAAGCAGCTCACGTCGCTGGCCGACGCGGGCTTGCTGCGGGCGACACGCGCGGGCCGCGAGACGCGCTACGAGGTGACCCCGGCCCCGCTCGAGGATGCAGTCGAGTGGATGGTCTCCGTCGGTGCAGCCTGGGACGAGCGGCTCGCCGCGCTGCGGCGCAGCCTCGCGAGGAAGGCGTGACGCTTACGTCTCGGTAGCAGCCACCGTGACGGAAGCGTTACGGGAAGAGTCGATCGATCCGCCAGCCGCCGGGCTCCGGCTCGTAGCGGAAGCGGTCGTGCAGCCGGCTTTCACGGTGCTGCCAGAACTCCCACGCCGCAGGCGTGAGCCGAAATCCGCCCCAGGTCGGCGGCCTTGACACCGGGCCGCCGGCGAGTTCGCGTTCCAGCTCGGCGAGCCTGTCGTACAGCTCGCCCCGTGACGCGAGCGGATCGCTCTGACGCGAGGCAAGCGCGCCGACCTGAGCGTCGCGCGGGCGCGTCGCGAAGTACGCGTCCGACTCCTTCGGCTCAACCCGCTCGACCCTCCCCTCGACCCGTACCTGCCGGCCGAGCGGCCGCCAGTGGAAGAGGAGCGCCGCTTGTGGGTTTGCCTCGAGCTCACGCCCCTTCCGTGACGTGTAGTGCGAGTAGAAGACGAGCCCGCGCTCGTCGAACCTCTTGAGGAGCACCATCCGCACCGACGGCGCAGCTTCGGCTGTTGCCGTCGCGAGCGCCATCGCCTCGGGAACGTCGAGCGCGGCGCTCGCTTCCCCGTACCAGTTGCGGAACTGCTCGAGCGGGTCGGAGGCGAGGTCGGCCCGCCGCAGCTCGGCCTCTCCTTCCACGCTCAGAGCTTCGCGCGCAGCTCGGCGGGACGCAGGATCTTGGCCCCGAGCTCCTCGTCGGAGGGGACGAGATCCCGGACGACCTGCAGCACGACCCCTGCGTCGTCGCTCAGCGGGCTGAGGATCTTGTTCCCCTTGAGCAGGGCCTTGCCGCGCGGGCCGGCGTGAACCGCGAGGTCGCGCTCCGCATAGCCCCGTTCGCGGAGAAGTGCGTTCGCCTTCTCGATCGCATCACTCACGGGACGGTTTTTAACGGAAGAGGTCCGTCTCGGGTGGGATGACGAGATCGGCGGCCCGGCCGTCGCCGCCCACGTCGAGGCCGCGGATGACCGCCACGGGGACGCGGTCGAGCTTGCCGAAGACGAGTTGCGCCGCGCCTGCGATCTCGTCGGCGACGGCGATCCGCGTCGCATGCAGCTCGTAGCCGACTGGGTCGCGAGCGCCCATCAGATCGCGGACGACCTCTACACCCGCGGCCCCGATCGCGACATCCGTCGTCGCGGCGCGCCACGGCCGGCCGAAGGAGTCGGTGACGACGACGCCGACCTCGGCGCCCGTCCGCTCGCGCAGCTCCTCCCGGAGCCGCGCCGCGGACGCGTCGGGATCGACCGGGAGGAGAACGACCGTCTCCGGCGTCGGCGCGTTCGAGGCGTCGACACCCGCCGAACCGCAGACATAGCCGTGCCTGGTGCGGGCGATGATGAGCGGCGGGCGCACGCGGACAAGCTCGGCTGCCTCGTCGAGAATGACCTGGATCCGGCGCGGGTCGGCCTCGTCGGCGGCGAGCTCGCGCGCCTGCTCGGACGGCTCGATACCGCCGAGCTCCACCACGCGACCCTCGACCTTGGAGACCGCCTTCTGGGCGACCACGACGACGTCCCCGTCTGCGAGCTCGGCTCGCTCGGCGATCAGCGCCGCGAGATCGTCTCCCTCCTGCAGCTCCGGGAGCCCGACGACCGGGGCAACCGTGAAGCCCGGCCCGACGTCCTTGACGAGGATCAGGGCTGGTTTCTCCTCGTCCCAGAAGCCATGGATCTCCTCGAGGGCGATGAATCCCATCGCCTCGTAGAACGCGCGGGTCGCGCCGTAGCCGCGACTCTCTCGCGACGGGCCGAGCGTCTTCACCTGGAAGAAGCGGATGCCGTGCGCGCGGCACCACGCCTCGCCGGCGGCAACGAGCGCACGGCCGATCCCGCGCCGATGGTGCTCGCGGCGGACGCCCATGACGTAGAGCTCCGCGGCCCGCGACGTGTGCTGTTTCAGGCAGAGGAAGCCCACGTCCTCGACCGCGAAAGTGGGAAGTGTCGCCGCCGCCTCGATGTATGCCACGGTGGCTTCCTCGATCCCGAACCATTCGGGCAGGTCGCGGAGCACGGCTTCGGCGATGCGGGAGCGCTCCGCCGGGTCGGTGAGCTCGACGACCTGCGTCACGGAAGGCCGGTGACACGGATGCCGGCGTGACCCTTGTAGCGCTTGTTGAGACTGACGATGACCGCCGTCAGCCCCTCGAGCGCGCGCGCACGCGCGAGCGGCCCGGCGTCGAGTGCGCGGCCCGCGACGACCTTTCCCGCCAGCTCGAGCGCGAGCTCTTTCGCCTCGGCGTCGTCTCCGCAGACGAACGCGTCCTCGTCGGGGCGGCCGTGCGCGAGCTTTCCGGCGGCGAGCGAGTGGAGGCCCGCCACCACCGGGGCGCGCACGAGCTCCTGTGTGCGCTCGGCCAGGGAGACGGGTTCTTTGGAACGGAGGTCGCTGGCGACGCTGAGAACCGGAGTCGTGCTCAGGGCATCCGCGAGAGCAGACGCCGTCTCGAGGGTGCCGTCGGCCTTCGTCGCGAGCACGACGAGGTCGACGTCGCGGACCGCACCGTCGTTCGTGGCGCCTCCGACCGCGCCGACCTCGCGGGCCTTCTCCTGCGCACGCTCCGCGTCACGCGAGCCGATCACGACCTCGTCGCCCGCCTCGACCAGCCGCGCTGCGAGGGCCAGCCCGAAGTCGCCGGTTCCGCCCACGATCGCGACCTTCACGCCGGTACCGCTCCCAACGCCACCTCGGCGAGCCGGCGGCGCGCGTCGCCGTCGCTCATGAGCGTGCGCGTCACGATCGGCCGGATGTCGCCGAGCCCATCGAGATCGTCCGCATCGGCCTCGTCCACGACGAGCGCGTCGATCAGTCCCGAGTAGCAGCCGGCAACGTGGCGCGGCGACGTGCCGCCCGCAAGATGCCGCAGCATGCGGTCGGCGGGCCCCTTGACCGCGCGGCCGCCGATGAGCGGGCTGACGGCGACGCACGGGACGCTCCGCCCTGCGAGCGCGTCGCGTACCTCGCGCACAGCGAGGATCGGCCAGACGGATACGTACGGGTTGCTCGGCGCGAGCAGGATCAGATCCGCTCCGACGAGCGTCTCGAGCACGCCCGGCGCGGGCCGCGCTGCCTCCTCCCCTTCGAAGCGCAAGGCGTCGACCTCGTCGCGGTGACCGCGCGCCACGAACCATTCCTGGAACGGAAACGCCCCGGCCGGCGTCTCGAGCCACGTCCGCAGTGGGTCGTCGGTGGCCGGAAGCAGCCGCGTCTCGACGCCGAGCCTCTCCGCCAGCCGCGCCGTCACGACGGAAAGCCGCTCGCCGGCGCGGAGCGCCTGTGTGCGGACGAGATGGAGCCCCAGATCCTTGTCACCGAGCGCGAACCAGTCCTCTCCACCGAGCCCGCCGGCCGCCTCGAGCGCGTTCCAGCTCTCTCCGCTCCGACCCCAGCCGCGCCGCTCATCCGCGAGGCCCGCCAGCGCGTAGAGGATCGAGTCGAGATCCGGCGAGACATGAAGGCCGAGCACGTCGACGTCGTCGCCGACGTTGCCGATCACGTTCGTCGCCGCCGCCCCCGCAACGTCCACGACACCGACGACGAAGCGCGCGCCGCCCACGCCTCCCGAGAGAAGGACGACGTTCAGGCGAGGTTCCCCTCGAGCTCCGCGAGACACGCCTGCGTGCGCGGGCCGGCCCGCAGCTGAAGTCGCGTCATGTCCTCCATCGTGTCGACGTCTTCCGCGAGGTTCGGCAGCACGACCGATACGGCCTCCAACCCGAGCGATTCGGCATGCGCCCGGAAGCGGTCGGCGCTGCTCGGGCCGTAGAGGGGGGCGAACGCCTCGGCCGAGGGGATGTTGAGCGCGTTCGTCGTCCCGTCGAGAGCCTCGACGAGACCAAAGCAACCGGCAGGAGTCGCGGCGAGCAGGGAGCGCAGGTCGTGCGGCACCACGCATGGAACGTCGGCGTTGACGACGAGGATGTCGCCGGGCTCGGCGCCTTCCAGTCCTGCCTGAACTGCCGGACCCTGGCCGCCGCCGGGATCGGACACAACGTCGGCACCCGCTTCGGCGGCAGCTGCGGCGCCCTCGTCGTCCGGAGTCACGACGCGGGTCTGTCCCACCGCCACGCACGCTGCCAGGACGTCCTGGAGCATCGCTCGCGCCAGCGCTCCGCGGACTCGGCGCGAGGAATGGAGCCGCGTCTTGCCCTCCGCGCCGGCAAACGGGATCACGACGGTCGCCACGGGGAGACACTAGCCCCGTGGACAACGACGAGATCGCCCGCACCCTCGACGCGTACGCCGGGCTGCTCGACCTCGCGGGCGCTGCCACCTGGAGCGTGCGCGCGTACCGCCGTGCGGCCGACCTCATCCGCTCGACGCCGGCTCCTGTGGAGGAGCTCGTGCGAAGCGGCCGCGTGCGCGATCTGCGTGGGATCGGCCCGGGAATCGAGCGCCGCCTGCGCGAGCTGGTCGAGACAGGGCGGATCGCTGAGCTGGAGGAGCTCGAGCGCGAGGTCGAGCCGGAGCTCGTAGCGCTCGGCCGCTACCTCGGGCTCGGCCCGCAGCGGCTCGTCACGCTCGGTCGCGCGCTCGGGATCAGGTCGGCGGATGACCTCCGGGCGGCCGCTGAGGCCGGAAGGCTGCGCGAGGCTCCGGGCGTCGGGCCGGCGACCGAGGCCAAGATCCTCGAGGCGCTGGCCCGTGGGCCGCAACCGGGGCGGCGTGGCTTGACCCGCAACCGCGCGAGCGCACTGTCCGACGCGATCGCGGCTCCGCTCGATGCGGTCGCGGCCGGCGAGCTGCGGCGTGGCTGCGAGCTTGTGCATCGGCTCCTCCTCGTCTCGCAGACGCCGGGCGCCCTCGACCGGTTCCTCGCACATCCGGCGGTCGTGGCGGTGCTCGAGCGAGACGAGCGCCATGCGCTCGGCGTCACGGTAGAGGGCATCCCGGTCGAGCTCGTCGCTGCGCGGCCCGGCCGGTTCGGCACCGAACTCGCTCGCGCGACCGGCTCGGACGAATACATCGCGGCTCTCGAGCCGCTCCCCGACGCCGCGACGGAGGAAGAGGTGTACGCACGACTAGAGCTGGAGTGGCTCCCACCCGAGCTGCGCGAGTCGCCCTTCCGCGGCGACGCGCCGACGCTCGTCGAGGAGTCGGACATCCGCGGCGACCTCCACTGCCACACGACGTGGTCGGACGGCAAGGCCTCGGTGTTCGAGATGGCGACAGCGGCGCGCGACCGCGGCTACGAGTACCTCGCGATCTGCGACCACACGCCGAACGTGAGCGTCGTGCCGGGGCTCGACGCCGAAGCCTTGCGGCGGCAGGCGGAAGAGATCGCGGCCGCGAACGATGCTCTGGCGCCGTTCCGTGTCCTGCGCGGTACCGAGTGCGACATCCGCGCCGACGGCAACCTCGACCTCCCGGACGACGTGCTCGCGGAGCTCGAGTGGGTGCAGCTGTCGTTGCACGCGGGCCAGCGCCTGCCCGGCGCAGAGCTGACGGCGCGCGTGACCGAGGCGATGCGGCATCCGGCCGTGCGCTGCCTCAGCCACCCGCGCGGGCGAATCCTCAACCACCGGCCGCCGAACGCGCTCGATCTCGAGCGGACGATCGAAGTCGCGCTCGAAACGGGCGTGGCTCTCGAGACGAACGGCCTTCCTGACCGGCTCGACCTGCGCGACGACGAGGTGCGCCTCGCGGTCGACGCGGGCGTCCCCGTCGTCTGCTCGACCGACGCGCATTCGGTACAGGGGCTCGGCAATATGCGCCTCGCGGTGACGACCGCCCGGCGAGGCTGGGCGACCGCGGCGGACATCCTGAACACGCGGCCCCTCGCGGAGATACTCAGGCGGTGAGGATCGTCGCGACACAGACGCTGCCGGGGCCTGCGTGGAACCGGCTGCCGGAGGTCGACGTGCTGACGGCGTGGCCGCCACCGGAGCCGCTGCCGCGCGTCGAGGCGCTCGTCGCGGTCGTCGCGCGCGTGGGAGCGGAGGAGCTCGACCTACTACCCGACCTACGCCTCGTCGCGAACTACGGAGTCGGCTACGACACCGTCGACGTGGCGGCCTGCCGCCGGCGCGGGATCGCGGTCACGAACACGCCCGGCGTCCTCGACTCCACGGTCGCCGACCTCACGCTGGCGTTGATCCTCGCCTGCCGCCGTCACCTCGTCGAGTCGGATCGCTTCGTGCGCGAACGACATTGGCGGCGTGGCTGGGCGGAGCCGGAACTGCTCGGACGAGACCTCGCCGGCTCGACGCTCGGCCTCGTCGGCAAGGGACGGATCGGGACGGAGGTAGCGCGCCGCGCCGATGCGTTCGGGATGCACGTCGTCCACCACCGGCGGAGCGAAGGGCTTCCACTCGAAGAGCTCCTGCGCCGTGCGGACGTCGTCTCGCTCCACGTGCCGCTGACGCCGGAGACGCACGGGCTGCTCTCGCGCGAGCGGCTGGCACTCCTCCAGGACGGAGCCACGCTGGTCAATACGGCGCGCGGCGCGATCGTGAACGAACACGCGCTCGTGGACGAGCTCGTCTCGGGGCGGATCTCCGCGGGTCTCGACGTCTTCGCCGACGAGCCCAGCGTGCCGGACCGGCTGCTCGACCTCCCGAACGTCGTGCTGACCCCGCACATCGCGAGCGCGACGGTCGAGACCCGGGCTGCGATGACGCGCGTGCTCGTCGAGAACGTGCTCGCGTTCCTCCACGGTGAGCCCCTGCCGAACGAAGTCTTCGCCTAGAGCGCACCGGGGCGGCCGGCCGCGACCCAGTCGCGCACCTCGAACCAATGGCTCGCGCGCAGAGCCTCGGCGACCTTCTCGTCGGTATGGGCCGCGTAGAAGACGTGCCGCTCGAGGTCGCAGCAGATGGCGACGTCCGAGAGCCCGACGTCGGGAACTTGCATCAACGCGTCCGCCGGCAGCCTCGCCTCGGCGACGGAGTAGTGCTTGAACTGGAGCTCGGGAGCGATCTCCATCAGCTCCGGCCAGTCGGGACAGGTCCTCGAGCTCACGCCGGCGACGGTACTGACAGAGCTCGCCGGACGATTCCGGCGAGCGTGCGGACGAAGGTCGGATCGGCATTCGGCATCTCGATGCGCTCGAGTTGCATTCCCAGCTCGCCCGCTTTCTCCTGCGCCTCGACGTCGATGTCCCAGCGGATCTCGAGGTGATCCGAGACGAAGCCGACCGGGCAGACGAGGACGCGTTCGACGCCCTGCCCTCGCAGCGCCTCGAGGTGGTCGAGTATGTCCGGCCCGAGCCACGCCTCGCCGGTCGGCGACTCGCTCTGGAAGGAGAAGCTCCAGTCGCTCACTCCGGAGGCATCGGCGACCAGCCGGGAGGTCTTGAGGAGCTGATCCCTGTAGGGATCTCCCTCGTCGAGGATCCGCGCGGGCAGCGAGTGCGCAGTGAACACGACGTGGGCATCGGTGCCGCGAACACGATCCGCGAGGAGCTCGACGAACCCCGGCTCCTGGTGCCAGCTGTCGACGAAGCGCAGCTCCGCGCGGTCCGCGAGCGCCTGCTCGAGCTGGTCGCGGTAGCCCGCGATCGAGAGCGCGGAGTAGTGCGGCGCGAGCACGAGGCCGACGATCTCCTCGGCTCCTGACGCGAGCGCGGCCTCCACGGCGTCCGCGATTCGCGGCGTCCAGTGCTTCATCCCGGTGAAGACCCGAAGGCCGAGCTCGTCCTCGAGAGCCGCACGCGTTTGTTCGGTGATCGCGTTGAGCGGCGACGAGTCCTCGATGCACAGCCGCCGGTAGCGCTCGACGAGATCAGCGAGGTTCTCCGGTGCGATCGGCCGGCCGCCACGGATGTCCGCGTAGTACGCGGGGACGTCCGCCAGCCGCTCCGGCGAGCCGTACGCCATCAACACGACAGCCGCCTTCATACGCTTTGACCGTAGCTGCGGACGAGCTCGGTGAGCCGCGTTAAGACGTCCGGTTCGGTCTGCGGTAGGACGCCGTGGCCAAGGTTGAAGACGTGCCCCGGACGGCCGCCGGCCCTGCGGAGGACGTCGAACGCGGCAGACTCCACCCGCTCCCATGGGCCGAGCAGTACCGCGGGTTCGAGATTTCCCTGCACCCCTCGCTCCTCCCCGACGACCGTCCAGGCCTCGTCGAGGCGGATGCGCCAGTCGACGCCGATCGCGGTGCCTCCGGCTTGCGCCATCTCGGCCAGCAGCTGCGGTGTCGTCCCGGTCCCGAAATGGATCGTCGGGACGCCGGCCGCCGCCAGTACTCGCGCCGAGTACGGCGCGACGAACTCCCGGTAGTCGGCGACCGAAAGGACACCGACCCAGGAATCGAAGAGCTGGATCGCGTCGGCACCTGCAGCGGCGGTCGCGGCTACGTAAGCCGCGAACTGCTCGGTCAGCCGGTCCATGAGCGCGTGCCACGTCGCGGGCTCGCGGTACATGAGCGACTTCGTCCGGACGAAGTCCCGGCTCGGCCGGCCCTCGACGAGATAGCCCGCGACGGTGAACGGCCCGCCGCAGAAGCCGACCAGCGCCCGCTCGGGCTCGAGCTCCGCGCGCACAAGCCGTACTGCCTCGAGGATCGGCGCCGCCCACGCCTCGGGCGCGGCGACCTGCAGCCGCTCCACGGCCGCAGCCGAGTTCACCGGCTCCTCCACGACCGGGCCGACGCCCTCGACGAGATCCACCTCGACACCCATGCCGAGGACGGGCGACATGATGTCGGCGAAGAGAACGGCGGCGTCCACGCCGTGCCGCCGAACGGGCTGCAGTGTCACCTCGGCGCACAGCTCCGGCGTTCCCGCGATCTCGAAGAAGCCGTGCTTCTCCCGCAGCGCGCGGTACTCCGGGAGGGAGCGCCCGGCCTGGCGCATGAACCACACCGGCGTCCGCTCAACTGGCTCGCGCCGCAAGGTGCGGACGAGGAGCGGCTCGGCGCCCAGGCTCTGCTCGTTCAGACCCTGATCGGCTCGCGGCCCTGCTCGCGGAGCAGGCGGGAGAGCCCTTCCTCGAGCGGAACCTCGGGCTCCCAGCCGAGGATCTGCTGTGCCCGCGTGATGTCGGGCTTGCGTTGCATCGGATCGTCGACCCGAAGCGCCTCGAAGACGATCTCGCTCGACGCGCCGGTGATCCGCTTCACGATCTCGGCGAGCTCGAGCAGCGTGCGCTCGTCCGGGTTGCCGATGTTGACGGGGAGGTGCTCACCGCTCTCGGCGAGGAGGACGATGCCGCGGATCAGGTCGTCGACGTAACAGAAGCTCCGCGTCTGCGATCCGTCGCCGAAGACGGTGATCGGCTCCTCGGCGATCGCCTGCCGGATGAAGTTCGAGACCGCGCGACCGTCGTTCGGCCGCATGCGCGGTCCGTACGTGTTGAAGATGCGCACGATCGCCGTGTCGACGCCCTGCTGCCCGTGGTAGGCCATGGTCAGCGCCTCGGCATAGCGCTTCGCCTCGTCGTAGACGCCGCGCGGCCCGATCGGGTTCACGTGTCCCCAGTAGGTCTCGGGCTGCGGGTGGATCTGCGGATCGCCGTAGACCTCGCTCGTCGAGGCGAGCAGGAAGCGGGCCCGCTTGAACTTCGCGAGACCGAGCATGTGGTGCGTCCCGTAGGAGCCGACCTTCAGCGAGTGGAGCGGCATCCGGAGGTAGTCCTCCGGGCTCGCGAGCGCGGCGAAGTGGTAGATGAAGTCGATCGGCTCGTCGACGCGGATCGGGTCCACCACGTCGTGCGGCACGAACGTGAACGCCTCGTCGCGGATGTGCTCGATGTTCGAGAGCGAGCCGCTGACGAGGTTGTCGACGCAGAGCACGCGGTGCCCGCGCTCGAGCAGGTAGTCGCAAAGGTGCGAGCCGAGAAAGCCGGCTCCTCCCGTAACTAGCGCGGTTGGCACGGAGGCGATGCTAGCTGAGCTATTTGAGGTCTTTGTTCGATTCCATGTCGAACCACATCGCGAACAGCGTGAACTGCAGGCCCGAGATGACGAGCAGTGCAACGAGGACGACGGTCGCGATGGGAATCGAGTAGCCCGCGATCCGGTAGCCGACGACGACAAGCCCGAGGAGCACCCCCGCGACGGTCGCGATGAACCCCATCACGTAGAAGAAGACGAGCGGGTGGAAGTCGCGCTTCACGTACTTCTCCCAGAGCCGCCAGAAGAAGCCGCGCACGAGTAACCACGCGATCCGCGGCACGACGTGGCGGTAGCGCATGTTCGAGCGCTCGCCGACGCCGTAGATCGGGCGCGACGGGAAGTCGCGCACCCGCGCGTTCCAGACGTTGAGGTGGACGAGCATGTCGTTGGGGAAGCCGTAGTTCGTATAGATGTGATCGAGGTCGAGCAGCTCGAGCATCTCTCGGGAGACGACGGTGTAACCGGACTGCGAGTCGGCGACGTGCCAGTAGCCCGACGCGACCTTCGTCAGCATCGAGAGGATCGCGTTGCCGAAGAACCGCGTCTTCGGGATCAGCTGCCAGGCCTGTCCGGTGGCGAGCCGGTTCGCCTTCGCGTAGTCGACCTCGCCGCGCGCGACCGGTGCAACGAGCTTCGGCAGGTCCTCGGGATCCATCTGGTTGTCGCCGTTCATGACGACGACGACGTCCATCCCGTCCGCGATCGCGCGACGGTAACCCGTGACTGTTGCCGCACCGACGCCGCTCCGCCGCTCGTGCGAGATCACCTCGACCCGGCCGTCTCCCGTTGCCCGCGCAACCTCTGCGGTGCGGTCGGAGGATCCGTCGTTCACGACGAAGATCCGGTCGACGAGCGTCGGGATTCCCTCGAGCGTCGCGCCGATCAACTCCTCCTCGTCGTACGCGGGGACGACGACCCCGACGCGCTTCTCGTCGAACACGGGGAGAGACTAGTCGCCGTTGCGCGGCACCAGCCGCGGCACGACCGTGTCCCACAGGAGCGCGGCGAGCGCTCCGAGAATGAGCCCGATCAGGGCCGCGATGACGACCGTGTTGCGCCGGCTGCGGGCGGTGATCTTGTGTGAAGCGGCGTGCGTGTAGACCTTCGGCGACTCGACGCCCTTTGCGAGCAGGAGAAGCTGCGCATTCGTGGTCTTGTCGATCTGAGTGGTGCGCTGCTCGGTCTGGAGGATCAGCTTGATCGTGTCGGAAAGGCTCGCATTGCTGATCGCCGTCTGAACCAACTTGATCTGGGCATTGTCGAGGGCGATCTGCGCGTTGAGGTTGGCGATCTTCTGCGCGGCGTACGATCCGAGATGCTTCGGGCTCACCACCTCGTCGGAGAGTGCGTTCGCAGCGCAGGCCGCGACCTTCCCCTTCTTGGCCTGGACGGTGATCTTGACGAGCGGGTTGACCTGCGCCCCGCTCTTGGCGGAGGCGCCGGTGGGAACCGCCTGCGTCGAGATCCCGTGTTCAAAGGCGGACGCCTTCGTCTTGCAGCGGTTTGCGACCGTGTTCTGCACGGCCTGCGACTGGACAGCCGTCGCAACCGCCGACGGGTTGGTCTGAATGTTCTGCACCAGCGCTCCGCCGGTCGGGGTGTAGGGCTGGCCGAGATAGATCGTGGCCGTGGCCGCGTAGACCTGCGTCCCGCCGAGCGAGACGAGATAGCCGATCACCGCTCCCGCCACCACGCCCGCCGCGAGCAGCCACCAGCGGATGGCGAGCAGGCGGACGTACTTCGCGAAATCGACCTCCTGCTCGGCCTCCGGATCGAAGCCGCGCGAAGGGGGAGCAGGCGCAGTCACGAGGGGCGACGATAGCCGACGGGCATGAGGACGCTCTTAGGAAACGGCCTCAGCGTGCGAGCTGACGGCGGTGAGGCCGCCGCGGTTCCACGGCGTAGATGCGGGAGAAGCCGTTCAGGAGCAGCCGCATCCCGTTGCCCGAGACCGGCACGTATTGCCCGTGCGGGAACGCCAGCACCCTGTGGCCGGTGCGAACCCTCACGCCGATGATCCGGTGCGAGAAGCTGCCGGCGTAGGCCACGCCGTCCACGATGACCGCGGCTCCCGAGATCGAGCCGCCCGTGTTGAGCTCCCAGAGGATGTGGCCGCTCGCGGCCGACGCGCCGTAGAAGGTGC
>DATFHC010000099.1:0-36674 GCA_035248765.1 Gaiellaceae bacterium
CTGCCCGCGCTCCACCATCCCGAGCACGTCGTCGGGCAGCTCGAGCAGCCGGACGCGGTTCGAGACAGATGGCTTCGAGCGACCGACCCGCTCGGCGACTTCGCCGAGTGAGAGCTGGAACTCGTCCATCAGGACGGCGTAGGCGCGCGCCTCCTCGATCGGAGTCAGCTGCTCGCGCGCGACGTTCTCGACCAGGCCGAGGAGAAGCGTCTCGCGGTCGTCGGCAACTCGGACGACAGCCGGAACCGTCTCGCGGCCCGCCTCCCGCGCAGCACGCCAGCGACGCTCCCCGGCGACGATCTCGAAGCCGCCTGCACTCCGCGGCCGCACGAGGAGCGGCTGGATGACCCCCTGCTGCCGAATCGATTCCGCCAGTCCCGAGGCCGCCTCCGGCTCGAAGCGGCGACGTGGCTGGCGAGCGCCGGGGAAGATCGCGTCGACGGGAATCTCGAGCAGCTCGGAGGACGCGGGCGGGCCCCCCATGAGGACCTCGAGGCCGCGACCGAGGCCCCGTCGCTGGGGGGAGGACGAAGACTCAGGCGCGCTCGACAAGTTCCATCGCCACCTTCCAGTAGGCGTCGGCTCCGGCGGAGCGACGATCGTAGGCGATCGCCGGCAGGCCGTAGCTCGGAGCCTCGGCGAGTCGCACAGAACGCGGAACGGCCGTGCGGAAGACGAGCGGGCCGAAGTGGCGGCGCACCTCCTCCTCGACCTGGGCCGCGAGGCGCGTGCGGCCGTCGACCATCGTCAGCAGGATGCCGCCGATGCCGAGGTGCGGGTTGAGCCGCCTCCGGATCAGCTCCACCGAATGGAGCAGTTGCGACAGCCCTTCGAGCGCGTAGTACTCCGCCTGCACCGGCACGAGAACGCGGTCGGCTGCGGCGAGCGCGTTGACGGTCAGCGGCCCGAGCGAAGGCGGGCAGTCGAGGAAGACGAAGTCGTAGCGGTCGCTTCCGGACGCGAGGGCCTCTGCGAGGTACCGCTCGCCGTCCGCGATGCCGGAGAGCTCCACGGCCGCGCCGGCGAGGTCCGGCTTGGCCGGCACGAGGTCGAGGTTCGTGAAGGCGGTCTGATGGACGAGCTCGGCGAGAGGCGCGCCGTCGAGCAGGTCGTAGCTCGAGGTTCCGTTCGCGCGCATCCCGAGACCCGATGTGGCGTTCGCCTGCGGGTCGAGGTCGATCACGAGTGCGCGCTCGCCGGCCTCGGCAAGGCACGCGGCGAGGTTGACGGCGGTCGTCGTCTTACCGACACCGCCTTTCTGGTTCGCGAGGGCATAGATCCGGGACATCCGCCCGGCCATTGTCGCTAGGGCAGCGGACGCTTCTTCGCGACACCGATGCGCCGCGGAAAGCCTGCGGGCGTCGGCGCGATCTTCGAGACGACCGCCAGTCCATCGTGTAGCTCGGGCGTGCCGCCGCCGAGCCGCTTCACTGCAGCGGCGAGGCGGCCGAGGTCCGCGCCCTTGCCGAGCCAGAGGATCGCCGCGCCGCCCGTCCGGACGAGCGGAAGGCACAGCTCTGCCGCGACCGGCGGCTGCGCGAGCGCCTTAGCCACGGCAACACCCCAGCGTTCCACCGGCTGCTCTTCGGCACGCCCCCAGACCACCTCCACGTTAGGCGGTGCCCAACGGCGCAGGAAGTCGCACTTCCGCTGCTCCGCGTCGAGCAGCGTCACCCGACGCTCGGGCAACGCGGCCGCGAGCGGGATACCGGGCGACCCTCCGCCCGAACCGACGTCGATCAGCGGGCCGTCACAACACTCCAGCAGCGGAACCGCCCGGAGCGCGTCGTCGAGCAGCATCTCCCGCGCTTCAGCGGGATCACGAAGCGCCGTCAGCCCGGGCGTCGCGAGAACCGCGACGAGCCAGTCACTCAGGAAGGACGACGACGTAGCGGTTCGGCTCCGTGCCCTCGGATGCCGTGCCCACGCCCGCCACGTCCTTGAGGCGCAGGTGGACGACCTTCCGTTCGACGGCCGTCATCGGCTCGAGCTCCTCGCGCTCGCCGAACTCGCGCACCCGATCTGCAACGCGGTCTGCGAGCGCCTCGAGGGTCGCCTTCCGTCGCGCCCGGTAGCCGGCCGCATCGACGGTCACCTCTTTCCGTTCCTCCCCATAGGCACGCCAGCCGACTGCGTTCAGGAGATACTGGATCGAGTCGATCGTCTGGCCGTGGCGGCCGATCAGGAGACCGACGTCGGGGCCGGAGCAGGTGATGACGATGGCCTCGGGCTCCTCGCGCGCGTCGACCTCCGCGTCGACACCCAGCGTCGCCACGATCCGCGCCACCAGCCCGCGCGCGTCGGCGACTTGTCCAGCTTCGTCGGCGATCGTCGTCGCGGCAATCTCGGCTGCCTCGGCCGGCAGATGCGCGACCACGCGCGCCGGCTCGTACCCGACGCCGAGTATGCCGCGCTCGCCTTCGGCCACGACCTCGAACTGCACCGCTGCCTTGTCGAGCCCCGGATGCCGCCGCTCGAGCTCGCGCAGCGCCGCCCACTTCGCCTCGCCAACGGTCTCCCCAGTCGCCTCGACCGTCAGATCCGTGACTTCGTTCATCTCCGGCTCGTGCGCTTCTTCTTGCGACGCACCTGCCTGGGCTGCTGTGAGCTCGACGGAGCGGGCTTCGGCTGCGGGGACTCGTGCTTGGCCCCGTTGCCGCTCGAGCCGTCGTCCTTCGGTGGTGTCCGCGAGCTGCGTCGCTCGATGACGGGCGCCGGCGTCTTCCCTACGAGTCTTCGCGTGATCAGACCCTGCCCGACCGTCCATAGGTTCGTCGTCACCCAGTACAGGACGAGGCCCGCCGGGAAGCGCGCGATGATGAAGACGAAGACGAGCGGCATCAGCATGAAGAGCGTGCGCTGCGTCTTGTCGGTCGTCGTCATCATGAAGAACGACGACGCCATCTGGCTCGCGACGTAGACGAAGAGGAGCACGAACCCGCCCCAGTGGCTCGTCGTGTGAGCCGAGATCGACGGGATGAAGTGCAGGAACGAAAGGTCGTCCCCCTTCGCGAACTTGAAGTGACGAAGGGTGTAGTAGAGGGCGATGAACACCGGCAGCTGCAGCAACATCGGCAGGCACGAGGCAGCCGGGTTGATCTTGTTCTCCCGGTAGAACTTCATCAGCTCCTCGTTCTGCTTCTGCCGGTCGTGCTTGTACTTCTTCTGGATCTCCTTCATCTGCGGCGCGTGCTTCTGCAGGCTCTGCATCGAGTGGATCTGCTTGATCGTCACCGGCACGAGGAGCATCCGGACGACGACCGTCGTCGCCACGATCGACCAGGCCCACGTGAACCCGAGGCTCGAATGGAAGAAGTTGAGAACGTGACGCATCACGGTCTCGAGCTGGCTGATGATGGGGATCGCGTAGAGCATCATCGGACCGGGTCGAAGCCCCCGTGGCTCCACGGATTGCAACGGAGCAGCCGCCAGCCGGCGAGTAGACCTCCGCGAACGAGGCCGTGGCGCCGGAGCGCCTGCACCGCGTACTCGGAGCACGACGGGTGGTACTTGCACGTCGTCGGGAAGAGCGCACCGAGCGTGAGCCGGTAGAGCCAGACGAGCCCGACCCCGGCGAGACGCGGCACACGCAGCACGGTGCTCACGCGGCGAGGACCCCGGTTTGCTCGAGCAGCTCGTCGACACGCTCCCCGAGCCATTCGAAGCCGTTCGCCTCAGCGGCTTCCACGAGACCGGGACGGACGATCAACACGTAGTCGTGGCCCGCTGGAACGCGATCGAGGCGCTCGAACCAGACCTCGCGCAGCCGCCGCTTGATCCGGTTTCGCTCGACTGCACCGCCGACCGCACGCGGCACGGCGAACCCGATCCGCGGCTCCGCCGGCTCCTCCTGCGGCAGCCAGTAGAGAACGAGGGAGCGAGACGAGACCGAGCGGCCGCGGCGATGCACCGCATCGAAGTCCCGGGAGCGGGACAGGCGGTTGGCGCGCTTCACGTCGAGCAGCTTAGTGGCTCGGTGCCGCCGAGCCGCCTACGCGGAGAGCCGAGCCCGGCCCTTGCCGCGGCGGCGCTTCAGGATCGCCCGGCCGGCCTTCGTCGCCATGCGCGCACGGAAGCCGTGCTTGCGCTTGCGGCGGCGGACATTGGGCTGGTAGGTGCGCTTCACCGACTGCGAAAAGGCTCGTCTTTGCCAGAAAAATCCCCGCGGATCGCGGGGCGCGGCGGTCAGTATAGCCGCGCTCCGTCCACCGGTTTGTCCACAGCCGCGGACGGCGTAGCGATGCGGCTGGACCGAGTTGCCCCCACGGCTGTCCACACCTGTGGAGGGATCATCGGGTGCGCAGAAATGCCTGCAAACAGGGCGATTTTGTCCCTGTCGGAGGCGCTGTTATGCTGGCCGCCGGGCCGGACACGGGAGGACCAGGGCGTCGGTGGAGCACCAAGTCGAGTTGTCTGCAGAGCACCTCTGGGAGGAGATCTCGGGGCGACTCAAGGAAGCGCTCAGCGACGGGACGTACGGCAAGTGGTTCAGCGATGTCCGCGGTCTCGAACTCGACGACGACGCGCTCGTGCTCGCTGTCCCCAGCGAGTTCACGCGCGACTGGATCGAGAGCAACTTCCTGGGCCTGATCGGAGCGGCAGTCCGCGACATCGTCGGTGACGACCGCGCGCTCGAACTCCGCGTGGCGGAAGGCGCGGCGACGACGGAGGCTCGCGCGGGGTCGGGAGCCGTCGTTCCCGTGGTCCAACGCGTGTCGGGCCGGCCCGAGAGCGGAGGCTTCAACGCGAAGTACACCTTCGACTCGTTCGTGATCGGCTCGTCGAACCGTTTCGCACACGCTGCCGCGCTCGCCGTTGCCGAAGCGCCGGCGCAGGCCTACAACCCGCTCTTCATCTACGGAAGCACCGGTCTCGGCAAGACCCATCTGCTCCAGGCGGTGGCGCAGTACGTAGCGGAGCATTCCTCCGAGCTCTCCGTGCGATACGTGACGAGCGAGGCCTTCGTCAACGACTTCATCAACTCGCTGCGCGACAAGCGAATCGAGGGCTTCAAGCAGCGTTACCGCGCCTACGACGTACTCCTCATCGACGACGTCCAGTTCTTCGAGGGGAAGGAGCGCTTCCAGGAGGAGTTCTTCCACACCTTCAACTCGCTCTACGAGGCCGGCTCGCAGATCGTGCTCTCGTCCGACCGGCCGCCGCGCGACATCGCAACGCTCGAGGAGCGCCTGCGCAGCCGGTTCGAATGGGGCCTGATCACCGACATCCAGCCCCCTGATCTCGAGACACGCATCGCGATCCTGCGCAAGAAGGTGAAGGTCGACGGGATCCACGTCCACGACGAGCAGGTGCTCACGTTCATTGCGAGCCGCGTCTCGTCGAACATCCGCGAGCTCGAGGGCGCCCTGACCCGCGTCGTCGCGTTCTCGTCGCTCACGGGCCGGCCGATGACAGTCGAGCTCGCACAGGACGTGCTGCGCGACGTCTTCCCGCAGGGAGAGGCCGCGGAGGTCTCGATCAAGCGCATCCAGGATCTCGTCGCGGAGCGCTTCGACCTCACGTACGACGAGCTCTGCGGCGAGAAGCGTTCCCAGAACATCGTCTACCCGAGACAGGTCGCGATGTACCTGTCGCGCGAGCTCACTGACTCCTCCCTACCCAAGATCGGGAAGGAGTTCGGCGGCCGCGACCACACCACGGTCATCCACGCGACCTCCAAGATCTCCCGGCTCATCCGTGAGGACAGGTCTGTGTACAACCTCGTGCAGGAGCTGACCGCACGTGTGAAGCAGGTCCGCTGACGCTTGCCTCCCTGTGGGACCATCGGGATCATTCACAATGACGCTCCACACGCTGCACCGTGGAAGGATGCGGTCGCGAGCACGTCTTCCCCGTCATCCACACTCCCTATTACTTCTACGAGAATCTCAAGATGATCGAGAGTGACATTGCAATCGGTGCCGGGTTGAGGATTACCTGCACGAAAGAAGACCTCGTCCACGGTCTCTCGATTGTGGGGCGTGCGGTTTCTACGCGCACCGCGATCCAGATCCTGTCCGGGATCCTGCTCGAGGCGCGCGGGGACGACCTGCGGCTGGCGGCGACCGATATGGAGCTCTCGTTGCGCGCGTCGGTGCCGGCCCGGGTGGAAGGGGACGGCTCCATCGTGCTTCCAGGCCGCACGCTCGTCGACATCGCCCGCCTCCTGCCCGGGGAAGACGTGACGATCGAGCACAGTGCCGCCGAGTCGGTCGTGCACATCGCCTCGGGCAGCGCGAGCTACACGCTGCACACGTACAACGCGGAGGATTTCCCGCGGCTTCCGGAGCTCACCGACACGCAGACGTTCGAGGTCGACCGCGAGGCGCTGCTCGAGACGATTGGCCGCGTCGCGCGTGCCGCCTCTCGTGACGAGGCTCGCCCCGTACTCACCGGCGTCCTCGTGCAGTTCGCGGGCGAGAAGCTCGTGATGGCGGCCACCGACTCGTATCGGCTGGCCGTCAAGGAGACGTCGCTCGGCTCGGCGGCGCCGGAGCTCGAGGCGATCGTCCCCAGCCGGGCGCTGCAGGAGCTCTCGCGTGTCGCCGGCGACGCGGACGAAGTCGCCGTCGGGGTGCAGGAGAACCAGGTCATCTTCTCGGTCGGAGGCGTGTGGCTCACGACGCGCCGGATCGACGGCCAGTTCCCGAACTACCGGCAGCTCCTGCCGGAGACGTTCGAGCACGAGCTGACCGTGCCGAGGACGGAGCTGCTGGACGTTGTGCGTCGTGCATCCGTGATGATCCAGCGCGCGACGCCGCTCCAGCTTCGCTTCGCCGACGGTGAGGTCACGGTCGTGGCGCGAACGCACGAGGTGGGCGAGTCGCAGGAGTCGATGCCCGTCGCGTACACCGGCGAGCCGCTCGAGATCGGCTTCAATGCGGAGTTCCTGCGCGAGGGCCTCGAGTCCGTGGAGGGCGACGACGTCCGGATGAAGCTCATCAGCCCGCTCCGCCCCGCGATCCTCACAGACGAGGGCGACGACTTCACGTACCTCGTCATGCCGATCCGCCTGCCGGGCTGATCGCAGAGACGGTCTCGCTCCGCGACTTTCGCTCGTACGAGCGACTCGAGCTGGCACTGCGACCAGGGCTCGTGCTCGTCGTGGGGCCGAACGGAGTCGGCAAGACGAACCTCCTCGAGGCGGTGCACGTCGCGACGCAGGGGTTCTCTCCGCGCACTCGCACGGACTCGCAGGTCGTGCGCTTCGGCGCGGAAGGAGCGCGCGCATTCGTGTCGGGCCGGCGTGACGACGTGCGGATGGAGCTCGAGGTGACGGTTCGCCGCGGCGAGGGGAAGCGCGCCCGGCTCAACGGTGCCCAGCTTCGGGCCGCGGAGCAGTTGCGGACGATGGTCTCGACGCTCGTCTTCACTCCGGACCGCCTAGGGGTCGTCAAGGGCCCGCCGGCTGCGCGGCGCGCCTACTTCGATCGCGTGCTCGGCCGAATCGCGCCGGCTCGCGCGACGCTGCCTGCGGAGTACGGCGCGGCCGTTGCGCAGAGAAACGCGGCGCTTCGCCGGGCAGCGGTCAACGCTGCGAGCCTCGACGCGATCGAGCCCTGGAGCCACCGCGTGGCGACGCTCGGCGCGGATCTCGTTGCGGCCCGAGCCGAAGTGCTCGACGTGCTCGGGCCGCCGTTCGAGGAGCGTGCGGCCGAGCTCGGCCTCGAGCGTGCCTCCTTGCGTTACGAGGGCGAGCCGCCGACCGTGGCGGCGCTTGCCGCCGTACTCGAGCGCGATCTCGAGCGCGGGGTGACCTCGCTGGGGCCGCATCTCGACGACGCCGTTCTCGAGGCCGCCGGGGTTGAGTTGCGTAGCTTCGGCTCGCAGGGAGAGCAGCGGCTCGCATTGCTCGCCCTCCTCCTCGCGGAAGCGGAGATGATCGCGGGCCGCACTGGCGTTGCACCGCTCCTGCTGCTCGACGACGTCCTCTCCGAGCTCGACCCTCAGCGGCGTCGGATCCTCGCCGAGCGGGTGCGAAGCGCCGGACAGGCGCTCGTCACGGCGACCGATGCCGCGATGCTCCCGGCGACGCCGGACCAGCTGCTCGAGGTGGCTCCGGGCGCTGTGCTGGAGGTTGCTGCGTGATGGAGCCGCTCGGCGACGAGATTCGGGCCGAGATGCATCGCATGGGAGCCGACAGCGGCGCCGGCAACGCGGGCACTGCTTGGCTGGCAGCCGTCGGCGCGGAGATCGCACGCAATGCCTGGCCGGCACGGACCCAGACCGACGGCACCCTCGTCGTGCATGTGCGCGACGCGATCTGGGGGTTCGAGCTCACCCAGCGCGCAGGCGAGATCTCGGACCGGCTTCCCGGCCAACCGCGGCTTCGCTTCGTGCCGGGTGAGCTTCCGGATCCGGCTCCCGATCCCGCGCCCCCACCCCGCGCCGAAGCGACGCCGGAGCAGGTGCGCGAGGCCGCCGCGCTCGCCGCCGCGATCGAGGATCGGAACCTGCGTGAATCTGTCGTGAAAGTCATAAAAGCGGCGCTCGTCCGAGCCTCGGACGACCGCTCTGTCTGATACACTTACCTCTGCCCGCAAATGCTGAATTTGCAGGGCTTTTTTCATGACTGAAACGGACTACACAGCGAAGGACATCACCGTCCTCGAAGGACTCGAGCCGGTCCGGCTCAGGCCGGGTATGTACATCGGCTCGACGGGCTCCAGGGGACTCCATCACCTCATCGAGGAGGTCGTCTCGAACTCGGTCGACGAGGCGCTCGCAGGGCGCAACGACCGCATCGAGGTGACGCTGCATCCGGACCATTCGGTAACGGTGCAGGACTGGGGCTCCGGCATCCCGGTCGACGTGATGGCTGACCAGGATCTGCCCGCCCTGACAGTCGTACTGACGAAGCTTCATGCCGGCGGCAAGTTCGGCGGCGAGGGCTACAAGGTCTCCGGCGGCCTGCACGGCGTGGGCATCTCGGTCGTCAACGCGCTCTCCGAGTGGCTGATCGCCGAGGTGCATCGCGACGGCAAGGCGTACCGCCAGGAGTTCAGCCGCGGCGAGCCGACCACCGAGATGACCGAGGTCGGTAAGGCCGACGACACCGGCACCACGATCAGCTTCCTGCCCGACGCCGAGATCTTCGAGGAGATCGAGTGGTCGCGCGACACGCTCGTGCAGCGTCTCCGCGAGACCGCGTTCCTCACGAAGGGACTGCGGATCGCTCTCGTCGACGAGCGCGAAGGCGAGACGCGCGACGAGTTCTATGCCGAGGGCGGGATTCGCGATTTCGTGGCCTACGTCAACGGCGCCAAGGACCCCGTCCACAAGCACGTCGTCTACTTCGAGGCCATCGGTGACGACGGCGCGGTCGAGGTCGCGATGCAGTGGAACTCTTCCTACGTCGAGTCGGTGTTCTCGTTCGCGAACAACATCAACACGCATGAGGGCGGCGCGCACCTGACCGGCTTCAAGAGCGCGCTCACATCGACGCTCAACCGCTACGCCCGCGACAAGGGCCTGCTCAAGGAAAAGGAGGACAACCTCGAAGGCGAGGACGTCCGTGAGGGGCTGGCCGCGATCATCTCGGTGAAGCTGTCCGAGCCCCAGTTCGAGGGCCAGACGAAGACGAAGCTCGGCAATCCGTGGGTCGAGGGGCTGGTCAAGCAGACGGTCAACGCGAAGCTCGCCGAGTTCCTCGAGGAGAACCCGCAGGACGCGAAGCAGATCATCACGAAGGCCGTGGCTGCGCGGAACGCGCGCCAGGCCGCCCGCAAGGCCCGCGAGCTCACTCGGCGGAAATCCGCACTCGACGGCAACTCGCTGCCAGGCAAGCTCGCCGACTGCGAGCTCAACGATCCCGAGTCCGCGGAACTCTTCCTCGTCGAGGGCAACTCGGCCGGCGGCTCGGCCGTCGACGCGCGGAACCGTTTGTTCCAGGCGATCCTGCCGCTGCGCGGGAAGGTGATCAACGCCGAGAAGAACCGCATCAACAAGGTTCTCTCGAACAACGAGATCCAGTCGATCATTACCGCCATCGGCACGGGGATCGCCGACGAGTTCGACGTGACGAAGCTCCGCTACCACCGCGTGATCGTCATGACCGACGCGGACCAGGACGGCTCGCACATCCGCACGCTGATCCTCACCTTCCTCTACCGCCAGATGCCGGAGCTCGTCGAGCAGGGCCACGTCTACATCGCCGTGCCGCCGCTCTACCGCGTGAAGATCCGCAACCAGGAGCTCTACATCGAGAAGGAGTCGCAGCTCGAGGATCTGCTCGCGCGTGAGCTGATCAAGGATATGGACGTCACCGATCGCGAGGGCGACACGCAGAAGTTCACAGAGGCGCGCTACGGACGGTTCGTGAAGTCCCTCCACGAGTTCGACGGCTGGACGGCGCGTTTGCGGGTCGACTACGGCGCCGCGCCAGCCAACTTCGTCATCGACCATCGGCTCGTCGAGACCGACGCGGCCGCGCTCAGCGAAGTGGAGAGCGCGCTTGCCTCGCTCGACGGCAACGGTCACGAGGTGTCCGTCATCGAGCAGACTGCGGAGGGCGCTCGCCTCAAGGTCGTCGAGCGCGAGACGAGCGCGGCATCCCATGTCGTCGTTCCGGCCGAACTGCTGGCCTCGCCCGTCTACGCGAAGCTGCGCACCGCGTATGCGCGCCTGCGCGAGATCGTCGGGCCGCCGCCGTTCGACGTCACGCTCGGCAAGAAGACACGTCATGCCGGAACGTTCAAGGAGCTGCGCGACCAGACGCTCGAGCTCGCCAAAGAAGGGATCACCCTCGGCCGTTTCAAGGGCCTCGGCGAGATGGACGCGCAGGAGCTCGCAGACACGACGATGGATCCTGCGAACCGGATGCTCGTCCGCGTCGACGTGGAGGATGCGGCGGCAGCCGACCGCCTCTTCTCGATGCTGATGGGCGACCAGGTCGAGCCGCGCCGCGTCTTCATCGAGGAGAACGCGAAGGACGTGCGCTTCCTCGATGTCTAGTCCCGCGGGTATGGAGCCGCTGAACCCGGGCCGGATCGAGTCGCGCGAGCTCGAGCAGGAGATGCGCTCGAGCTTCCTCGACTACGCGATGAGCGTGATCGTCTCGCGCGCGCTGCCCGACGTGCGAGACGGCCTCAAGCCGGTACACAGGCGCATCCTCTACGCGATGCACGACGCGGGCCTGCAGCCGAACCGGCCGCGCCGGAAGTGCGCGTACGTCGTCGGCGAAGTGATGGGCGCGTACCACCCGCACGGCGACTCCGCGATCTACGACACGCTCGTGCGTCTCGCGCAGCCGTTTTCGCTGCGCTATCCGCTGGTCGACGGCCAGGGCAACTTCGGGAACATCGACGGGTACCCGGCCGCGGCGATGCGATACACCGAATGCCGACTCGAGAAGCTCGCAACCGAGCTGCTCGAGGACATCGACGCCGACACCGTCGACTTCAAGCCGAACTACGACGAGTCGCGGCGCGAGCCGACGGTGCTCCCGTCGCGCTTCCCGAACCTGCTCGTCAACGGATCGTCGGGCATCGCGGTCGGGATGGCCACCAACATCCCGCCGCACCATCTCGGCGAGGTCACCGACGCGCTCGTGGCTCTGATCGACGAGCCGTCCATCGACGTCGATCGGCTGATCAAGCACATCAAGGGGCCGGATTTCCCGACCGGCGGGATCATCCTCGGCCGGGAAGGGATCCGCGAGGCCTACCGCTCGGGCCGCGGGCGCATCGTCATGCGCGCACGGGCGCACGCGGAGGAGCTGCGAGGCGGCAAGTCGGCGATCGTGGTCACCGAGCTTCCGTACACGGTCAAGAAGGGCGGCGACGACGGCGTCATCTCGAAGATCGCCGAGCTCGTCAAGGCTGGCACACTGAGCGAGGTCTCGAATGTCCGGGATCTGTCCGACCGCACCGGCATGCGCGTCGTGATCGAGCTCAAGCGCGACGCCATTCCACAGGTCGTCCTCAACAAGCTCTGGAAGCACACACCGCTCCAGTCGACCTTCGGCTACAACGCCGTCGCGCTGGTCGACGGCGTGCCGAGGACGCTCGCGCTGCGCGACATGCTCCAGCACTACCTCGACTTCCAGCGCGAGATCGTCACCCGCCGCTCGAAGTACGAGCTGCGACAACTCGAGAAGCGCGTTCACATCCTCGAGGGCTACCTCAAGGCTCTCGACGTTCTCGACGAGGTCATCGCGCTGATTCGGGCGGCCGCCGACACCGACGCGGCGCACTCCGGTCTGATCGACAGGTTCGGCTTCACCGACATCCAGGCGCGGGCGATTCTCGAGCTGCGGCTGCGCCAGCTGACCGCTCTCGAGCGCGCCGAGCTCGAGCGCGAGTACAAGGACAAGACGGAGCGCATCGCCGAGCTGCGAGAGATCCTCGGCGACGAGTCGCGCATCGACGGATTGATCCGCGAAGAGCTGCTCGAGCTGAAGGGGATCTACACGAAGAACGACGACCGGCGCACCGAGATCATGGCCGCCGAAGGCGACCTGGAGCTCGAGGACCTGATCGCCGAGGAGGACATGGTCATCGCGATCACGCGCTCGGGCTACATCAAGCGGCTACCGGTGACGACATACCGCGAGCAGAGGCGCGGCGGGATCGGCGTGATGGGGATGGACCTGAAGGACGAGGACTACATCGAGCACCTCTTCGTCGCCTCCACCCACGACTACATCCTCTTCTTCACGAACGTCGGCAAGGTCTACCGGCTCAAGGTGCACGAGCTCCCGCTCGGCTCCCGCCAGTCCAAGGGCCGCGCGATCGTCAACCTTCTCCCGTTCCGGCAGGACGAGCAGGTCCGGGCCGTGATCCAGACGCGCGACTTCGAGGAGGCGAAGTACCTCGTCTTCGCGACGAAGAACGGCGTCGTCAAGAAGACAGAGCTCGCCGCGTACAACACGCCGCTCAAGGCGGACGGGATCATCGCGATCAAGATGCGCGAAGGTGACGAACTCGTCGGCGTTCGCCACTCGACGGGTGACAACGACATCCTCATGGTCTCGCGGAAAGGACAGGCGATCCGCTTCAAGGAGACCGACGCGCGGCCGATGGGTCGCGACACGTCCGGCGTCACGGGCATGAAGCTCCGCAAGGACGACGAGGTGATCTCGATCAACATCGCCGAAGACGACGCAGACCTCCTCGTTGTGACGGAGAACGGCTTCGGCAAGCGCACGCGCGTCTCCGAGTATCCGGTCAAGGGCCGCGGCGGCATGGGTGTCAAGACGGTGCAGCTCACCGAAGCTCGTGGCTACCTCGTCGGCTCGCGAGTCGTACGCGACGGCTACCAGGTGATGCTCATCTCCACCGCCGGCACCGTGATCAAGATCCCGGTCGAGGACGTCAAGAGGCTTGGCCGCTCGACCCAGGGCGTGATCGTGATGCGGCTCCGCGGAGACGACGAGCGGGTCTCGGCGCTGGCGCCCGTCGTCGAGTCCGACGAGACGAACGGCGACGCCGAGCCGGCCGAGGAGGAGCCGAGCGACGCGTGACACGGCGCTGCCTTCCCGCAGCGCGCCCTTCCATTAGGTGCTTCCGAGCTTTATAACTCCCGGCGGGGGAAGAATTCGGACGCGCGAGGGCGGAGTGGCGGTCAGCCGACAGGTCGACCTTCTCGAACCGATCAATCTGGCAGAGCATCTCGACAAGATCGAGCTCTACCTTGGGCAGGTCTGCCAGATTGCGGGGATCTCGAAGATGCAGCTCGATTACTGGACGAACAAGGCGCAGATCCCCACGAAGGGGAAGAAGCAGCGGATCTACGACGTCGACGCCCTCGAGACCGTGATGCTGATCAAGCAGGCGAAGGACAAGGGCCTGAACCTCGGCGCCGCCATCGAAGCGGCGCGGAGCTTCCGGGAGCTGCGCACGAACGGCGGCGCCCACGTTCCGGCCGCATCGCCCTCCTAGCGGTTCGTGTGCAGGCGCTGCCAGGCGTCGTAGCCGCGTTCGAGCTCGAGCAGGATGGCTGCGAGAAGCGGCGGACGTGCCCACTCTCGCCCGGTTTCGACGTGAAGAGACGTCGCCGGCTTGGGCGTCTCCGCGGGTAGCTCCCCAGGTGACTGATTGACGTTCACGCCGATTCCGAGCACTATCCGGCCGGCGCTCGCCTCGGGGAGGATTCCCGCAACCTTGCGACCGCCGATGAGCACGTCGTTCGGATGGCTCAATTCGGCATCGACCCCGGCCACCGTGCTGAGCGCCGTGGCGACGGCGTCGCCGGCGACGGGCGAGAGCTCCGGCCACAAGGCCATCGGCGGCGTCGGCCGGAGCAAAACGGAGAAGAGGACGGCCCGTCCTGCGGGTGCGTCCCAGCGGCGGCCCAGTCGGCCGCGTCCGTGGGTCTGGAGATCCGTTGCGACTGTCGCCCCTTCCGCGTCGGCGTCTTCGAGCAGGCGCTGTGTCGACGCGCACTCCGCGACGAAGCGATACGGGCGTCCGAGGCGGCCGCGCAGCAATGACTCGACCGAGCCGGGGGATAGATCCGACACTCGCATTTAGACTAGTGCGGCTGTGAGGGCGATCAGGCAGCCGCTGCGGGAGCACGGCCTCGACTACGCGGGCCTCAGCGACCCCGTTCTGGTCACTCGCGCGAAGGCCGGTGACGCGGGCGCGCTCGAAGCGCTTTGCGTCCGCCACGCGCCGCGGGTCGAACGGCTGGCCAAGCACCTCCTCCGCGACCCGGAGGACGCGCGTGACGCGGCGCAGGAGGCGCTCGCGAAGCTCTGCGTCCGTCTCCGGCAGTTCCGTGGCGAGTCGCAGTTCTCGACCTGGCTGCACCGGCTCGTCGTCAACACCTGCCGTGACGTGGCCGAACGGCAGCGCACTCGAATGCACGACGCCTTGCCGGACGAGCTGGGAGCCGACGTCGAGCACGACCCGACCCGCGGCGTACGGATCTCCGAGCTGCGGCGCGAGCTCTGCGACTCGCTCGCCGGAATCTCGCCGGAGCAGGCACAGGTCGTCGTCCTCAAGGACGCAATGGGCTACACGTTCGAAGAGATTGCGGCGGCTGCCGGAATGCCCGTCGGGACCGCCAAGTGTCACGCGCACCGTGGCCGAAACCGGCTGCGGGAGTGGCTCGAGCGCCGAGACGTCGCTTGACACTTCCGCCCCCGCCGTTCGGCCGGGAGACGATCGAGTCGATCATCCCGCACCGGCCGCCGTTCCTGCTCGTCGACGAGGTGCTCGAGATCGAACCCGGCCGGCGGGTGCGCGGGCGTTACTTCGTGCCGGCCGACGGATGGTGGTTCCAGGGCCACTTCCCCGAACGGCCCGTGATGCCCGGCGTCCTGACGGTCGAGGCGATTGCGCAGTGCGGAGCGGTCGCCGTCCTCTCCGACGAGGCGAACCAGGGCAAGATCCCCTTCTTCGCGGGGATCGACGACTGCCGCTTCAAGCGGGTCGTGGAGCCCGGTGACGCCCTCGAGCTCGAGTGTGAGTTCCTGCGCGTTCGCGGGCCGATCGCAAAGGGCCAGGGCCGCGCGAGCGTCGACGGTGAGACAGCCGTCGAGGCGATGCTGACGGTCTTCGTGGGGAGCGAATGATCGGCAGCGGCCGCAGCGACGTGCACGCCACGATCACCGGCCTCGGGGCCTATGCGCCCGAGCGCGTGATCACGAACGACGATCTTTCCGAGCTCGTGGATACGTCGGACGAGTGGATCATGGAGCGGACGGGGATCCGGGAGCGTCGGATCGCAGCGGACGAGCAGGCGCTTTCGGACCTGTGCCTTCCTGCCGCCCGGACGGCCTTGAGCCAGGCCGGCCTCGAGGGCAAGGACATCGACCTGATCGTCGTCGCCACCGTGACGCCGGACATGATGTTCCCGTCCACGTCCGCGATCCTTGCCGACAGGCTTGGCGCCACGGATGCGGCGGCTTACGACCTCTCCGCCGGCTGCACCGGGTTCATGTACGCCGTCGCTCAGGCCTACGGGATGGTCGCTGCCGGGCTGGTACGGCGAGCGCTCGTGGTCGGCGGGGATGTGCTCTCGCGGATCCTCGATTGGAGCGACCGCTCCACGGTCGTCCTGTTCGGCGATGGGGCCGGGGCCGTCGTGCTCGAGCCCTCGGACGAGCCGGGCTTTCTCGCCTTCGAGCTCGGCGCCGACGGCGCGGGCGGCGAGCATCTCTGGCTGCCGGGGAGCGGCTCGCGCCTCTTTGACGACCCCGAGCGGTTCGTGAAGATGAACGGCCGTGAGGTGTTCAAGTTCGCGACACGAGTGCTCGTCGATTCCGCCCACGCTGTGCTGGAGCGCGAAGGAACCCGTGTCGAGGACGTCGACGTCTACGTTCCCCACCAAGCGAATGTCCGCATCATCGATCACGCAACCAAGAAGCTCGGGATCCCGTCGGAGCGAGTAGTGATCAATGTCGACCGTTACGGCAACACTTCGTCGGGTTCGATTCCGCTTGCGCTTGCGGATGCTCAGGCGGACGGCAGGCTTCGGGCGGGCAGTCTCGTACTGATGACGGGGATGGGCGCGGGGCTCACATGGGGCAGCGCGCTGATGCGGTGGACACTGGAGGCTGCGGCGTGAACAAGGTGGCGTTCTGTTTTCCCGGTCAGGGCTCGTTCGAGGCCGGCATGGGTCGCGATTTCGCCGAAGCCGTGCCCGCCGCGATGGACGTCTTCCGGCGCGGTAGCGAGGCGAGCGGCCTCGACCTCGAGCGTCTCTGTTTCCACGCCGAGGCGGAAGAGTTGCTCGACACCGCGGTGCAGCAGCCTGCGTTGGTCGCAACCTCGCTCGCGGTGCTCGCCGCCCTGCGGGAGCGCGGAGTGGAGGCCGACTTCGTGATCGGCCATTCCGTCGGGGAGTTCGCGGCGCTCGCCGCGGCGGAGGCGATGACGCTGGAGGAGGCGATGGCGCTCGTGCGCGAGCGTGGTCTCGCGATGGCCGACGCGGCGGCGCGCAATCCCGGCTCGATGGCCGCGATCCTCGGGCTCGCCGACGACGTGGTCGAAGGCCTTTGCCGAAAGATCCTCGGTGTCTGGCCGGCGAACTACAACTGCCCGGGGCAGATCGTCGTCTCCGGCGAGAACCTCGCTGTTCAGGAGTGCATCGAGCAGGCGCAGAGCCACGGAGCGCGCCGGGCGGTCAAGCTCCAGGTCTCCGGGGCCTTCCACTCGCCGCTCGTCGCTCGCGCCGCCGACCGGCTGCGACCCGCGATCGAGAAGATCCGCTTCCAGGAGCCGGTCGCACCGTTCATGTCGACGGTGACGGCCCGCGTCGAGTCGGCACAGCGAATGGGACCGCTCCTCGTCGACCAGCTGACCGCGCCGGTTCGCTTCACGCAATCGGCGACGGAGCTCATGCGGGAAGGAGTCCGCACCTTCGTCGAGGTGGGGCCGGGCAACGTGCTCTCCGGGCTCGTCAAGCGGATCGACAAGAGCGTCAAGGCCGTCTCGGTCAACAGCGTCGAGGCGCTCGAACGGCTGCCTGAGCTCCTCTCCGAAGCGTGAGCTTCGCAAGCCTGGAGGGCAAGCGCGCTCTCGTCACCGGCGCTTCGAAGGGCATCGGCCGCGCGATCGCCGAGGAGCTCGCACGCGCTGGGGCCGAGGTCGTCATCGGGTATCGGACAGGGGCCGAGGAGGCCGAGGCGCTCGCCGGCGAGATCGAGGGGCGTGCCGTCCAGGCAGATGTCTCGAGCGCGGAGGACGCTGCACGGCTCGTCGAGGAGGCCGGAGACCTCGACATCCTCGTCAACAACGCCGGCCTGACTCGTGACGGGCTCCTCGCTCGGATGTCCGACGACGACTGGCGCATCGTGATCGAGACGAACCTCTCGTCCGTCTTCTACACGTGCCGCGCCGTCTGCCGGCCGATGATGAAGAAGCGCTCCGGCTCGATCGTGAACATCTCCTCGATCGTCGGCGTGCACGGCAACTGGGGTCAGACGAACTACGGCGCCTCGAAGGCCGGGATCATCGGCTTCACGAAGTCTCTTGCCCGCGAGCTCGGCAGCCGCGGCGTGCGGGCCAACGTCGTCGCGCCCGGTTACGTCCGTACGCAGTTGACCGACGTCCTCCCGGAGGAGGCGACGGCGGCGATGCTCACCAACACACCGCTCGGGCGGCTCGGGGAGCCGGGCGACGTCGCAGGCGCTGTACGCTTCCTCTGCTCCGACGAGGCATCGTTCATCACGGGCGATGTGCTTCTCGTCGACGGCGGACTCGGAATGTGACTACTACGGGGAACGGTTCACTCAACGGACGGCGTCGCGTCGTCGTCACCGGGCTGGGCGCAGTGACGCCGCTCGGGCTCGACGTCGAGTCGACGTGGTCGAGCCTCCTCGCAGGCGAATCCGGCGCCGCTGAGATCACGCAGTTCGATCACTCCGACTACAAGGTGCATTTCGCGTGCGAGGTGAAGGATTTCGATCCGATCGAGTGGATCGACCGCAAGGACGCGCGGCGGATGGACCGCTTCACGCACCTGATCCTCGGCGCGGCACGGCAGGCGGAGGCCGATTCCGGGATCGACATCGCCTCCGAAGCCGATCGCGTCGGCGCGTCGATCGCGACGGGAATCGGCGGCATCCGCTCCTTCCAGGAATGCTACGACACCCTGGTCACGCGGGGACCCGACCGCGTCAACCCGTTCGCCATCCCGGCCATCATCCCGAACCTCGGCGCCGGCTGGGTCTCGATCGAGCTCGGCACGCGCGGCCCCCTGGGCTCGCAGTGCACGGCGTGCGCCGCCTCGAACATGGCGATCGGGGACGGTCTCGACTGGATTCGGCTCGGTCGCGCGGACGTAATGCTCTGCGGGGGCACCGAGGCCGCGGTGAACGAGGTCGGAATCGCCGGATTCGCCGCGATGCGGGCGCTTTCGCTGCGCAACAACGATCCGCAGCGGGCGTCCCGGCCGTTCGACGCCGAGCGCGACGGCTTCGTGATGGGCGAAGCGGGAGCCGTTGTCGTTCTGGAGGAGCTCGAGCATGCGAAGGCGCGTGGCGCGAAGATCTACGCGGAGGTCGCCGGCTACGGCCTCTCCTCCGACGCGAAGCACATCACCGAACCCGATCCGACCGGCCCCGTGAACGCCTTCACCATGGCGCTCGGCGATGCCGGCGTCGCCGTGGACGAGATCGACTATGTAAACGCGCACGCGACCTCGACTCCGGTCGGAGACTCGTCCGAGTCGCAGATGCTCAAGTACGCGCTCGGCGAGGACAACGCGTACAAGACACCGGTTTCCGGGACGAAGGGAGCTACGGGCCATTGCCTCGGAGCGGCCGGTGCCGTCGAGGCGACGTTCACGATCCTCTCGATCCGGGACGGGAAGCTGCCGCCGACCATCAACTACGAAGTCGAGGATCCGACCTGCGATCTCGACTACGTGCCGAACGAGGCTCGCGACGCCGACGTGAAGATCGCCGTGTCGAACAGCTTCGGCTTCGGCGGCCACAACGCCTGCGTCGTCTTCAAGCGCTTCGAGGACTGAGCCACCCCGCTCGATAGGCTCGCGGCATGGCCGGCGAGCGCTGGGCGACTTTCGACTGCTACGGCACCCTGATCGACTGGAACGGCGGCATCGGCCGCGAGCTCGAGCGCCTGTACGGCGCGGCACGAGTCGGCGAGCTGCTGCACGAGTACCACCAGCTCGAGCCGCAGATCCAACGCGAGGACGAGACGCGAAGCTATCGCGAGGTGATGGCCGTCGCTCTCGCGCGCCTGGGCGCTCCGGCGAACGAAGAAGAAGCGCTCGGCCGCTCGCTGCCACGCTGGAAGCCGTTCCCGGAGGTGCCCGCGGCGTTGGAGGAGGCTCGGGCTGCCGGCTGGAGGCTGGCCGTCCTCTCGAACACCGACCGGGACTTCCTCGACGCTTCGCTCGCGCGGATCGGTGTCGAGTTCGAGCTCTCGGTGGTCGCGTCCGAGATCGGCTCGTACAAGCCGTCTCGCGGCCACTGGGAAGAGTTCTTCGCTCGGAGCGGGGCCGACTCCGACCGCCACGTTCACGTTGGAGCGAGTCTCTTCCACGACATCGCGCCTGCAGCGGCGCTGGGACTCCGCACGATCTGGATCAACCGGCTCGGCGAGGAACCCGAGCCGCAACCGGACGTCGAGTTGCACAGCCTGGACGGCCTGGCCGAACGCCTCGACTCGCTCGTGCCGTGAACGTCCGTCCTGCGGCAAGGGACGATCTGGGGGCGATGGCCGAGCTCTTCGGCTCCGTCGAGGAGGCCGTGACCGGACGGCCGTCCCGACTCGACGCGATCGCCGTCGAAGGCTGGCTGCACACCATCGCCTTCGAGACGAACACCTGGCTCTTCGAGGAAGACGGTCAGGTCGTCGCCGCTGCGTTTGCGCAGTGCTTCGGCGACCGCGGGAACTGCGCCGGTGCGGTGCGTCCCTCGGCCTGGGGTCGCGGTCTCGGCGCGATGCTCGTGGACACGATGGAGAAGCGGCTGAGCGAGGAAGGCGCGCAGCGGACGCACTCCTGGGCAGTGGCGGGCGACGCGGCGGCCGAAGCTCTCCTCGAGAGTCGCGGCTACCGCGAGGCACGTCGCTTCTGGGAGATGGCGGTGGATTTCGACGAGGAGACGCCCGAGCCATCCGTTCGGGTCGAGCCCTTCGGCGAGGGGGATGCGGAGGCGTTCCACGCCGCGCTCGAGGAGTCGTTTGCCGACCACTGGGAGCACGAGCCGGAGGCGTTCGACGAGTGGTGGGACAGGCAGCTCCGGCGCGAGAACTACGACCCGTCCCTCTGGTTCGTGATCCGGGACCGCGAGGAGATCGCCGGCGTCGCCCGCTGCGAGGCCCGCCCACCCGCCGGCTGGGTCGGCGCGCTCGGCGTGCGGCGGCCATGGCGCGGACGCGGGTACGGGCGAGCCCTCCTCCAGCACGCCTTCCGCGAGTTTCAGCGCCGCGGCTACACGCGGGCAGCGCTCGGTGTCGATGCGTCCAACGCAACCGGAGCGACGCACCTGTACGAGAGCGTCGGCATGCACCCCGAGCAGGAGATGGTCGTCTGGGAGAAGGTTCTCGCGTGAGCTTGCTCCGCGCACGCTGCCCGAGTTGCCGCACTCTGACCGCCGTCGCGCTGGACGCGGGCTACGAGTGTCACGCCTGCGGCCGTTCCTTCGCCGCCGGGCTCGTTCGCGTGCCGCGAGCATGGGGTGACGGGGGCGAGGCGATGGTCGAAGCGGCGTCGCTTCCCCTCGACTATCCGGAGGTGGCGGTCGTAGAAGAAGAGACATTGTCGATGCAGACGCTCGCGGTCGCTTCAGACCTACCGGAGCGACCCCTCATCCTGGGCGGGTGCTGCTGCTCCCACGTCGGCGCCGTCGAGGGTCTCGCAGCGCGCCACGGTCGCGTGGCCGTGCTCTGGCTCGACTCGCACGGCGATCTCAACACGCCTGAGACCTCTCCCTCCGGCAACGAGTGGGGGATGCCGTTGCGCATGCTGCTCGACCGGGGAACGGTGGCCGCCGCGGATGTCGTCCTGTGGGGGGCGCGCAATCTCGATCCGCCCGAGGAGGAGTTCATTGCAGCCGCCGGCATCGGTGACGAGCCCGCGGACCTCCTCGACCGAGTCGAGGCCGTCTACGTCGCCCTCGACTGCGACGTGTTCGATCCGGACGAGCTCGCGGTTTTCATGCCCGAGCCGCACGGGCCATCGCTCGACGACCTCGAGCGCCTCCTCACCGAGGTGAAGGAGAGCGGCAAGCTCGTCGGCGCAGGGTTCACCGGCCTCGCGCCGGACCCGGGGAACGTCGAGAAGCTGCACCGGCTCACAGCCGCACTCGGCTACTGACACTTCGCAACCTGCCTCGGGGATGCGAGGTCTAAGCTGCCAACGTGGCCAAGATCGACGTCTCGGTCGAGACCAACGACCAGCCCAGCTCTCCGCCGTCCCACCCGAACACCTGCCCGAGCTGCCACTCGCATTACCGCGACGACGAGCTCGAACGGAACCTCTGGGTCTGCGAGCAGTGTGGGCACCACTTCCCGATGCGGGCTCGGGCCCGGATCGCCTCGCTTGCCGATCCCGGCTCCTTCTCGGAGGAGGCGACCGAGCTTCATTCGGAGGATCCGCTCGGCTTCTTCGACCTCCGGCCCTACACCGAACGGCTCGCCGAAGCAGAGATGAAGACCGGCCTTTCCGACGCGATGGTGATTGGGCGAGCCGCGATCGAGGGGCGCCAGTGTGAGCTCGCTGTCATGGACTTCGCCTTCATGGGCGGCTCGATGGGGAGCGTCGTCGGCGAGAAACTTTCGCGTGCGTGCGACGGGGCTGCGGAGGCCGGGATGCCGCTCATCGCGATCACGAGCTCGGGCGGGGCACGCATGCAGGAAGGGATCCTCGCGCTCATGCAGCTGCCGAAGACCGTCGCCGCGGTGGAGGACCTGCACGACTCGGGCCAGGCGCTCCTCTGCGTGATGGCGCACCCGACGACCGGCGGTGTGCTCGCGAGCTTCGCGACGCTCGGCGACGTCCTGCTCGCAGAGCCCAATGCGCTCATGTCCTTCGCCGGCCCGCGGGTCGTGCAGGAGATCACCCGCGAAAAGCTGCCCGACGACTTCGGCCGGGCAGAGCAGAACCTCCGCTACGGCCAGATCGACGCGATCGTGCCGCGGCCGGAGCTCCGTCCGGCGCTCTCCCGACTCCTGAGGTTGTTCAATGCCCCCGAGTGAGCACGAGCTGCGCCTGCGGGAGCGGCTCGGGCGGCTGAGGAACCTCCCGCTCGTGGGCGGCGCCAAGCTCTCTGGAGAGCTCGAGCGCCTGCAGCGGCAGATCGAGCGCATCGGCGAGGAGGCGACCGACGAAGAGATCTGGCGGAAGGTCGAGCTGGCTCGACACGAAGAGCGGCCGTACACGCTGGACTACGTGGAGCGGTTGTTCGACGACTGGTTTGAGCTCCGCGGCGACCGGGCCCTCGGCGACGACGGCGCGATGGTCGCCGGCTTCGGAAAGCTCGAAGGGCGCACCGTCGTGCTCGTGGGCCAGCAGAAGGGACGCGACATCCACGACCGCGTCAGCCGCCGCTTCGGGATGCCGAATCCGGAGGGCTACCGCAAGGCGTGGCATGCGATGGAGCTCGCCGACCGGCACGGGTTCCCTGTCGTCTCGCTCGTGGACACGCCCGGCGCCTATCCTGGGGTCGTCGCCGAGCAGCACGGCCAGGGCGCGGCGATTGCCCGGTCGCAGTCGATCATGGCGCGACTGACCGTGCCCACGGTGGCGTGCGTCATCGGCGAGGGCGGCTCCGGTGGCGCGATCGCGATCGCGCTTGCGGACCGCGTCCTGATGCAGGAGAACGCGATCTACTCGGTCATCTCGCCCGAAGGCTGTGCAGCGATCCTCTGGCGCGACGCGGGGCAGGCGAAGAAGGCCGCAGCAGCCTTCCGTCCCGACGCGGTGCACTGTCTCGAACTCGGCGTGATCGACGAGATCGTGTCCGAGCCGGTGGGTGGCGCGCACATCGATCCCGACTTGGCCGCGCGCATGCTGGGGCAGGCATTGCGGACGTCGCTCGCGGACTTGCACGGAATCCCCGGCGACGACCTGCGCCGCCGACGCCGCGCACGCTTCCGCTCGCTCGGCGTGTTCGCTTGAGCAGCTTGCGGTAGCTTCACACAGATTTACGCGAGTCGGACGTGTGCGCTGTCCACAGCGTCCACAGGCTTATCCCCGCCATGTATGAGTTGTGTGAACCGTAGGAGTACGAGTCGAGGCTGGTAAACGTGCCGTTTTCGAGTCCTACTCGACGGGGAGACGACGGCATGGCGCCGCGCCCGATCTGGAGCGGGACGATCTCGTTTGGGCTCGTCAGCATCCCCGTTCGGATGCTCACCGCGACGAGTTCCCGCGAGCTGAGATTCCATTTCGTCGACCGCCGCGACCTCGAGCCGATCGGCTACGAGAAGGTGCGGAAGAACACCGGCGAGCACGTCGATCCCGACGATGTCGTGCGCGCGTTCGAGCTCGAAGACGGGCGCTACGTCCCGATCGAACCGGAGGATCTCGATCGCCTCGACGTCGAGCTCACGCACTCCATTGATATCTGCGACTTCGTCTGCCTCGACGAGATCGATCCGATCTACTTCCGGCAGGCGTACTACCTCGTCCCGCAGGAGGGCGGCGAGAAGCCGTACCGGTTGCTCGTGGAAGCTCTCGCGGAGACCGGGCGCGTCGGCATCGCCAAGGTCGTGATCCGGAACAAGCAGCACCTCGCGTGCCTGAGGCCGTACGAGAATCTGCTCGTGATCGAGACAATGTACTACGCCGATGAGGTGCGGTCGCCGGCCGACGCCGCAGGCGAAGCTGTCGCGGAGAACGGGGTTAGGAAGGCGGAGGTCGAGATGGCGAAGTCGCTCGTCGAGAACCTGAGCGCCGAGTTCGACCCCGAGCGCTACGACGACACGTATCGGTCGGAGCTCCTGGAGCTGATCCACTCCAAGGCGGAGGGGTCGCCGCTCCCGGAGCCCCGGGAGGAGGAAGCGCAAGTCGTCGATCTGATGCAGGCGCTGCGCGAATCGGTCGAACGCGCGCAGAAGGCCCGCGGTAGTAGAAAAGCTTCGTGAGCAAGAAGCTCTCGGAGTACGAGCGCAAGCGCGATCGCAGAAAGACGCCGGAGCCGTTCGCCGCAAAGCGTGGCAAGGCCAAGGAGCCGACCTTCGTCGTCCAGCGCCATGACGCGCGGCGGCTGCACTACGACTTCCGCCTCGAGCGCGACGGCGTCCTCGTCTCCTGGGCGGTGCCCAAGGGCGTCCCGCTCGAGCCCGGCGAGCAGCATCTCGCGGTCCATGTCGAGGACCATCCCCTCGAGTACGGGAGCTTCGAGGGCGAGATTCCAAAGGGCAACTACGGAGCGGGAACCGTTGAGATCTGGGATCGCGGGACGTACGAGCTGCTCGAGGAGAAGCGCGACGGCGGGCTGACCGTGAGGCTGCACGGGGAGCGGCTCGAGGGAACGTGGGCGCTCGTGCCGGCGCACCTGTCCGGCGACGAGAAGAACTGGCTCATCCTCCGCAAGCGCGACGACGGGAAGGTGTCGTCGGGCCCGCGGCGCGGCTACCGGCCGATGCTCGCGACGCTCACGGAGAATGTGCCGCGCGGAGAGGGGTGGCTGTTCGAGCCGAAGTGGGACGGTTACCGCGCGCTCGCCTACGTCCGGGGCGGCGAGGCGAAGCTCTTCTCGCGGAGGGGCAACGACCTTACGCAGCGGTTCGCTCCGGTGGCGAAGGAGCTGCCGAAGGCGCTGCGAACGCCGGACGCAGTCGTCGACGGCGAGGTCGTTGCGCTCAACGCAGACGGAAAGGCCACGTTCTCGGCGATGCAACAGGGGAGCATGCGTCTCGCGTATGAGGTGTTCGATCTACTCGAGGCCGACGGCGAGCCGGTCGTCGACCTTCCTCTGACAGAGCGGCGGGCGCGGCTCGAGAAGCTGCTGGCCCGAAGCCCCGTCGTCCAGCTCTCCGGCACCTTCGAGGACGGTGCCGCGCTGCTCGAGGCCGCGAAGGAGCAGGGGCTCGAGGGCGTGATGGCGAAACGCGCTGCGTCGCGCTACGGCGAGGGGAGCCGCAGCCGCGACTGGCTGAAGATCAAGACGCACGGCAGACAGGAGTTCGTGATCTGCGGCTACACCAAGGGTCAGGGGCGGCGCAGCGGAAGCTTCGGCGCGCTCGTGCTCGGCATCCATCGCGGGGAGGACTGGGAGTGGGTCGGGAACGTCGGCACCGGCTTCAACGAGCGCACCATCGCCGAGCTGCTCGCGAAGCTCGAGCCGCTGCGCCGCGACGAGTCTCCGTTTTCCGTCGTTCCGAAGATGCCGAAGGTGCGGAAGGGCGATGTCGTCTGGGTCGAGCCCGAGCTCGTCTGCGAGGTCGAGTTTGCGGAGTGGACGCACGACGGTCACCTGCGCGCGCCGTCGTTCCAGGGGCTGCGCGACGACAAGCCGGCGCAGGACGTGCGACGCGAGCGACCGGCCGCCGCGAAGGAGGGCAGGGTGAAGCTCTCCAACCTCGACAAGGTGTTCTGGGAGGACGAGGGGATCACCAAGGGCGACCTGCTCGACTATTACGGTGCAGTCGCGAGCGCCCTGGTGCCACACCTGCGCGACCGGCCGTTCACGATGCGCAGGTACCCGGACGGCGCGTTCGGCAAGGCGTTCTTCCAGAAGGACGCGCCCAAGGGCATGCCGGAGTGGATCCCGCGGTTTCACGTGCAGGTCTCGACGCGTGAACGGCCGCCGAAGAAGCGGTGGATCGACGCGCCGCTCGTCAACGACGAGGAAGCCTTGCTCTGGATGGTCAACATGGGCTGCATCGATATGAACGCGTGGTACTCGCGCGCCGACCGCCCCGATCGCCCCGACTTCGTCCTCTTTGACCTCGACCCGTCGCCGGACGTGGGCTTTCGGGAGGTCGTGCAGGTGGCGCTCGTCGTCAAGCAGGCTCTCGACGCGCTCGGGCTGGTCTCCTTCCCGAAGACATCGAGCGCCGAGGGGATGCATGTGCTCGTGCCGGTGGAGCGGCGCTACACCTACGCGCAGACGCGCGAGTTCTGCGAGATCGTGGCCGGGGCGATTGCGCGCACGCATCGTGGGCTTGCGACGACGGAATGGTCGAAGGCGAAGCGGCGCGGCGTCCTCATCGACGCGAACCAGAACGGTGAGGGGAAGACGATCGCCTCGGTCTACTCGGTTCGTCCGCGGACGGGCGCACCGGTTTCCACGCCGCTGCGGTGGGACGAGCTGGACGACTCGCTCGATGCGACCGCGTTCACGATGGACGTCGTGCTCGAGCGGCTCCGGAAGCACGGCGACCTCTTCGCAGGGGTGCTGACGACGAAGCAGCGGCTCGAACCAGCGTTGCGCGCCCTGCGCTGACTGGTACACAGTCGCCATGGGCGGGACAATTCTCTGGGACGTCGACACGCAGGTCGACTTCATCGAGCCCGGCGGCAAGCTCTACTTCAAGGGTGCGGAGGAGACGAAGCCGGCCATGGCGCGGCTCGTCGGGGCAGCGCGTTCGGCCGGTCTCGTTCACGTCGCCTCCGCCGACGACCACGAGCTCAGCGATCCGGAGATCTCGACAGAGCCCGACTTCGAGAGCACGTGGCCGCCGCACTGCCTTCGCGGTACCCGCGGCGCCGAGAAGATCCCCGAGACACAGCAGCTCGATCCGCTGCCGCTTCCGCTCGTGCCTGTACCGGCCGCGATCCTGCGACGCTTGCTCGAGGGAGGGCGCGAGATCCTCATCCCGAAGAAGCACTTCGATCCGTTCACGAATCCGAACACGGAGACCATGCTCGATGCGCTCGACCCGGACGAGATCCTTCTCTTCGGCGTTGCGACCGACGTCTGCGACGACGCGGCCGTCCGTGCTCTCCTCCGGCGTGGCCGCCGGGTGACGTTCGTCGAGGACGCCGCGCGCGGCGTCGACCGGTCGCGGGCCGCGGCCTGCCTGGCAGCCTGGCGCGAGGCTGGCGCCGGGTTCACGACAGCGGAGGAGGTGGCGGCTCAGCTCGGCTAAGGGATGCGTTCCCTGCTGCCGATGAGAAGCGGGAGATGGTGGGTCACTGGTTCCACGCGATCAACGATTTCGCCACGACGTGGCTACCGCTCGCGTTGTTCCTGCTGCTCGTCCTGATGGCGTACCTCCTCTGGAGGACCGTCGGGATGATGCCGCGCGTCAAGCCGGCGAACATGACGCACGGCGCGAAGTCGCAGACGAGCTGGGCAGATGTCGCCGGCGTCGAGGAGGTCAGGCATGAACTGATGGAGGTCGTCGAGTTCATGCAGGACCCAAAGCGCTTCAAGCGGCTCGGCGCGAAGGTGCCGAAGGGAATTCTCCTCTACGGGCCGCCGGGAACCGGGAAGACTCTCCTGGCGAAGGCTGTCGCGCACGAATCGGGCGCGAACTTCTACAGCGCTTCTGCCTCGTCGTTTGTCGAGATGTTCGCGGGCCTCGGCGCGGCGCGGATCCGCCGGCTCTTCAACGAGGCGCGGAAGAACGCGCCCGCAATCGTCTTCATCGACGAGCTGGACGCCGTCGGTGCGCAGCGCACCGGGCACGGTTTCAACCGCGAGCAGGACCAGACGCTCAACCAGCTGCTCGTCGAGCTCGACGGCTTCGAGGGAGCCGAGCAGGTCGTCGTGATGGGCGCCTCGAACCGGATCCAGGATCTCGACCCTGCGCTGTTGCGCCCGGGTCGCTTCGACCGCCAGATGCTCGTGCCGCCGCCCGATCTCGCCGGTCGTGAAGCGATTCTCCGGGTCCACACGCGCGGCAAGCCGCTCAACCTCGACGACGTCGATCTCGGGTTGGTGGCGCGCCAGACGTCCGGGCTCACCGGCGCCGAGCTCGCGAACGTCTGCAACGAGGCCGCCATCAAGGCCGGCCGCCGCGGTGACGCGGCGATCGGACAGGCGGACTTCGACTGGGCGCTCGAGCGCGTCGTCGCGGGCCTGCAGCAGCGTAAGGTGCTGACCGAGAAGGAGCGCCGCATCCTCGCCTACCACGAGGGCGGTCACGCACTCATGGCGCACCTGATGGGCTCAGTGATGGAGCTCCAGAAGGTGACCATCGTCTCTCGCGGGAACGCGCTTGGCTACGCCTTCTACCTACCTGAGGAGGATCGCTACCTCCACACGAAGGAGGAGCTCATCGACCGGATGGTCGTCGCGCTCGCCGGCCGGGCTGCGGAAGAGGTCGTCTTCGGCCGCGTCACGAACGGGGCAGCCAACGACCTCGAGAAGGTGACCGAGATTGCCCGGTCCATGGTGTTCGAGTGGGGCATGGCCGACACGGTCTCGTCCCGGACGTTGCGCGCGGACAATTACGCCCTCTCGGAAGCGACGAAGCGCGTGCGCGACGAGGAACAGGCGCATTTCACAGACGGTGCGTACGAGGAGGCCGTGCGGCTCCTACAGAAGCACCGTGTCCCGCTCGACCGGATCGCCTCCGAGCTGCTCGAGAAGGAGACTCTCGTACGCGATGAGCTGCTCGAGTTGGTCGCGGACGTCGAGCCCGAGTCGCGCGCGTCCGAGGCCGTCGGCGTGCCGCGCGTGGTCGCCACCGACCCTGGCACGACCCCGGCCGTCTAGCTCGTCTAGCCGCCGAGCTTCGAGATGTCGATCGCGCCTTTCGGCGCGCTCACCGACAGCGGCTTGTTCCAGTCCGAGAACGTGATCGTCCCCGACTGGCTCTTCTTGCCGCCGACGATTGCAACGGGATACGCCGTCCCGGTCGCAGAGACGTAGAGCTTGCTGTTGTCCGACGTATCGCGGATCTCCACGACCTTCTGCCCGTCGAATGTCTTCGCGCCGTCGTTCGCCAGCTTGCCGTGGTTCGAGGCAACCTTGTCGAAGAGGAGGCGGACGTTCGTGAGCGGCTCGAACGAGGCGAACCGACCGCTCGTGATCGAGGCCTTGAGCCACTTGCCGTGCAGAAGCTGCGCGATGGCCGCTCCCGCGAAGTGCTTGTAGAAGTCGTCGCTGCCCTGGATGTAGGCCGTGTTGCCGATACGGATGAGATTGAACGAGAGGCCGCTCGTCGACATCGAGCCCTTGGCTTGGCCGTTCGCCATCGAGAGGTCGAGCTTGATCGGCGTCCCGCCCGAAAGGATGTTCCCGGAGACGCGGGCCGAGCTAGCGGTGTCCACCGCGGCCTTCGCATCGGCCAGCACCTTGTCGGCGGATTTGGACGCCTCTCCGTTCGAGTTTGCCGAGGAGCCGTGACTGCCACAGCCCGCGAGGAGGAGCCCCGCGAGGACGAGAGCTGGGGCGGAAGAACGCATCCGTTTCGAGTCTTTCACATACGATCGGACGGTGGAGACGCCCCGCTCGGTGCACCACGTCGGTCTTGCGGTCGAGGATCTCGACGGTGCTTTAGACACGTACGAGCGCCTCTTCGGCGCCCGGCTCGAGCACCGCTCCCGCGTCGAGGAGCAGGGAGTCGAGGCTGCTTCCATCCGTGTGGGAGAGAGCCGACTCGAGCTGCTCGGTGCGCTCGACGAGGACACGCCGGTGGGTCGTTTCCTTGCGAAGCGTGGCCCCGGGATGCATCACGTCGCGTATGAGGTCACCGACATCGGCGCGGCGCTCGCTCACCTGTCCGAGGCCGGTGCCGAGCTGATCGACGACGCACCCCGGCGTGGCATGTTCGGCCTCGAGGTCGCCTTCGTCCATCCCGACTCCGTGCACGGAGTCCTGTCCGAGGTGGTGTGCGCCAGTGCCTGACGACCGTGTACGGATCGAGCTCGGTTTCGCCGGCGGCCAGATCGTCGGCAGCTTCGTCGAGGCGCGGTCGGCCGACGAGCTCGAATCGGCGCTCGGCTCGACCGGAGCGGGGAAACCGGTCGTGGTGCTCGAGACGGAGGACGGGCCGCTGCACGTCGTCGTCGCGAACGTGGCGTACTACAAGCGGATCGTTCGCGCAGGCCGAGTCGGTTTCTCCTCGGGTTAGCGGAGCGCGAGGGCCTGGTGCGTTAGCTCCGATGGGGTCGCGGGGAAACGAAGGGGGGATGACGTCTCCCACTGAACGACCGCCTGCGCGCGAGTCGACCGAGCACGTGCGCGAGCTCGTCGCGCGCGGCCAGCAAGGCGATCGCGACGCGCTCGAGGAGCTGTACCTGATCCACTTCGACCGGATCTACAGCTACCTCCACGTCAGCGTCGGAAACCGGCACGACGCCGAGGACCTCACGACGCAGACGTTCCTGAAGATGCTGGAGAAGATCGGCAGCTTCAAGTGGCAGTCGGCGCCGTTCTCGGCCTGGCTGTTCAGGATCGCCCACAACCTCGCCATGGATCACTTCCGTGCGCGCCGCCGGTGGCAGCCGGAGGAGGAGGTTCCCGAGCCGGTGGGCGACGCGGAGCCGTCTGCGGAGCTCACGGCGATGCAGACGATCGGTCGCGAGTCGATGTTGAAGCTCATCGAGCGTCTCTCGCCCGAGCAGCAGCAGGTGCTGACGCTGAAGTTCGTCTTCAACCTGCCTAACGCCGAGGTGGCGGCGATCCTCGACAAGACCGAAGGCGCGATCAAGTCGCTGCAGCACCGCGCGCTCGTCTCCCTCCAGAAGCAGATCGCCCGCCAGGAAACGCAGCAGCCCGGCTAGCCTCCGCGCGTGGCGCTGGAGGTGGGGATCGTCGGGCTGCCGAGCTCGGGGAAGACGACGCTCTTCCGCGCGCTCACACGCGCCGAGACGCACGGTTCGGGCAAGGAGCACGTCGGGATGGCGCAGATCCCGGACCCTCGGCTCGACCAGCTCGCCGAGACTGTCGGCGCCCGGAAGGTCACGCCTGCTGCCGTCCGCGTCGTAGACGTACCGGGGACGGGGCCGCAGCTGCTCGGGAATCTCCGGCAGGTCGATGCGCTCCTCGTCGTTCTCGACGGCTTCTCGGGCACGCGTGTTCCCGCCGACGATCTCGAGACGTTGAAGCTCGAGCTCCTCGTCGCGGATCGCGACCACGTAGAGCGCCGGCTCGAGCGGGTCGCGAAGCAGGCGAAGTCAGGAGACGCGCGCCTGAAGGCGGAAGCCGCCGATCTCGAACGTCTCCTGGCGCACCTCGACGCGGGCCGGACGCTGGCCGAGTGGGAGGGCGAGCTGCCGCCCGAGCTCGATCCGCTGACGACGAAGCCGCTACTGGAGCTGGTCAACGGAGCGGAGGGAATCGATCTTCAGCTCGAGGCAGAGCTCGCGGAGCTCTCTCCCGCGGAGGCAGTGGAGTTTCGCGGCGGCGGCGAGTCCGCGCTCGGCGAGGTCGTGCGCCGCCTGGTCGAGACGCTCGACCTGATCACCTTCTTCACGGCGGGCGAGAAGGAGACGCGGGCCTGGACGCTCGGACGCGGCGAGACCGCTATCGACGCAGCCGAGACGATCCACTCCGACATCGCGCGCGGCTTCATCCGCTGCGAGGTCGTGCGCTGGGACGATCTCGTCGCGGCCCGTGGCCACGCCGAGGCCGCGCGAGCCGGCAAGCAGCGGCTCGAAGGGAAGACGTACGCCGTCGAGGACGGCGACGTCCTCAACGTTCGCTTCAACGTGTAGTAGCGCGAAGGAGCCGGCGGGTCGTACGCCCCGCCGGCATGTGCTGCTAGCAGCAACCCGTGCCGCCGCAACAGCCGTCGCAGCACTTGCCGCTCATCGCACGCCTCCTTTCATCGATTGACGTCGATGTATTATATTGACTCAGATCGATGAAGACATTGCCCATCCTCTGTTGTGGCCCCGGCGTCGAGCCACTCGATCCGGTCGCCAGTGAGACGCTCGCCGCGCGCTTTCGTGCGCTCTCCGATCCGACGCGAGTTGCGATCGTGAATCGCCTCGCAGCGACCGAGGAGTGCTGCGTGTGTGACCTCAACGCGGCGTTCGATCTTTCCCAGCCGACCATCTCCCACCACCTCAAGGTGCTCCGCGACGCGGGGCTCGTCGAGTCGAGCCGCCGGGGAACGTGGGCCTACTACCGCCTCGTGCCCGACGCGGTGAGCGAGTTGCGGAATACGCTCGGCGGATGACGCGTGTCGTCTTCGTGGGCGCACACGGTGCGCTTGCTGCGGCCGTCAACGGCGGGGCATTCGCGGGAGAGGCTCCCAGGCAAGCGGTCGCGGAGGCGATCGAGGAGCTCGACGTTCCGTTCCCACCACGTGTCGGTGCGCCGACGGACGCGGACGTCGTCGTCGACACCGACGAGTGGGAACTCGCCGACCCAGCCGGGCTCTGCCTCGAGGAGGTTCGGGAGCTGCGGTCGGTGATCGAGCAGAAGGTCTCTAGCCTGCCGAGATGAGCGCGACGCCGGCGAGCGCGACGGCGACGCCGGCGAGTTGAGGGCGGGCGATCCGCTCCGCGAGCACGAAGCGCGCCAGCACGACGAGCACGACCGGGTAGAGCGAACCGAGTACCGAGACGACGCTGATCAGGCCGTGTCGCGCCGACGCTCCGTAGAGCAGGTTCGCCCCCGTGTCGAAGAGGCCGGCCGCGACGAGGATCGGGAGCGTTGCGCGCAGCCGCGCTGCGGAGGGGCGGACGAGCAGTGCGGCGAGGCACACGATCGGCACGACCGTGAGCCGAAGTGTCAGCGTTCCCCAGACCACTCCGGCCTGGGAGACGCGGTTCAGGCCGAGGATCGACGACCCGAAGCCGACGGCTGCGAGCAGCGCGAGCGGGACACCTGTTGCGAGCTTTCGGCCCGCACCTTCGGGAAGCGGCTCGAGCGACGCTGCAATGACGCCGACGACGGCGACGACGATGCCCAACGCCTGCAGGGCGGAAGGCCGTTCGCCGCGGGCGAGCCCGTAGGCAAGGGGCACGATCGCGCCGGTCGCGGAGATCGGACCGACGATCCCCATCGTCCCGACCGCGAGCGCGCGATAGAACGACCCGAGGCCGACGGCTCCCATGACGCCGCCGAAGGTTCCCCAGGCGAGCTCGCGGCCGGAGGGAGGATGCGGTTGCGTGACGAGCGCCATGGCGCCGACGAGCGCCAACCCCGCGAGCTGCGAGACGACGAGCACCCACACGATCTGCACGCGACGCGCGCCGATCCCGCCGCCGAAGTCGGCGACGCCCCATGAGAGGCTCGCGGCGAGCGCGAGTACGACGCCGATCAATCCGGCACGGGGCGCGTCGCGGCGACCGCGTCGAGCTGGTTCGCGTGATAGAGGACGGCCGCTTCGGCAGTCCGAGCCGCGCGGGCGTCGTGGTGGCAGGCGACGGCGTGCAGCAGCTCTGCGGGAGCGTCGAGCTCTTCGAGGACACGTAGTCCGAGGTGGACGTGGCCGAGCAGGCGGCCTTCCTCGGTCGGCGCGAAGACAGGAGGCCGGCCGAGCTCACGCGTCCGTCCGATGTCGTGCACGAGAGCTGCGGCGAGCAGCAGGTCGCCGCGAAGGCGCGGATGGATCTGGATCAGCTCGCGGCAGAGGGTCGCGACGCCGACCGTGTGCTCGAGCAGGCCGCCCGCGTAGGAGTGATGGCCGTCGGACGTCGCCGGATATGCGCGCAACGGCGTGTCCGCGAGCGCTCGCGAGGCAACGCTCCGCAGCACCTCGTCGTGCACCTCGGCGAGGAGGAATTCGAGAAACCCCTCGAGCTCGTCTGCGTCCCGCCGCAGGCCGGGCGTCAGTCCCGCCGGGTCGACGTCCTCGGCCGGCTCGAGTGTCCGCACCTCGACCTGCAGCTGGTTGCGGAATCGCTCGACTCGGCCGAGCACGCGGATCGCGTCGCCGGTCTCGAACCGTCCGTCGAGCAGCTCGACGTCGTTCCAGACTCTCGCTCCGATCCGTCCGCTCGGGTCGACGAGCTCGAGCGCGAGGTACGACGAGCCGTTGCGCGTGCGCAGCCGCTCCTTCCGCGCGACCGCGTAAACGCCCTCCACTGTGCGGTTTTCCTCCAGTTCCGCGATAGCTGTCACAGGGAGAGTTTCGCATGGCGGGGGAACGGGGACCGTGCCGTGGATGGCGGTTGCATTGCGCCAGAGCAGGCGGTTCGCTGCCCCGAGCCCCGTCACTCGCTACTGGCTCGCCAACTGCGTCGGCTTCTCGCTCTCGGGTGGCGGTCGTGGCACGGTTGAGCGGATCCTGGCGGATGACAATCCGTACGACCCCTCGTTGCTCGAGGTCCGGGTCGGCCGGCGCCGGGTGCGCCGCGTGCCGACGTCGGCGGTGATCGCTGTGGTCCCGACCGACCAGGTGCTCATCGTCGATCATCACCGCCGCAGGTTCGTGCCGGATCGGAAGCGCAACGTCGGCCTTCGGTTGCGCTGGGGTGCTCGCGTTCTGCGACGAGTGTTCGTGGTCTCGCTCGGGATCCTTCTTGCGCTCGTGTCGGATGTCGTGCGCTTGAGCCGACGCGCATGGACAGAAGGCTCCCCGGTCGTCGCGCGCACGAGCCGACGTGGCGGTAGCGAGGCCGCTCGGTTGGTACGGTCAGTGCCGTGGCAGTCGTACGGCCGTTCCGCGCGCTCCGTTACGACACGAGGACAGCGGGAGCTCTCGAGTCGCTTGTCGCGCCCCCGTACGACGTCATCGGAACGGAAGAGCGAGAAGAGCTCCGGGGGCGAAGCCAGTACAACGTCGTCCACCTGACGCTGCCCGACTCCGAGGACGAGGCTGCTGCGAGCCTCGCGGGGTGGGAGGAGCGAGGAGTCTTGGTACGCGATCCCGAGCCGGCTTGCTGGTGGCTCGTGCAGGAGTACGTCGGTCCCGACGGCGTCGCGCGGCGTCGCGAGGGCTTCGTCGCGGCGCTCCGGCTCGAGCCGTACGAAAGCAAGGTGATCCTGCCGCACGAGCGCACGCACGCGGGGCCCAAGGAAGGTCGGTTGCGACTGCTTCGCGCCACCCGCACCCAGCTCGAGCCGCTGTTCTTCCTCTGGGACGCACGGATCGATCTCGACGGCCTCGGCGAGCCCGATCTGCAGAGCGGCGGAGACAGCCTTTGGCGGCTCGACTCCGAGTTCAGCGACGCGCTCGCGCAGGAGCTCGCCGAGGCGCAGCTACTGATCGCGGATGGGCATCACCGCTACGAGACGGCGCTCTCCTTCCACGAGGAGGACGGCGGTGAGGCGTCGGCATGGCTGCTCGCCGTGATCGTCCCGACCGGGCAGGAAGGGCTGACGATCTTTCCCACGCACAGGATCGCGGAGAACGCCGGGATGGCTTCCGGAACGCCGATCGACCCACCCGGCAACGGGCTTCCCGGCCCCGTGCTCTATCGCGCGGGCCGCTACGAGCTGCTCGCCGGCCAGGGCCTCGATCCGGAGGTGGTCGAACACGCCGCGCCCAGCGGAGTCACGTACACGCCGCGTCGCGAAGAGGCTGTGGCCGCCGTGGATCGCGGCGACGCGGAGGCGGCCTTTCTCCTGCGCCCGACACGCATCGAGGACGTCTGGGAGGTCGCGCGCCGCGGCGACGTGATGCCGCAGAAGAGCACGTTCTTCTATCCGAAGCTGACCTCCGGCCTGCTGATGCTCCCGCTTGACTGACGACTGGCTGGAGCTCTGCCGCGCGGCCGTCGCGGACGTCGACGCGGTGCTCGAGCACCTGCCGACCCGAGCCGAGCGCGAGCCGGTCGTCGGGGCGGGCCTCGGCGGCGACGACACGACGGCGATCGACCAGGCCGCGGAAGACGCGATCCTCGCCCGCGTGCGGGAGGCAGCGGGCGCGATCGTCTCGGAAGAGGTCGGCCGGCTAGGTGCCAAGGGGCTGCCGCTCCTCGTCGTCGATCCGATCGACGGGTCGCTCAACGCGAAGCGCGGCATTCCCTTCTTCTCCCTCTCGATCGCGGTCGCGGAGGGCGAGACGATGGACGACGTCACGTTCGGCTTCGTGCACGACTTCGGGTCGCGCGAGGAATGGACGGCGCGGAGGGGAGAGGGCGCGTGGCTGAACGGTGAGCCGCTCGGAGCCGTGCGGCCGAAGGACGAGGTCGAGATTCTCTCGTTCGAAGCGACCCGAACCTCACTCGTCGCACGCGACGCGCCGAAGGTCGCCGATCTCGCGCACCGGCTCCGGATCATGGGTTCGCTCGCCCTCTCTTTCTGCCATCTCGCGGCAGGACGCGTCGACGCCGTGTGCTCGCTCAAGCCGGCGCGCTCCGTGGACATCGCCGCGGCGCAGCTCCTCTGCCGCGAGCTCGGCCTCGCGGTCGACCTGTTCGACGTCGAGGAGCCGTTCGGCGCTGCGCCGCTCGACCTCGAGCAGCGTTCGCGCGTCGTCGCGGCGGGAACGGCCTCGGTGTGCACGCAGATCGCCCGC
>DATFHC010000100.1:0-3255 GCA_035248765.1 Gaiellaceae bacterium
TCGACGACCGCACTCCAGGTCGTCGTGCCGGTCGCGGACTGCCATGCTCCGGAGTCGACGGAGACGTCGACACGGCTGAGCGCAACGTCGTCCGCGGCACTGCCGGTCAGCATCACGTAGCCGCCGATGGTCGCGCCGGCAGTCGGTGTAGCCAAGGTCACCGACGGTGCCGTCGTGTCCGCGACGACAACGTTCTCAAAGACGGACGTCGATTTTCCGGACGAGTCCGTCGCGCGCGCCGTCAGCATGTGAGTCCCGGGAGCAAGCTGAGTCGCGTCGACGCTAGCCGACCAGCTTGTCGTCCCCGAAGCGGTATGCCAGGCGCCGCCGTCGACGCTCACGCCGACCGAGGAGATCGTGCGCGAGCTGCTGCTCGCGCTGCCCGCGACCTCGAAAGGCGATGCGACGTCTGCGCCGGCGGTCGGCGTCGAGATCGCCACGACTGGACCCGAGCTCGACCCGGAGCCGGGGCCGCATTTCTTGCCGCAACTCCCGCCCGCGACGGCCAAAGAGCCGGTTAGGAGCAGGAGCGACGTGACGAGGGCCGCCGTAGTACGAAGGGAGGTGCGGTGCCGGATGCTGCTGACAGCCTCGGCGGTCGGTGACACGCGGCGGTTCCAGAGCATGGGCGGCGGCTCCTTCGTTCTCGCATCGGGAGCGACCCTGGCTCGGCGACGGCGGCGTTGTCCTTCGTGACGAGAGATCGACTTCTTCCAGCCCCGGTCGCTCCCCCGCGTGAGGGATCCACCTTCCGCGGCCGGTCGGTCGGGCGCCTCCCGGCGGCGTTAAATGACCCGCAGCCGCGTCCAGCGCTCTATGAAGCTGTTTGCGCTGCTCCGGTCGTCGCAGCATCGTCCGCGCGAACGGTGAGCTTGAGCACGTCCGGGCGGCTGTAGTGGCCGACCGGGTCGAAGCGCTGGCGTTCGGCGAGCAGGCGCGCCGGATCGAGCTCCGCGTAGAGAATCCCCTCCTCGTCGTACAGCGGCCCGGCGAGATACGAGCCGTCCGGCGCGAGGATCGCGCTGCCGCCGCGGCCGATCGTTCCCGCTCCCTCGATCTCGGCCCCGAGGGGGAAGTCGGCGGGGTAGGCGGACTCCCGCTGGAAGTGCGCCGGCGCGACGACGTAAGCGCGGCTCTCGCGCGCGATGTGGACGAGCGTCTGCTGCCACGCGTCGCCGTCGTCTGCGGTCGAGGCGATGTAGATCTCGACGCCGGACTCGTAGAGCGCGACTCGCGCGAGCGGCATGTAGTTCTCCCAGCAGATCAGGCCGCCGATGCGGCCGAAGCCGGTTTCGACCGCCTCGAGGCCACGGCCGTCGCCCTGGCCCCAGATGAGCCGCTCGTGATTCGTCGGCACGAGCTTGCGGTGATGGAGCGCGAGCTCGCCGACCGGCGAGTGGTAGAGGAGTGAGTTGTAGATCGTCCCGGGACGTTCGGAGTCGACCTCGTTGACGCCGGTCACGATCCAGATGCCGAGCTCCTGCGCAGCCGCGCCGATCCGGCGCTCGGCGGGAGAGCCGACGACTACGGACTGCTGCGCCAGCCTCGCGAAGGTCTCCTTAGCGGCCGAGGCGTCCCAGCCCGCGAACGCCTTTGCCCAGAGCGACGACGGGTAGACGGGAACGAACGTCTCGGGAAAGACGACGAGCTCGGCACCCTCCCGCGCGGCCTCCGCGGCGACAGCCTCAAGCTTGTCGAGTGTTGCTTCCCGGTCGAGGACGACGGGTTCGACCTGCACACACGCGACCTTGACCAAGCGCTCCATATTCCGGAGCCTACTCCGCCCTCCCGTGCCCGCCGCCGCCGGGCGTCTCCACGCGGACAACATCACCAGTACGCAGCCGGCGCGTCAGCTTCGGCGGCTGTTCCTCGCCGTTCACGAGGGTTCTGCCGAACGCGCCGTGCTGCCCGCCTTCGCGGCCCGGGGGCGCGTGACGACGTCGCTCGGCGAGCACCGAGAGCCGGCAGTCCTCGAGCACGCGCAGCTCGCGCACGACGCCGTCGCCGCCTCGCCGGGTGCCGTCGCCGCCCGAACCCCGCCGCAGCTCCCAGCGCTCGACGCGCAACGGATACTCGAGCTCAATCGCCTCAGCCGGAGTGGCGAACGTGTTCGACATAGCGACGTGAACGGCGCTCGGCCCGTCTGCGTCCGGGCATGCACCCTGGCCGCCACCGACCGTTTCGTAGTACGTGAACCGGTCGTTTCCGAACGCGAGGTTGTTCATCGTCCCCTCGCCCGCCGCCGGCACCGGCACGAGCTCGCCGAGCGCAGCGAAGACAACGTCGACGATGCGGGAAGAGGTCTCGGTGTTGCCGGCGACGACCGCGGCCGGCCGGCGGGCGTTGACGAGGCAGCCCTCCGGCGCGCTCACGGCGACGGGGGCGAAAGCGCCGCCCGAGGCGCGCAGATCCGGCTCGGTGAGGCAGCGGACGACGAAGTAGCAGGCCGACTTCGTCACCGCGAGCGGACAATTGAGGTTCCCGTCGTACTGCGGCGCCGTACCCGTGAAGTCGATCCGAATCTCGTCGCCGGCGATCTCGACGGCGCAGCGGATCGGTAGATCGCCGTCGACCGCCTCGACCACGTCCTCGGCTTCGCCGCGACCGTCGGGGAGCTCGGCCAGCGCCGCGCGCACCATCCGCTCCGAGTAGGCGTAGAGCTCTTCCATCGCAGCGGCGACGCGATCTCGGCCACGACGCTCGCACAGCTCCTCGAGCCTCCGCTCGGCGAGGCGATGCGCGGCGCGCTGGGCGCGGAGGTCGCCGCGCCGCTCCTCGGGCTGCCGAGTCGCTTCGACGAACTGCTCGAGCACGGAGTCGGTGAGGAGCTGCGGTGGCAGGATCACGCCTTCCTCCTCGAGCGTGCGCGAGAACGCCGGAAGACTCGCCGGCTCGATCCCGCCGACGTCGGCGTGGTGTGCGCGCGAGACCGCGAAGCCGAGCGCGGTGCGCGAGACGAGAGTCACGTCGGGGAGATGAGTGCCGCCCGTGTACGGGTCGTTGAGGATCGCGACCTCCCCCGGCTCGAGGCCGAGCTGCATGACGGCCGCGACCGCGTCTGGCATCGCGCCGAGGTGGACCGGGATGTGCTCCGCCTGCGCGATCATTCGGCCGCGCTCGTCGAACAGCGCGGTCGAGCAGTCGCGCCGCTCCTTGATGTTCGCGGAGAAGGAGGAGCGGATCAGGACCGCGCCCATCTCCTCCGCGATCGACCGCAACGCGGCGCCGACCACTTGCAGCTGAATTGGTGCGATC
>DATFHC010000101.1:0-15260 GCA_035248765.1 Gaiellaceae bacterium
TCGCGGCGACGACCACGGCAACGGTCGCCGCAATGGCCGCGATGGCTCCAACCTTCTTCAACATCCATGCCCTCCTTTTGGGACGTTCTCATTTGTAAGACGCAAAGCCTCCGGCCGAGGTTTGCGTCGCAGCGCAAGAGAGTTGGCCGCGACTCTACTCCGCGATGCCGCTTAGCGAAAGAGGAGCAGCACTGTAGGCTCGCCCGATGCAGTACTGCATCCAGGCCGCCGACACGGAAGGGCCGGTCACCCCCCTCCTCACCGTTCCCGAGTTCGAACAGCGGCTGCTTCGCTTCGATGGCGGAGCTGAAGAACGCCGCGACGCAGAGCGCGACGAGGTGCTCTACGTCCTCGAAGGGACCGCCGTCGCGAGAGTCGGCGGGGAGGCGCAGACCCTCGAACCCGGGACCGGCATGTTCGTCGCGCGCGGCACGCCGTGGCGCGTCGAATCCGCCCAGGGATTGCTACTTCTCTCGGTGCTCGTGGAGGAGCCACTGCCGACGACGGCGAGCCACGCCGTGATCGAGAGCGGGGCTCGCGGGCCCGCGACGGCGGGACGCGAGTTCACGCTGCTCTCCCAGCCGGAGAACGGTTGCGCGTCGGTGACGCAGTTCGTCGGCTACATCCCTGTCGGTCGCGCGCCCGACCACTACCACCGCTATGACGAGGTGGTCTACGTCCTCGCCGGCGAGGGCGCTTTCCACGTCGACGGGGAAAGCGTCCCCCTTCGAGCCGGCTCGTGCGTGCACCTGCCGGCACGGCTCATCCACTGCCTCGAGAACGTCGGCCCGGGTGAAATGCGCGTGCTTGGCGTCTTCCGGCCGGCCGGCTCCCCCGCCGAGGCCTACTACCCGGACGGCACCCCTGCCGTCGTCGCGGCCAGCTGATGCCGCACATCGAGCGCACTACCCATGTGGGCTGGGACGGCAACCTCGCCCGCGGCGCGGGCACGCTCGACGCCGACAGCGGCGCCTTCGCGCGCCTGCCGTTCTCTCTCCCCTCGCGGGTGGGCGATCCCGGGGGCAAGACGAGCCCCGAGGAGCTTCTCGCCGCGGCGCACGGCGGCTGCCTGACGATGTCCGTCGCCGGCGAGCTCACAGCCGCCGGGACGCCGCCGGAGCGGATCGACCTGGACTGCACGATCGTGATGGACGAGGTCGAGGGACAGGGCCATCAGATCGTGGGCTCGCGAGTCGCGATCGTCGTCAGGGCAGACGGAGTCGACGACGACGCGTTCCAGGACGCAGTCGCCAAGGCGCACGCCGGTTGTCCGTTCTCGCAGCTGCTCGAGCACGCGGGCGCGGACGTGAGCATCACCGCCCTGCTCGCGTGAAGCTGGACGAGCTCGCCGCAGTGCGGCGAACGCACAAGGCGTTCGGGCCGGAGCCGCTGTCGCGCGAGACGGTGCTCGAGCTGCTCGCGGTCGCGCGGCTTGCGCCGACGCATCACCTCAACCAGCCATGGTGCTTCCGGGTCCTCGGCCCGGAGACGCTCGCCGAGCTGAAACGCGTCGCCGGGGAGAAAGAGGCGCGGAAGCTCGATCGGGCGCCAACGCTCGTCATCGCCTCCGCGCTCCTGACCGGCGATCTCGTGATGGACGAGGAGGACGTGTGCGCCACGGCTGCCGCGATCATGCTCGTCCTGCTCGCGGCCACCGAGCACGGGTTCGCGACGTACTGGCGCACTCCGACGGTGCTACGGACAAGACCTGGACGCGAGGCCGTCGGGCTTCCTCCGGGCGAGCGCTTCCTCGGCCTCCTCCATTTCGGCCCTGCTGCCCGCGAGCCCGCGCCACGCGAGCGCGAGCCGGCCGAGTCGTACGTCGAGTTCCTGGCCTAGGAGGAGGCGGTATCGCCCGGGCGTGGCTCCTCGACGCCCGAGCCACGCGAGCCGACGACCCTCGGCCGGACGGGGCTGAGATAGAGGTACTCGTAGAGGAGCGCCGCAAGCAGCGCACCGGCGATCGGGCCGACCCAGTAGATCCACCAGCCCGACCAGACGTTGCCGGCGACCTCTGGGCCGAAGGCACGCGCCGGGTTCATCGCTGCGCCCGTCACCCGCCCGCCGACGAAGACGTCCATCGTGATCGTCAGGCCGATCGCGAGGCCTGCGATCGACTTGAACGCGCCGCGCTCGTCGACCGCCGTCGCCCAGACGGCCCAGACGAGGAACGCGGTCAGGATCGCTTCGAGCACGAACGCTCGCCCGTCGGTGATGTGCGGCGCGGGAGCGGCGCCGAACTTGACGGAGGCCTCGTTGAAGAGGAAACGGAGGAGGAACGCGGCCGAGATCGCTCCGAGCAGCTGCGAAACCCAGTAGGCGACCGCCAGCAGCGGCCTGATCCGGCGCGTGACGACGAAGCCGAGCGTGATCGACGGGTTGAAGTGACCGCCCGAGATGTGGCCGAGATTCGAGACCATGATCCCGATCGCGAGGCCGTTGGCGAGCGCGACCGCAACGACGTCCTGCCCGCTGATGATGCCCGCGCCGCCGCCGATGAAGATCAGGGTGAACGTGCCGACGTACTCGGCGACGCTGCGACGAAGAACGTCCTCGTCCACGGGCGGAACGCTACGAGCGTCGTCGGACGGTGTGACGATCGGCGCAGCGGGTACATCGCCGTACGTGAGTGGGGTCACCGAGGAACGCAGCTTCGACGTCGAGTGCCCGCATTGCCGCAAGAGCTTTGCCGCGGAGCCAATCGAAGGCGGGCGCGCTGCCCGCTATCTCGGCTTCAAGTGCCCGCACTGCAGGCTCTTCGTCCCGCTCCAGCGGGTGACCCAGCCGACGAGCGAGCCCTAGGAGACCGCGTCGCGGAGCGCCTGCGCCTCTGGCAGGTGCTCGAGCTTCTTCAGCGTGTTGTTTTCGATCTGGCGGATGCGCTCACGCGTCACGCCGAAGGCGCGGCCAACCTCCTCGAGCGTGCGCGGCTCGCCGCCGAGCAGCCCGTAGCGGAGCTCGATCACCTCCCGCTCGCGCCGCGGGAGGGCGTTGAGTGCAAGCTCGACGTCCTCGCGCCGGAGCGAGAGCTGGGCCGTGTCGAACGGCGACTCCGCCGCCTCGTCCTCGACGAAGTCGCCGAGTGAGGAGTCCTCCTCCTCGCCGATCGGCTTCTCGAGCGAGACCGGCAGCTGGGACATGCGCAAGATCTCGCGCACCTCCTCGGTCGTCATCTCGAGCTCCTCCGCGATCTCCTCGGGGCTGGGCTCGCGGCCGAGGCGCTGCACGAGCTGGCGCTCGATGTGGACGACCTTGTTCAGCTTCTCGACCATGTGGACCGGGATCCGGATCGTGCGTGCCTTGTCGGCGATCGCCCGCGTGACGGCCTGGCGGATCCACCACGTCGCGTAGGTCGAGAACTTGTAGCCCTTGCGGTAGTCGAACTTCTCCACCGCGCGGATCAGGCCGAGCGACCCCTCCTGGATGAGGTCGAGGAAGGAGAGCCCCCGCCCTAGATAGCCCTTGGCGATCGAGACGACGAGGCGGAGGTTCGCCTCGATCATCGCCGTTTTCGCACTCATGTCGCCGCGCTCGATGCGCTTCGCGAGCGTCACCTCCTGGTCCGCTGTGAGAAGCGGCACCTTGCCGATCTCCCGGAGGTAGAGACGAAGCGAGTCGAGCGACGGTTCGACCGTCAGGTCGAGCTTGGGCGCGGCGACGGCCTTCTCGTCCTCGGGCGGCTGCTGCTCGTGCGGCGGAGCCTTGTGCTGCTCGCCCTCGACGAGGTCGACCCCGTGCTCGACGAGGTAGGTGTAGAAGTCCTCGACCTGCTCTTTCGTTAGCTCGACATCCTCGATTCCGTTGACGATCTCGTCGTAGGAAAGAAAGCCCTTCTCCTTCCCTTCGGCGACGAGCTTGTGGAGCTCCTCGACGTCAGGAAGCGCGATGTCAACGGTGAGCACGTCCCGAACCTCCCGGCCTAGTGGTTGCACGACGGCACTGCTACAACCGACCGCGACCGGCTCCCCGCCGGTAGCCCCGGTCCCTCCCTCAAGCGCGAGGCGGATACTAGTCACGCTTTTCGGATTCGTAAAGAAGTTGTCAACGCGCCGTGGCGGTAGTGGCTCAGTTTGAAATCTCACCCCGTAGCTCTGCCTTCCGCTCGCGCGTCTTGCGATACGCGCCGCGCCTGATCGGAACGGCCTCCGCAGCTTCGAGCAGCGCGATCAGCTCGTCGACCGTCCACACGTGATCCTCCAAGCCTGCGGCCATAGCCGGGGTCTTGCCGCCAAGCGACTGATGCGGCCGGCAATAGTTGTAGTGAGCGAAATGCAGCGACACAGCAGCGACGTGGTTCTCGACCTTCTTAGAGAAGGCGTTGGTCAGCCTGGTGAACCGGCGCATCGACATACGCATCGTCAGGTTCTGGCGCTCGACGAAGCTGGTGTTGATCTTCGCCGGATCAGGCGAGCCGTAGACGGGCGACGCGACGGCCTCGATGCACTTGGCCGGTGAGTAACGACGGCGCTCGTCCCTCGGCGGGTCGCCGTAGACCTTGACGAGCTGCGCGTAGTCGACCTCGCCCTTGAAGGCGTCCCTTACCGACTTGACGTAGAACGGGAGGCCGTCGCTCGTCAGTTGCACGCGACCAGCGAGCCGACGCGACAGATCGTGAATGAACGCGGTCGCCTCTTGCAGATCGCGCGCGCCAACGCGGTAGGACGGGACGAGCTTCGTGTCAGCGTCGATGGCGACCCACGTCCACACGTCCCCCCAACCGTCGGCTTCCCTGTCAGGCGTGACGTTGCGTTGCTTCGCGCCGACGAAGGTCCAGATCTCATCGACCTGCACGGTTTCGCATCGCAGGTCGCGCATTGCTCGATCCATCTGGGCGCTGCACGCGGTTCCGAGATCGACCAGGAGCTTCATGACGGTGTTCCGTGCTACGCCCGTGATTCGAACGGTGGCGCGGATGCTGTTGCCCTCGACGAGGCAGCGAACGACCTGCGCGCGCTTCTCGGGTAATAGACGATTCATCTAGCCGCTCTCGCAAAAATTCAGTTTGACTATGTGTGAGTATACATGCTAAATTCATACTGTCAACTGAATTTATAGAGGAGGCTAACTCATTGTGAGTCCAGTCGTCACCTTCGAAAACCCGTATCGCCCTGGCGCGGGGCATATGCCGCCGCACCTTGCTGGCAGAGAAGCCGAGTACGCCGAATTCGATCGGCTCTTGGCGCAAGACACCATCCTCGAAAACATGGTCTTGACCGGCCTGCGCGGTGTTGGCAAGACGGTCCTTCTGGAGACCTTCAAGCCGCGCGCCATGGCCTCCGGTTGGTTATGGGCCGGTACTGACCTATCCGAGACCGCGAGCGTTAGTGAGGACACCCTCGCCGTTCGTCTCATGGCCGATCTCTCGCTGATCACGGCGACGCTAACCGTCGATTCCAAAACTCGACAGGTCGGCTTCACAAGCGGTCAAGGCGCGTCCCGCGTCCCACTCTCCTACGAGGTACTCGTCTCGATCTACACATCCACGCCCGGGCTCGTCGTGGACAAGCTCAAGGCCGTTCTCGAGTTCGCGTGGCACCACCTGCAGGCGCAACCCAATAACCGGGTGGTGTTCGCCTACGACGAAGCCCAGAACCTCTCGGACAATGCCTCCCGCGATCAGTATCCCCTCTCCGTCCTCCTCGACGTATTCCAGTCCATCCAGAAGAAGGGCATCCCGTTCATGCTTGTCTTGACGGGCCTCCCGACGCTCTTTCCCAAGCTCGTCGACGCGCGCACCTACGCAGAGCGCATGTTCCGCGTCGTCACCCTTGGTCGGCTCAGCGAGACGGAGAGTCACGAAGCGATCCTCAAGCCCATCGAGGTTGCCGAATGTCCCGTTCGCTTCAACGTCGAATCCGTCGATCTCATCACCACCGAATCGGCCGGCTATCCCTACTTCATCCAGTTCATGTGCCGCGAGATCTACGACGTGTTCATTCAGCAACTCTCGAACAACGAGACGCCCGGCGTCCCAATCGAATCCATTCGGCGCAAGCTCGATACGGACTTCTTCGCCGGTCGGTGGTCTCGGGTCACCGACCGGCAGAGGCAACTCCTGTGGGTAGTCGCCACGCTCGGGCATGGCGATGACGAGTTCACGATCCAAGAGCTGGTTGCACAAGCAAAGAAGCTCTTACCGAAAGCGTTCTCACCGAGTCACGCCAGCCAGATGCTGGTCAGCCTGGCCGAGCACGGGCTGATCTACAAGAACCGCTTCGGGAAATACTCGTTCGCGGTGCCGTTGCTCGGCCCGTTCATTCTTCGGACCTACGAGCCGCCCAACGAGCTGCAGCTGCCCGCTTAGCGGACGCAGCCCGCTGCTCTGCCGTGAGCTTGGCGGCCCGCGCCTTGCCGCCTTTCAAGCCACCCTTGCGTCCGAGAGCAACCGCCGTAGGATCCTTCCCCTCGCCCGGGTCGTACTTCGGCTCGCTGCCTGTCGCCTCGTCGACGAGCCTCTTGGCCAGCTCGTTCGGGTCGCGTGGACGCTTCTCAGACATCCCCTAAAGAGTATCTCCGGGTATGCCGTTCAATGTCTAGCCGATGGCTTCGCTACTACTCAGTTGCCGTGCCATGGCACGGCCTTCCGGTCCCGTTTCCCAAACGGTGATTGGCCGAGCACCAGGCGAAGCGCCGAACTCTTGACGGGGGAGGCGCTTCGTTTTTCTTCTCTTCGGTTCTAGACTCCTTGCTCCTTAGCGTGTACCTGCCGTGTACACGCTGGGTACTTGCCAAGTACATGCAGGAGATTAGATCGAGTGGCGGACGACACACAGCAAGACTCGTGGAAACCAGATGCCGATGCGCGAGTGAGCCGGCTGAAGGCGTTCAAGATCGGCAACGTTCCGCCTCCCGTGATCGCTCGCGTAGAGCAGCTGTGTGATCTTGTGGACGATGCCGACGGCATCCGCCCTGACCGTCAGGTGATGGTGGCTGCGCTGATCTATGCCGCGACGGCCGATGGGAAGGCGCTTGCGAGCGCCTGGCAGAAGTACAGGACGGCGAAGGTTCGCGATCTGCTGATTGGCGATTGGCCCACCGATGGGCCGATTGATCTCACGGGATATACGAAGAGCGCCCGTGAATCGAGCTGACCTGTCGCGTCCGGCCTTCGGCTAGCCGCCCGGCCCGGTTAGATCGGCGTCCCCGAGCGGTTGGGAACCACGTCCGGGTGGGCGCGATGCGCGGCGCGCATCCCGATGATCCGTCCGAGCGCGTGAATATGGAAAGCAGCCTCCTGTAGATCGGCCGGATGCAGCTGTGGCAGAGCGTTCAGTCCTTCCCAGAACGGCCGGAACATCTTCAGCAGGGCTATCTCTTCCTCGGTTAGGAAGCCCTTCGGTTCAGCCACATCCACGATCCGATCCTACGCGACCGTTTCCCCATAGCACTCTTGCGATGATTCAGATTGAGCCACTACCCGCCGTGGCGATCTCGCCGACACGGTCACCACGGGTGTTGAGGATCGGCCGGGCGGCGAAGTCGGGCAGATCGATCCCAAGGCGAGCGAGCAAAGCCGCGAGCGCCGGCGCGTGAGCCCGGCTCGAGCCGTCCTCCGTCTTGATCGCGATCCCGGTTCCGTCCGGGCCCGCAGCGCAGAGGAGACCTTCGGCGCCGCCCTTCGCGAGCCAGCCGGGCGCCTCGCGCATGAGGAAGTAGTCGGCGCCGTCCGGACCGCCGACGAGGTCCGGCCGCGCACGCATCGCTGACGCCACGCGATCGCCGCCCTGCAGCGACGCGAGTCGCGAGAAGGCATGCGCCATCCGCTCGAGCGTGAGCTCGAACGTGACGATGCCGCAGCCGTCGACGCCGGTCCGGATCTCGCCGGGCTCGAGCTCCGCCGCCTCGGCGTGCGCGTCGAGGCATGTCTGCTGGACGGGGTGGTCGGGGAGGCGGTAGCCCTCCGTGCGCCACCCGTGGGCGCGGCAGAGGGCAAGCATTCCGGCGTGGTTGCCGGAGCAGTTGTTGTGGATCAGCTCCGGCGGGCGCCCCTCCTGCGGCCCGAGCTCGAGATCGTCCTCCGTCGCCTCGGCGCGCGCGAGGAGCGCACGCACCGCCGCGATCTGCTCGGGCGTGTCGCGATGGGAGGCGCACGCGACTGCGAGCTCGTCGTCCGGCAGATCGTCCCGCGAGCGCACGAGCGGAAGCGCCTGGAGCGGCTTCGACGACGACCGCATGAAGCACGCCTGCACCGGGTCACCTGCGGCCGCGACGATCTCGCCTTCCCGAACCGCGACGGCGTGAACCCGGTGCCCGGCCTCGACAACTCCGTTCCGGCGCACCTCGACCACGATCGGCTCCGCCACGCCCGGAGCCTACGGCCGGTAGCTGCCACCGTGACGGAAGCTTCACGAACTCGCAACCCTGTCGTCAGCGTCGACACGGCACCGTTCTGGCCATGGCACACCGGCCGCGGGATGTCTCGGCAGGCATGTTCCACATCTGGACGCATTGCGTCTGGGAAGCACGTGCCTACTACCGCGACGACCTCGACCGCCTCGATTTTCTCCGCCGGCTCGCCCGCGTTACCGCGGAAAGGGAATGGCGGTGCATGGGCTTTTGCCTGATGCGCACGCACTACCACCTGCTCGTCGAGGTCAGCGACGGAGTCCTTCCTGCAGCCATGCATGCGCTCAACCATGGCTACTCATGCACGTTCAATCGCAGGCACGGGTTGCGCGGACACGTCCAGTCGAGCCGCTACGGCTCGCGAAGGATCAGGGGGCGCCAAGAGCTCCTCGTCGCGTATGCGTATGCGATGAACAACCCTGTTGACGCAGGGCTTTGTTCCCGGGCCAGCTCGTGGAGATGGAGCAGCCTCGGCGGAACTCTGGGCCTTACCGAGAGAGCCTCATTCATTGACGACGGTCCGATTCTCGGCTGCTTCCGCCGCGAGCTGGATCCATGGGTAGCGCTGCGGCGCAGCGTTGAGGAGTCGTGACGGAGACGTAACGGTGGCTGCTACCGGCCGTCCGCCCACCCGGCGGTACCGTTGGCGCATGCCGGAACTCCCCGAGATGGAGGCTTGGCGGCGCCAGCTCGACGACCCCGTGTCGGCGTTTCCGGTCGCGAAGGCAGGCCCTGCGCACATCGCCACACTCAAGACTTTCGACCCGCCCGTCGCAGCGCTCGAGGGGCGCCGGTTTCGCGGCGTCGAGCGGCGCGGGAAACGTCTCCTTTTCCCCACTGAGGACGGAGAGCTCGTGTTGCTCGTCCACCTCATGACCGCGGGACGGCTCCGCTTCGTCCCCGCGGGAGGGAAGGCGCCGAAGTCACCGGCCTTCCGGCTCGAGTTCGCCGGCGGCTCGCAGCTCCTCCTCACAGAGGCCGGGAAGAAGAAGCGCGCCGGCGTCTGGCTCCTCACCCCGAAAGCCGCGGAAGAAGAGCTCGCACACCTCGGCCCGGAGGCGCTCGGCCTCGGGCCGGAGCGGCTCGGCGAGATCGTCCACGGCGAGTCGCGGCGCCTCCACGCGCTCCTCCGCAACCAGCATCTCATCGCGGGCATCGGCCGCGCGTGGGCGAACGAGATCCTGCACACGGCGAAGCTCTCGCCGTACGCGCTCTCGAGCGACCTCGACGACGAGGAGATCGCGCGACTCGCAGCCGCAATCGACTCAGAGCTCGAGCGCGGTCTCGAGCTCCGCGAGCGCGGAGCCTCGGACGAACAGACGTACCGCGTCCACCGGCGGCTCGGCGAGCCGTGTCACGTCTGCGGCACGCCGCTCGCGCAGGTCGACTTCGAGGAGCACACGATCTTCTACTGCCCGACCTGCCAGACCGGCGGCCGAGTCCTCAAGGACCGGCGGCTTTCGCGGCTCCTTCGCTAGACGCAAGCCGCACGAAGTAGTAGACCTCGCGAATGGCGGCGGCAGGGGAGCGGCCCACCGGCACTGTCACGTTCCTGTTCTCGGACATCGAGGGATCGACGCGCCTGCTGCAACGGCTCGGCGCGCTCTATGCGCAGGCACTCGCGGAGCACCAACGACTGCTGCGCGAGGCCTTCGAGGCGCACGGTGGACACGAGATCGACACGCAGGGCGACTCGTTCTTCGTCGCCTTCCGGCGCGCCAAGAACGCCGTCGCGGCGGCCATCGACGGACAACGTGCGCTCGCCGAGTACGAGTGGCCCGACGGTTCGGAGCTGCGGGTCCGAATGGGGATCCACACAGGCGAGCCGGCCGAGGACGGGAACCGGTACGTCGGCCTCGGCGTGCACCGGGCTGCCCGGATCGGAGCCGCCGCCTTAGGGGGCCAGGTTCTCGTCTCCGAGACCACGCGCTCATTGCTCCGGGATGATCCGCTGCCCGACGTCACCTTGCGCGACCTCGGTGCGGTGCATCTGAAGGACATCGACGAGCCCGAGCGCCTGTTCGAGGTGAACGCGCCCGGTCTGGCCGCGATCGGACTCAAGACATCCACGGGCTCGCGAAGGCGGCTCGTCGGCGGAGCAGTCGTCGCCGCGGTCGTGGTCGCCGCGACGCTGGGCGTTCTCCTCTCTCGCGGAGGCGGTGCGAGCGCCGCGCACACGGTGGAGCCGAACCAGGTCGGCGTCATCGATACGAAGCACGGCCGCATCTCGGGTGCGATCGGCGTCGGCGCGGCACCCAACGGGGTCGCGGCCGGCGATGGTGCGGTCTGGGTCGCAAACACGGACAGCAACTCCGTCGCCCGGCTCGATCCCTCGAGCAGGACGGTGTCCCAGACGATTCAGGTAGGCGGCTCACCGTCCGGCGTAGCCGTGAGTCCCGACGCTGTCTGGGTCGCGAACTCCGCGGACGGCACGGTTTCGCGCATCGATCCGAATACGAACACGGTCACGGAGAAGATCAACGTCGGGAACGGGCCGACCGCTGTCGCGTACGGCGCGAGCAAGGTTTGGGTTGCGAATTCGGCCGACGGCACGGTCTCCGAGATCGATCCGGCCAAGGTCGACGGCGGGGTCGTGCGGACGCTCCCGGGAGCGGTCGGGGTGACGGCTCTGACAGTCGCATTCGGCCATGTCTGGGGAGTCGCACCCACCAACGGCGGAGTGGTCGAGCTGAGCGCGGACGGCACCTCGAGCAAGATCCCCGTCGGCAACGACCCGCACGCGATCACGCACGCGGCCGGCTCGATCTGGGTAACGAACCGGCAGGACAACTCCGTCTGGAGGATCGACCCGACCAGCCATAACGTCACGGCGACGGTCACCGTGGGAGGCGCGCCCACGGCAATCGCCGCCGCCGGCAGCGCCGTCTGGGTGGCGAACGCGGATGCCGGAACACTCTCCAAGATCGATACGACGAGCAACTCAGTCACCGGCACTGTTTCGCTCGCAAACCCGCCGCAAGGACTCGCCTCATCCGGCTCGGACCTCTACGTCTCGGTCCGCTCGAACGGCGCGGCGAACCGCGGCGGAACCCTTCGCGTCGATCTGGGCCAGGGCGCGCCCGACTTCCTCGATCCTGCCTTCGCATACACCCCGACGAGCTGGAGCGCCCTCACCATGACGAGCGACGGACTCGTCGGGTTCAGGCGAGTCGGCGGACCCGAAGGGGCCCAGCTCGTACCCGATCTGGCTACCGCGATCCCGGTTCCGACCGAGGGCGGCCGAACGTACACGTTCACGCTCCGCAGAGGCATCCGCTATTCGAACGGACGCCTCGTCGAGCCGGATGACATCAAGGCCGCGATCGAGCGCCTACTGTCCGCGAGCCACCCGACGCCGACGACGCGGAACTACTTCTCGACCACGATCGTGGGCGCCGGCCACTGTGCGCCGGGAAGACCTTGCCGGCTGCCCGGGATCGTCACGAACCGCGATGCCCGCACGGTCACCTTTCACCTGACCGCTCCCGACCCCGACTTTCTCTCGAAGCTCGCACTGCCGTCCGCCGATGCCGTGCCGCCCGGAACGCCTGCACGCGTGCAGCACACCTTGGTCGGAACCGGGCCTTACCGGATCGCGTCCTACTCGGCGAAGAACCGGACGATCAGGCTCGTGCGGAACCCGAGCTTTGTGGAGTGGTCGCAGGACGCCCAGCCGCAGGGCTTCCCGGACACGATCGAGATCACCTGGCCTCCAGACTCTGCTCAGCCCACTCAGGCCGACTCGCAACTGACGAAGAGTGTCCTCGACGGGCGGGCGGATGTCGGGATCTTCACAGCGTCGCCGCCGGTCCCGAAGCAGACGCTGGAACGGCTCAAGACGCTCTACCCGAGCCAACTCCGGCTGATTCTCTCGCCCGGAACCTGGTACTTCTTCCTCAACACGCGCGTTCCGCCGTTCGACGACGTGCGCGTCCGGCAGGCAGTGCAACTGGCGTTCGACCGCGCTGCGTTCGGGCGCTTGCTCACGCCGGAGTACGCGACGACCTGCAACATCCTGCCGCCCGGCTACTCCGGCTACCAGCGTGGCTGCCCCTATGCGGGCAGCGAGACCTCACGCCTCGAGCGGGCGAAGGCTCTGGTACGCGCCTCCGGCCGGGCCGGGGCGCGCATCGTCGTGTGGACGCCGGCGCCGCTCGCCTTCGAGGGTCGCTACATGATCTCGCTCCTCGACAAGCTGGGCTTCCGTGCCAGCGCGCACACCACGGCCGAGGGCGATTTCGAGGCGTACTTCCTCAAGGGAATCCTCGACCCCGGCAAGCGCGTCCAGACCGGCTACATCGGCTGGTCCGCGGACTACCCGTCATCGCTCGCGTTCTTCCAGCAGCAGCTGAGCTGCGCCGGCTTCACGATGGACCCGGAGACGAACCAGAATGTCTCGGGGTTCTGCGACCGGCGAATCGACGCGGAGATCGAGCATGCGTCGCAGGTGCAGGTGCTCGACCCGCCGAGGGCGACGCTCCTCTGGCAGAAAATCGAGCGCGACCTTCTCGCTGCGGCTCCGATGGTGCCGACGTACAACGGGCGGGCGATCGTCTTCCTCTCGAAGCGGGTCGGAAACTTCCAGTACAACCCGCAGTGGGGCACGCTCCTCGACCAGCTCTGGGTACGCGGCGCTTCTAGCGGCTAGGCCGAGTCGACCATGGTGAGGAACGGCACCTCGCCGAGCCGCTCGAACGTCCGCACGTGGGAGGAGACGACCGAGAAGCCGGCTCGCTCGTAGACCCGAAGCGCCCGCTCGTTGAACGCCGCCACGTGCAGGTAGACACGCTGCGGCCGGTAACGCCCCCGCGCGAATGCGAGACCTGCGCGGAAGAACTCCAGCCCCTGGCCCTTGCCGGTCAGGTCGGGACGCAGGCCGAGGCCGTAGTCGAGATCCGGCGGATTCGGCTCGAAGTAGTAGAAGCCGATCAGCTCCCCCGCCTCGTCTCTCGCCGCGTAGAACCGCTCGGGATTGAGTACCGGATCGACGTCGCCGTCGTAGAAGTCGTACGGCGGCGGATACCGCCAGACCGCCATCAGCTCAAAGGCCTCGGCCGATGCCAGTTTGATCTCGATCTCCACGGCAGCCGACCTTACGCCCGCGCTGCGTTAGGCTCCAGTCAATGGCCACGGTCGCCGAAGTGATGACCCGGGACGTCCTCTCCGTCGACCCGACGGCGTCGATCGGCGAGGCCGCCGAGAAGATGATGGACGCCGGCGTCGGCGCAGTGGTCGTGATGGCGGACACGGTGCGGCTCGTCGGCATCGTCACCGAGCGCGACATCCTCCGTGCGGTCGCGCAGCGGGCGCGCGCGGCCGAGGCGCGGGTGCGGCAGTGGATGACCGAGAGCGTGATCACGATCGATCCGGACACGACGGTCGAGGAGGCCGCGAAGATGATGTTCGAGCGCAACTTCCGACACCTGCCGGTGATGAAGGACGGACGCCTGCTCGGCATCGTCAGCCTCCGCCGCCTCTCCCAGTACGAGTTCGAGCATTCGAAGGAGTCCGTCCAGCCCGCTCTCTAGGGTCCCGAGCCGTGATCCGGCTCTTCCCAAATGCAGGTGGCTGGCTCGAGGTCGTCTGCGGGCCGATGTTCAGCGGCAAGAGCGAGGAGCTCATCCGGCGCCTGCGGCGCGCCGAGATCGCCGGGCAGCGCGCCCTGATCGTGAAGCCGCGACTCGACGACCGCTACGACATCGCTCACGTCGTCAGCCACGCCGGCGCCCGGATGCGCGCGGTCGCGGTCGACGAGCCCTCCGATATCCCAGGCCTGGTCGACGGATACGACGTCGTCGGCGTGGACGAGGTCCAGTTCTTCCCGCCGGAGATCATCCTGATCCTCGACGGCCTCGTCGAGTCGGGAATGCGCATCGTCGCGTGCGGCCTCGACCAGGACTTCCGCGGCTTCCCGTTCGGAGCGATGCCCGAGCTTCTCTGTCGTGCCGAGCTCGTCGACAAGCTGCAGGCGGTCTGCCACCGCTGCGGCGGCCCCGCGACGATGACGCAGCGGCTAGTCGACGGAGCGCCTGCGCCCGCCGACGGCGCAACGATTGTCGTCGGCGCGCTCGAGCAGTACGAGGCGCGCTGCCGTTCGTGTCACGAGCTCGCAGCTCCGGCGCAGCTGGCCAGCTAGTTACGCCAGCCGGATCTCGACCGTCTCGCCGGAAACCGAGACGGAGCCGCCGAGGTGCCGGACGAGGCGCACCGCGACCGCGGCACCGAGGTCACGCAGGTCCTCACCCAGCACGACCGGAGCGGAGGCCGGGGTCACCGGTGAAAGGCGGATCTCGTTGCCGTCCACGCCGACCTCGACGCGGTCGAGCCCGCCGTGGCGCAGGGCCGACTGGAAGAGTGCGGCCAGCCCGCGCTCGACGGCGGCAGCGTCTGTCTCGAGCGCGGTCCCCGCGCCGGCCACGCGGACACGCTCCTCGCCGAGTCGCGCTGCAGCCGCCTGGGCGAGCTCGAGCGTGTCCGCCTCGCGCATCGTCGGGTCGTAACGACCCGACTCGATCCGCGACGCGAGTGAGAGCTCGTCGATCAGCTCGGCGAGCTGCGCCGACGCCGCGTCGATCATCTCGACGTAGCGATCGGCCGGCGGCTGGAGGTCGCCGCCTCGCGCGAGTGTCGTCGCAAAACCGTGCACGGTTGCAAGTGGCGTGCGGAGGTCGTGGCACGCGAGGGAAACGAGGCGCGCGAATTCGTTGTCGTCGGTCACGGCGCTCTAACCTAACGGCTATGGCCCGCATGGACCGCACTCCGACTCCCGACCTCCAGGCTGCCGCGCCGGAGGTCGCGCTCGGACTTTCGAGCGTCGGCGTGACCGGCGTCCAGAAGGCGGTCCGGATCGGGCGGGGCCGCGGCGAGAAGCTCATCGCCGCCACCATCGACTGCACGGTCGATCTCGACCCGAG
>DATFHC010000102.1:0-15218 GCA_035248765.1 Gaiellaceae bacterium
TCCATTGACGCCTCCTTTGGGCGTTGGCGTTAGTAGCTGGGCGGACTGATGACGAACAGAACCTCGGCGGGCTCGTCGCCCGGGTTGCTCACGCGGTGGGGCGTCGAGCTCCGGTAGTTGACGCTGTCGCCGGTCGAAAGGGCGAGCAGCTCGTTGCCGAGCTGCACGTGGATACGACCCGCGAGGACCAGCAAGAGCTCCTCAGAGTCGCCGTGCGTGTACGGCTCGTCCCCCGTCGAGCCGCCCGGATCGAACGCGGCGGACACGACCTCGAGCGAGTGAAGCGGCTTCGGCGTGAGCAGCGCCTTGCGGCCGAGGTGCCCCCACTCGAGCAGCTGCCGCTCCTGGCGGCGCAGGACACGCGGCCCGGACTGTGACTCCCCCGCGAACAGGTCCGAGATCTCGATACCGACCGCCGCCGCCAGCCGCTGGAGGGTCGCGACGCTCGCGCTCGAGCGGCCGCGCTCGAGCCGGCTGACGAAGCTCTCACTCACACCTGCCGCCTGAGCCACGTCCCGCAGAGTCAGCCGGCGGAGCACGCGGATCGCGCGCAGCCGCTCGCCGACCTCGAGCCTTGCCCCGTTGGACGCCGCGAGAGCTGGTTCAGTCAACTGAACTTGAGGTTCAGAGACATGAAGCGACTCTACGACGCTTGCCGGAGCGGAGTCAACCCCGGCGCTGTGATCCCCAAGCGCCCAGAATCGGTGCTGCTCCTTGCGGCATTGCCCAGATGAGTCAGAATTTGGCGCATGCGGAGCCGGCGGTTCCTGTCTCTGTCGCTGTCCATCGTCGTAGGTCTGGCGCTGGCGTTGGCCGTCGCCGGGCTCGCCGCGGCCGGGTCGCCGCCGCCGAATTTCGATTCGAGCGTGCTGGCCGGCAACGAAGCCGAGGATGCGATCGCCGTCAATCCGACGAACGCGTCGAATGTGGTGACGATGTCGTCGCTCTCGGACGCGGTCGCGGGCCTCTCCGAGAACGTGTCATTCGACGGAGGCAAGACCTGGACAAGGCGGGTCATCGGTAGCTCGACCAGCGATCCACTCGGGGACATCTGCTGCGACCAGCAGCTGGCCTGGGACGGCTACGGCAATCTCTGGATGACCTACCTCCTGAACTCGAACGGCGACGTCCTCGTCGCGCTCTCCACGAACGGCGGACTGTCATTCACAAAGGTCGCGGACATCGCGACGAACAGCGATCAGCCGTCGATCGCGGTCGGACCAGGCAGCGTCTGGGTCAGCTACTCGTTCTTCCCGGGGAAGCAGATGCAGGCGTTCGGAGCGCCCGTCACCGGCCTCGGTCAATTCGGCGCCTTCACCGCGCCGGAGAACGTTCCCAGTCCGGGCAGCAACGGCGACTACGGCGATACAGCCGTCGGGCCGAACGGCCAGGTGATGTTGACGTACCAGAAGTCGCTGAACGGGAAGGGCGGGACCGACATCTATACGGCGGTGGACCCGGACGGCCTCGGTCCGCTCGGCTTCAACACGCCGCTTCTCGTGGCCCACAGCCACGTCGGCGGATTCGACCCGATCCCGGCTCAGCCCGATCGGACGATCGACGCCGAACCCAATCTCGCCTGGGACAGAAGCGGAGGGCCGCACAACGGGCGCGTCTACCTCGTCTGGGTGACGAACCCGGCAAACCAGAAGGACAACACGGACATCGTCCTCCAGCACTCCGACGACAGCGGCGCGACCTGGTCGGCACCCGTCAAGCTCAACGACGACCATACGACCAACAGCCAGTACGACCCCGCAATCGCGCTCGACCAGACGACCGGGAACATCGCCCTGTCGTGGTACGACACCCGGAGCGATCTGGGAACCGGGGGAAGCGGAGACACCGACGGCATCCCGAACGACGACTTCCAGATCTGGGGCACCGACTCGACGGACGGCGGAGCGACCTTCGCGCCGAATTTCCAGGTCAGCCGCGGAACCTCGAGCGCGGTCGCCGCGAACTCCTTCTTCGACATCGGTGACTACACGCACGCTGCGTTCGTCGCGGGCACGTTCTGGCCGGCGTGGTCGGACAACTCGAACAGCACCGGCAACAACCCGGACGGGACGCTGCACAAGTTCGACCTCTACACGGCGCCGATCCCGATCCCGTAACACCCGCAGCCTCGGGGATAGACTCACGCCGCTGTGCCCTGGGACGTCCTGAGCGACGAGCAGCGCGAGCTGCGTGACCTCGTGCGGCAGCTCGCGCGCGAGCGGATCGCGCCGCGCGCCGCCCAGATCGATGCGTCCCACGAGTTCCCGTGGGACGTCGTCGAGCTCTTACGCGAGAACGACATCTTCGGGCTCTTCTTCGCCGAGGAGTACGGCGGGCTTGGCACCGGCGCGCTGCTCTCGCTGATCGCGATCGAGGAGGTGGCGAAGGTCTGCGCGACGTCGGCGCTGATCCTCGCGGTGCAGGAGCTCGGCTCGCTCGGCCTCAAGCTCGCAGGCAGCGGCGAGCAGAAGGAGCGGTACCTGCCGCGGTTCGCGTCGGGCGAGTGGCTGCCTGCGTACGCGCTCACGGAGTCGGGTTCCGGGTCCGACTCGGCCGCGATGCGGACGACGGCGCGGCGCGAAGGCGAGGAGTACGTCCTCGACGGCTCGAAGCGCTTCATCACGAACGCCGGCGTTGCGAACCTCTACACGGTCTTCGCGAAGACCGACCCGGACGCCGGCCACTCCGGCATCTCCGCCTTCGTGGTCGAGGCGGACGCGCCGGGCTTCGCGGTCGCGCGGCTCGAGCCGAAGATGGGCATCTCCGGATCGACGACCGGCGAGCTGACGTTCGATGGCTGCCGCATCCCCGCGGCAAACCTCCTCGGCGAGGAGGGCGAGGGCTTCCGGATCGCGATGCGCATCCTCGACCGCTCCCGTCCCGGCATCGCTGCTCAGGCGCTCGGCATCGCCCAGGGCGCGACTGACTACGCACTCGAGTACGCGAAGACGCGCGAGACGATGGGGAAGCCGATCGGCCAGCACCAGCTGATCCAGGCGAAGCTCGCAGACATGGAGACCGAGTGCGAGGCCGCGCGCGGGCTGCTCTATCGCTATGGGCGCATGGCCGCCGAGGGTGTCGAGGGGCCGGAGCTCACGAAGGCCTCGGCGATGGCGAAGCTCAAGTGCGGCGACGTCGCGATGGCGGTCACGACGGACGCGGTGCAGATCCTCGGCGGCTACGGCTACATCAGGGAGTACCCCGTCGAGCGCTTCATGCGCGACGCGAAGATCACGCAGATCTACGAGGGGACGCAGGAGATCCAGCGCCTCGTGATCGCGCGCGAGATGCTGAAGGAGTCGCGCGCCTTCCTCCTGGCCGGCGTTGGCTGAGCTCTTCCGGCCGTCAGAGCACGAGCCGCTCTCAGGGGGTGCGTGGGACGAGGGGCGCGTCGAGGAGGCGATCCGTACGATCGTCACCGACGCCGAGACGGCCTTCGACGGTGCCCGCTGGCCGTGGCACCCGCGCGACGGGGACGACGACGAAGATCCGAACGCCCTCTACCTCGGCGGCGCGGGGGTGATCTGGGGGCTGCACGAGCTCGGCTCGACCGGCTGGGAGGACGCCGCCGTCGCGCTGATCGACCGCTACCGCGCCAAGCCGGACTTCCCGCCTTACTCGGCCGCCGGCAGCTACTGGGCCGGTGAATGCGGCATCGCGCTCGTCGCCTTTCGGCTGACCGGCGATTCCGGGATCGCCGACCGCGTCCACGAGCTCGTTCTTGCCAATCTCGACTCGCCGACGAACGAGGTGATGTGGGGCGCGCCCGGGACGATGCTCGTCGCCGAGGCGATGCTCGCGTGGACGGGCCAGTCGCGTTGGGACGGCGCATGGCACACGTCCGCCGAGCGGGTCGAGGCGACGCGCGACGCGGACGGGCTCTGGACGCAAGATCTGTACGGCCGCGCGTTCCGGTTCCTCGGGCCGGCGCACGGCTACGCCGGGAACGTCCGCGCGCTCGCCAACCGGGGTCGAACCCCGGCGCTCGCCGACCTCGCGCCGTACCTTCTGCGCGAGGGCGGTCTCGCGAACTGGATGCCGACCGAGACGGCCGAGCCGCGGGAGATCCGCGTCCAGTGGTGCCACGGCGCGCCCGGGATGGTGACAACCCTGGGCGACCTGCTCGACCTCGAGCTCGCGCTTGCCGGCGGTGAGCTGACCTGGCGTGCGGGCCCGCTCGCCAAGGGGTCGGGCCTCTGCCACGGCACGGCCGGGAACGCCTACGCCTTTCTCGTCCTCCACCGTCGCACGGGCGACGAGGTGTGGCTCGAGCGGGCGCGCGCATTCGCGATGCACGCGATCGGCCAGGTCGAGCCGGAACGGGCCGCACTCGGCCGCGGCCGCTATTCGCTCTTCACGGGTGACATCGGCGTCGCCCTCTTTCTTCGCCACCTGCTCGACGGGGAAGACCGCTTCCCAACGATGGGGCCGTTCGGCTCGTAGAGCGTCGTTGGCTGATCGTTAGCCGTGAGGCGTACCCTTCGGGACGTGATGCGTATGCGGAGGCCATCCCTTGCGGTCATCCTCGTCCTGCTCGCGTTCGCCACGAGCGCGACGGCGCTATCTGCGAACGGCTACACGGTCTGGGGGACCGCCTGGCACCGGCCACCGATCGGATCGCTGTTCAGCGTGCTCTCTCACGGCGTCGCCCCCCGGAAGGCGCTCCTGTACGTCTACCTCGACCGGAAGCCATGCACGTTCACCTATGCGGCCGAGGCGAAGCGCTTCCCGTCCTTCAAAGCTGGACAGTCCTACTTCAGGGATTCCGGACGCGCGTTCATCACGATGTGGGTGTCGGGCCACTTCAGCAAGGCGTTCACGGCGCGCGCCGGCACCACGGCCCAGCCCGAGTACGCCTGCTCGTATCTGACGATTCCGAACTCGCAGGGCCGCTACCGGATCACCTCGGCCCGAAGGTCGAACGCGTACTTCGTGACGAACTGACCCACGGTGGCAGGATCGGCGTCCGCTTCGGCCCGCGCAAACCCGGCCTCTGATCGTGCGCGACGAGATCGTCTTCAGCTTCGTCGACGAGGGTGTCGCGGCAGCCGCGCGGCTACTCGAGGAGGCGCCGGATACGAGTCGAGCGGTGCTGGAAGCGCTGCCCGTCTCCGGCCTCGCGCGCCACGGGATCTACTCGGGGAGTGAGGTCTACTTCGTGCTTCCAGATCTCCTTACGCCCCCGCGGGAGAACGCGACAACGGCAGTCCGGCCCGGTGACGTCGGATTCCTGACCGTGGAAGGAGGCTCGTCGTACGGTTTCGACGAGAGCTATTCCGAGATCTGCTGGTTCTACGATCTCGACGCGACGCCTTCGATGCCCGAAGGGCCGGTCGCTGTGAACGTCTTTGCCCGGCTTGACGATGCCGACGCCTTCTTTGGCGTTTGCCGGCGCATGCGGCTCGAGGGCGCGAAGCGAATCGAGATCGTCTCCGGCGAGTAGCCTTTGCGCGGTGGAAGCCGACGCGGTTGTCGTGACGGTCGTGTCCAGCGCATCCGAGGCCGAGGTCGTGTGCGGCCTGCTTCGGAGTGCGGGAATCGAGTGCGCGTACCGGGACACCGAGGCGATCGATTCGCCGCTCGAGGACTTCATGGCCGCCGGATCGCAGGAGATCCTCGTCCACGAGGTCGAGCTGGAAGCTGCGAAGGAGCTGCTCGCGGCCCAGCAGAGTTGACCGCCGAGCGCGGTTGGCACACGATCGAGCTGCCCGACGGGAGCGTGGCCGACGGCTGGTGGGACTTCCGACCGCTCTCCCCGAAGCTCCCCTGGCCCGACGTCCGTGGGAAGCGCTGCCTCGACATCGGCACCGCCGACGGCTTCTGGGCCTTCGAGCTCGAGCGCCGCGGGGCGGCAGAGGTCGTCGCCCTCGACCGGCCGTCGTACTTCCAGTCGCAGTGCCGCGCGCGCTTCGAGGAGGCGCACGCGAAGCTGGGTTCACAGGTGCGCTACGAGGAGGGCGACGTCTACGAGCTCGAAGGCGAGTTCGACTTCACGTTCATGGGCTACGTCCTGCAGGTCATCACCGATCCGCTCGGAGCTCTCGAGTCGGTGCGGCGCGTGAGCAAGCAGCTGCTCGTGCTCGACACCGTCTCCGTGCCGCTGGCCTTCCTACCGTCGCCGCTCGCCCGGATCGACGCGCGCCGCGACGGCGGCGAGTGGTTCGTCTTCAACCCGCGCGGACTCCGGAAGGCCGTCGAGATGGCCGGCTGGACAGTGGAGGCCCAGACCGGCATCCTCGCCGACAAGACCCGGCACGACTGGAAGCACCGGGTCGGCCTACGAGGGCGCGCGTGTGCAATCCTCGCGAGAGCATGAGGCTCGACGGCATCCATCACGTGACGTGCATCACGGGCGACGCGCCGGGCAACGTCGACTTCTACACGCGCGTCCTCGGCCTCCGTCTCGTGAAGAAGTCCGTGAACCAGGACGACCCGACCGTCTACCACCTCTTCTACGCCGACGAGGACGGGCACGCGGGCTCGGACATCACGTTCTTCGAGTACCCGAACGCACGGCCCGGACAGGCCGGCGACGGGATGGTGCACACCGTCGTCTGGCGCGTCGGCTCTCCGGAAGCGCTCGAGTTCTGGGCCGACCGGCTGAGCGCCGAGGGCCACGAGGTAGAAGCTGACGGCGACTCCCTCCGCTTCGTCAACCCGGAGGGGCTCACGCACGAGCTCGTCGTGTCGGAGGTCGCGGACGAGCCTCTGGTCGCGCGGCATCCGGAGATCCCGCCGGAGATGGCGCTGCAGGGCTTCGAGGGCGTTCGCGCCTACGGCCGGACGAGCGCCGACTTTCTGACGGGGATCGGCTTCGAGCAGGTGGACGGACGCTGGGACACCCGGGCCGACACGCGCGGAGGCTGGATCGAGTACGGAGACGCGCCGGAGGCGCCGGGAATCGGCGGTGCCGGCACCGTCCACCACGTCGCGTGGGCTTCGCAGATGGACGACCAGCAGGCGTGGCACGACCGGGTCGCCGAGGCCGGCGGGCGACCGACGGAGATCATCGACCGCTTCTGGTTCCGCTCGATCTATTTCCGCGAGCCGAGCGGCGTGCTCTTCGAGATCGCGACTCTCGGGCCCGGCTTCGCGACGGACGAGGATCCGGCCCATCTCGGCGAGAAGCTCATCCTGCCGCCTGCATTCGAGCACCTGCGCGAACGCGTCGAGCCGCTGCTCACGCCCCTGCCGGACCCGCGGGCGGACTGGTCCCGGACTTGAGCTTGCAGGTACGCGAGCGACCGGCCGCGGGGGAGGCGGCCGGCGCGCTCGTCCTCTTGCACGGTCGCGGGGCCGACGAGAACGACCTCTTCCCGCTCCTCGACGAGCTCGACCCGGACCGGCGCCTGCACGGATTCACGCCGCGCGGGCCGTTGTCACTTCCGCCGGGCGGCGCCCACTGGTACATGCTCGGGGGGATCGGAACGCCCGAGCGGGAGACGTTCTCGGCGAGCTACTCGGCGCTCGGCGAGTTTCTCGACGGTCTGCCGTACGACCGGCTCGTGCTCGGCGGCTTCTCGCAGGGCTGCGCGATGGCATATGCGCTTGCGCTCTTCCGCGGTCGGCCGCGACCTGACGCGCTGCTGGCGATGAGCGGCTTCATGCCTGCCGTTGACGGCTACGAGTTCGACCTCGACCCGCCGCTTCCACGGATCGCGATCGTGCACGGCGTGTTCGACCAGACGATCCCCGTCCAGTGGGGGAGAGCCGCGCGCGACACGCTCGAGGAGGCGGGCGCCGACCTCGTCTACCGCGAGTCGCCGATCGAACACTGGATCGACCCGGATGTGATCCCGCTGCTGCGGGAGGTCGTTGCCTCCTAGCGCGGGTGGGGCAGCGACGACGTGTCGACGACCTCGAAGTCGGCTCCGGTGAGCCGGCCGAGGGAGTGGAGGTCGTCGTTCGACCAGCGCCGGTTCGGGGCGCCGGAGATGTACCAGGGCGATCCGTTGTCGGCAAGGATCATCCCGTAGCGCTGCAGCGCTCTGAGCACGACGCGCGCCTGCCGCGGGAAGGAGTCGACGTTCACGCTCGCCTTCAGCCGCACGCGCAGCCCCATCGGCGGCAGTGACGGGTCGTTCGAGCTCGATGCGTAGTGGCGCGCGGGATAGACGTAGGCGCGGCGCGTCTGCGGCGCCGTGAAGCGCAGCGCGTGGTCGATCACGCCTCGCGCGACCTCGTCCCAGCGGGCGAGGCCGGGGAAGATCGGCAGTCCGGCGGCGTCGGCCGACGTCCAGCCGGCGGGGCGGAGGTGGTTCGAGCCGAGGCTCCAGACTGCGCCTGAGCCGGCGGTCCAGCCGCGCGCCGTGGGGCGCAGGTCGTACAGCTCGTAGAGTCGGCACGCGCTCTTGTCCACGAGGATCGCGTGCCGGTCGCCGGTCGCTTGCAGGCCTCCCTCGATGTGGACGTTTCGCGGGATCGGGTAGCGGACGCGGTCGGACTCGTCCGCGTAGTCGAACGAGACCCGGGCGCGCGGCGTCGTGCGCGAGATGACGTCGAACGGGATCCCGATCGGCCCGCCGTCCCACGTGCCCGATCCGAAGTCGGCGTGCACGGGCGAGTCCAGGCCGATCGAGGCGATCAGCTGCGCCGAGTCGGCGGCCACCGGAAGCTTGTCGACGCGCTCGTTCCACGCGTTGTTGGCCGGAAAGACCGTGCAGTGCGATGCGGCCGGGAGGCGCAGCGCCTGTGCAGATGCGCCCGGGATGAGCACCGCGGCAACCAACGCGGCGAGAGCCAGGCGCTTCATCCCCTTCTCATCGACCGATGCATGACAGATACTGAGCCCACCATGGAGAAAGCACCTTTGCGGGGGGTGCTTGTAGTTGACGACGACGCTGACATCCGCTTGCTGCTCGAGGAGCTCTTGCGGGGGGCCGGCTACGCCGTGACGACGGCGCCCGACGGGCGTGCCGCGCTGCGCGTGTTCCACGAGAGCCCGACGGACCTCGTCATCCTCGATCTCTCGATGCCGAACCTCGACGGCTTCGAGACCCTCGAGCGCCTCCGGGACCTGAGTGACGTGCCGGTGATCTTGCTCACCGCGCGCAGCGGCGAGATCGACAAGGTGCGGGGCTTCCGCGCCGGCGCCGACGACTACGTGGTCAAGCCCTTCGGTCGTCAGGAGCTGCTCGCGAGGATCGAGGCACAGCTGCGCCGCACGCCGCAGGCGACTCACGTCGAGCACTACGAGGACGGAGCGCTCTCGATCGACTACGGGCGCCGGTTCGTCCTCTGCCGTGGCCTGCCCGTGCGCCTGACTCCGCTCGAGTTCCGCCTGCTGGCCGCCCTCGTCGAGCATGCGGGGCTGGTGCTCTCGGCTGATCAGCTCGTCGAGCACGTCTGGGGCCATGCGGCGGGCGTGTCGCGAGACCAGGTGAAGCTGTACGTCTCGTATCTGCGGAGGAAGCTCGGGCAGGTGGCGGACGGCTTCGAGCCGATCGAGACGGTGCGCGGCTTCGGCTACCGCTACGTGCCGCCGGCGAGCTGACGCACGGGGAGCGAGACCGTGACTCGCGTCCCCTCGCCCTCGCGGCTCTGGAGCGAGATCGTGCCGCCGTGGCCTTCGACGATCGCGCGCGCGATCACGAGCCCGAGGCCGTTGCCCGGAATCGCACGGCGGCTTGCCGTCGACGCGCGGTAGAAGCGCGAGAACAGCTGGCCGATCTCCTCGTGCGGGATGCCGACTCCGGTATCGGCGACCTCGAGGCATACGCTGTCTCCGCCGTTCGAGGCCGACAGCGCCACCGCACCGCCGTTCGGCGTGAACTTGAGCGCATTCGAGACGAGGTTGTCGAGCACCTGCCGGAGCCGCGCAGCGTCGGCTTCGAACGGGATCTGCTTCGCGGCGTCGAGGCGGAGCTCGATCCCCTGCTCGGCGGCTGCTGGCTGGGCCGCCTCGACCGTCGCGGCCGCCAGCTCGGCCAGGTCGAGCGGCGCGTGATCGAGCTCGAGCCGATTTGCCTCGATCTGCGCGACGAGAAGGAGGTCCTCGACGATCCGCTGCAGGCGCGTCGTGCCGCGCCGGATCGCGCTCAGGTAGGTGCGTCCCGACGGGCTGAGGGCGCCCTCTTCGTCGCCGAGCATCTCCACGAAGCCCGAGATCGACGTGAGCGGCGTGCGCAGCTCGTGCGAGGCCGCGGCGACGAAGGCGTCGCGCAGCCGTTCGAGGTGGCGGTCGGCGGTCACCTCACGCAGCGTCCAGATCCGTGCGACAACCGTGCCGTCGGGGCGGGCGACCGGCGCGGTGTAGCCGCGGAAGACACGGCGGCTGTCCGTGAGCTCGAACTCGTCCTCGCTGGCCGCGAGATCGCGTCCCAACTCGTGCATGCGCTCGCGGAAGCGGGACGGCTCGGTCGTCCGGTTGGCGAGCGCGAGTAGCCGCTCGGCCACCGTGCCGTGAGCGGGAAGCCCCAGCTCGGCCGCGAGATTGTGCAGCGGCGTGTTGGCGAGGACGAGATTCCCGGCCATGTCGGTGAGGCAGATGCCGTCCACCGTCGAGTCGAGGAGTGCCCGCCGGACCGCGCTCGTCGCCTGCAGCTCGAGCGCGTCCGACGAGATGCGCCGCGACGAGAAGCCGGCGGCGACCCCGACGGCGACGAGCGGCGCGAGTCGGAGGGCCAGCGCCGCGGGGCCGTGCGGCAGTCCCTCCGTCTCCGCGGCTACGAAGTAGAGAGCGGTCGCCGCGGTTCCGACGACGGCGCCGACGGCGGGGCCCAGCTCCGCGGCCAGCACCGCCACCCAGGGAACGAACATGATCGTCCCGATCGGACCGGAAGGCCCGCTCACCAGCATTCCTGCGAATGTGGCGAGCAGCCCGGCAGTCGCACCCACGAGAACGAGCGAGCGGTTGCGCATCAGTCCCCCCTCCCGTGGTCGGCGTCGCTCTCGCCGAACACGATCACGAAGAAGGCGACGAAGCCCGCAAACAGGCCGAGCACGAGCGGCATGTGGAGGAGACGCAGGACGAACCAGGCGTGCGGGATTCGCAGGAACTTGCTGCCGATGACGTCGTGGTCGGTCGGGTACCAGAGGTCGGGCGCGGTGCGGTTGTCGCCCTTCATCCGCCAGCCTGTTCGGCCGTTTCCGCCGATGATCCGGTGGATCACGACGTAGCCGGCGCCGACCTCGCCTCTCGGGACGCGGTAGGCCACGACCTGGCCGACGTGATAGCTCGACTGGTGTTCGACGAGGACGAGGTCGCCGGTGTGGAAGCGCGGCAGCATGCTCGTGCCGCTCACCATCACCCAGTCGGCACGACCGCCGATGCGCTGCGGCAGGCAGTACCAGCCCAGCGCGGCGACGATCGCCAGCTGAGCCGCGATCAGCGCAATATTCCTTGCGTAGGGCACACGCGGCCGGACGCCGGCCTCGCGTGGGATCGCGACGCTACTTCTCATAGCTGAGGGTCATCGAGGGCCTTCTGGCGGAGTTGGAGTTCTCCGCCGCGCCGATGGCGATGGAGGCGATACCGCTCGTGGCGCGCAGCTCCCAGCCCCAGAGCGTGCCGGCCTTGATCGCCGCGTCGACGTCTGCGGTCACCGTCACAGTCGTCGCGCCCGTTGCCGATGCGGAGAAAGTGCCGGTCGCAGTCGGGCCGATCGTGAGGCCGCTGACGCCGTTCCAGTTCAGCGTGGAAGAGCTCCAACTCGAGTAGACAGGGAAAACGGAGATCGTGTCGGCGCCACTGCTGGTGACGTAGACGCTCAAAGCCGCACTGTCGGCGCCGCCCGTGGTCGGGATGCTGCAGCCGCTCAGGTTGAAGCGGATGAAGGCGTAGTCCTGCGCGGCCGCGGCCGGACTGATCGTCAGGGTCGTCGCGGTACCGCCCGCCGTGCTCGTCGGGAGTAGCTGCTGGACGTACGTGTCGTCCGTCGTCGTCGAGGTCTGGTTGCATGTCCCCTTCGTCAGGGTCTGGCTCCAGGCAAAGAGCTTGTGCGTGGTGATCCCGAGGCTGGCGGCGTAGGCGACGCCGCCGAACGAGACGGTCCCGATGGCAACTGCAGCGGCGAGGCGGAGAGGCTTGATGTGGGACCGGCGCATAGTTCTTTCTGCTACTGCGTGAGCGAGAGGGCGTAGGCGGTGACGTTTGCGGCGGACACGGTCCCGAAGCCGGTGACGGTGACGGTGCAGCCGCCGGTGCACGCACCCACGGTCGTGGCCGCCCCGCCGAGGCTCGCGTGCGAGCTGTTCTCCAGGGTCACCGCAAGGGTCTCGCTCGCGCAGGTCTGCGGGACGCTGAGGACGTTGACCTGCGTGACGTTCCCGCTGTTGTCAACATTGCGCGTGGCGGTGAGCGACGACGCCGTGCAGCCGCTGACGACGGCGCTACCTGCCCCGAGCTTCCCGCTGGTGAGGCCGAGGCTTGCGGCCGCTGCGACACCGACGAAGAGGAACAGCCCCATCAGGGCAAGTCCCAGTATGTTGCTCAGCCTCTTCACGCGAGTCCTCCCGGAAATGGGACGAGCGAGGCGCCGCATGCCCCGCTCGCTGTCCCGCCGGTACGCCAGCTTGGGGCTTAGGAGAAGACGACCGAGACGCCGGTGACGAGGCTCGCGTCAGGGTTGCCCGTGGTCGCGATCGTCGCCGTCGTGCCCGAGGCCGGCAGCGTGCCCGTCATCGCAGAGCCGACCGTCGCGCCGGCCGCGCCCGTGAGCTGGATGTTGTACGTCTTGCTGTTGCAGGCCGCGGGGATGTTGGTCAAGTTCACCTGGCTGACGGAGTAGCCCGTGATCGCTGCGGTGTACGTCGTCGTGTAGCCGACATTGGTGCCGGTGCCGCACGCTGCGACGACGGCGCTGCCGGCGCCGAGGCCGTTCGTCGTGATGCCGAGCGACGCGGCGAAACCGTAGACGCCTCCGAAGGCGACGAGCGCGACCGCGGTCGCGATGATGACCTTGGTCGCCGTCCTTGCCATCCGAATCTTGCGAATCATGTGAGTGCTCCTCTGTCTGGTCTGTACCGGCCGGGCGAATTGCCCGTTGGCACACCGTCGGCGGAGCGCTTATGAATCCGGGTGGGGCGGAGGTATGTGCTTCGTATCAGCCGGGATCCCCCGGACGGGGGGCTCCGGATCGACCTCGACTGCGGGATAGCGCGCGCGGATCTCGTCGATGAAGGCGGCGAGCCGCTCCGCGACGTGAGGATCCTGCAGCTCGAGCACGTTCTCGGCGTTCATCTCACCGGAGTGCGAGAGGTTGAAGCTGCCGACGAAGACCGTGTCGTCGGCGACCGTCACCTTTGCGTGCATGTAGTCGTGCACCGAGTCGGGGGTGTACGGCGTCGAGCGCTTCCCCGAGAACGGCGCGCGGGTGAGCGTCGTCCGCAGGAGCGGCGATTTCCACTCGACGTTCCCGTTCTCGCGCCACTGCTGGAACACCTCCGCGACCTGGGTGGCGTCGACGATGCCGGCGAGATCGACCTTGCCGTCGGAGGCCACCTGCGCGAGCGTGGCGAGGATCGGCGCAGAGCTGATGACCGGCGAGGCGATCCGGACACGATGCTTCGCGCCGCCAATCGCCTTCGCGATCCGGTGCGCGAGCTTCTCACCCCGGCCCGGGCAGAACCAGGCACGCATGCCGTCGACGGGCGCGGTGTCGACCTTGCCGGTGCGGGCGACGTCCCGCGTCGTCCAGAGCTGCTCGAAGTCGGCGAGGTAGCGGGCGGCGACAGCGGCCGAATCGACGGTGATGACGACGTTCTCCTCGCGCGTCCAGGAGTCGGCTGTCCAATTCAGGGAGCCGGTCCAGACCGAGGCGCCGTCGCGGACGACGTACTTGTGGTGCATGAGGTCCGGCACGCCCGGAATCGCCGCGGTGGGGAAAGGGTCGGCTTCGATCGCGTCGGGGTTCGTGCTCGGAGGCGGCGGGACGGGGACCTCCTTCGCGTGGTCGAGGTTGTACGCGAGGCGGATCGCGACGCCACGCTTCTGGGCGTCGACAAGGGCGCCGCGCACGATCTCGTCGAGCTCGGCCGGGAGCCGGTAGTCGTAGACCGCGATCTCGAGCGTTTGCTTGGCGGCCGTGAAGAAGTCGGCGAGGGCATGCGCGGTCTGCTCGGCCGGCTGCCCGCCGTCAGTCAATGTGCGGACTTCGACGCCAGCCACTCGGCTTTGTGTGCCTTCTTCGCGGCCTGGTAATCGGTGAGCGCCTGTGCCGAGTCGACGTCCCCGAGCGTCGGGTGTCCGGGCACGAGATCCTGCGCGACCGCGACGCGGAAGCGCTTCGCGAGCACCGCGCCGAGCGACTTGACCTTCATCTCGCCGAAGCCGGGAAGCGCCCCTATGCGTTGGCGGAGGTCGGCGCCGTCGGCGGCCTCGCTCCAGAGCCGAGACGCGTCGCCGCCGTACTCCTCGGTGACGGTCGCCGCGAGATCGCGTACTCGCTCGGCCATCGAGCCGGGGAAGCGGTGGATCGCCGGCTTCTCGCGGAAGAGCGGCTCCAGGTCGGCGTCGGCGACGGCGCGCGGCTCGAGCGTGCCGAGCCGCTCCTTCAGCCGCAGCGGGCCGAGGAAGGCCTGCTGGACGGTGACCTGCTGGTCGAGCGCGAACCCGACGAGCAGCGCGAACGGATCCTCCGCGAGCAGGCGGCAGGCTGCGTCGTCCTCGGTGAACCACAGCGCGTCGGGCATGGCCTGATCCTATGCAGACGCCTGCAGCAGAGCGCGGCAGCGCTGGGCGTAGGGCGTCGCCTGCTGCTCCTCGAAATACGCGAGCGCCGCGTCGAGCCGCGAGGTGTCGCCGCCCTCGGCCGCGAGCAGCGCCGCCCAGGCCTCAGCGAATCTGGCGCCGATGGTTCCGTAGATCTCCGAGGCACGAGTCAGCTCACCGGTGACGGCCGCGCGATGAGCCTCGTCCCAGAGATGCCCTCCATGCTCGCCCATTCGCGCGAGGAACTCGGCGTCGCGCCCGAGCTCGACGACCTCGAGGGGAAGGTCGAAGACGAGCGGGTCGTACGCCGCTTCCAGTGCGCCTTGCAGAAGCTCCTCCGCCTCCGCGGCGCGGCCCGCAGCGCGAAGAGACCGGGCAGCGACGGTGAGAATCCACGCCTGGGTCTGCGCATCGGTGTTCGACTCCGACCCGCCGCTCAGCGCTTCCTCGACGTCGGCGACTGCCTCCGCAGTCTGCCCGCGGGCAAGGAACGCGCGGGCGCGACAAACGAGCACCGGCCGTCGCTGATAGCTCTCACCCGCCGACGGATGGGCGAGGTAGCGCTTCG
>DATFHC010000103.1:0-9902 GCA_035248765.1 Gaiellaceae bacterium
TTCAGGCCGCGGCTCATCAGATAGAACAAGTCCTCCCGGTTGACCCGCCCCACCGTCGCGCCGTGCGTGCAGCGGACGTCGTTCGCCAGGATCTCCAGGCCCGGGATCGGGACGGCGTGGGTCGTCGGCGACAGCATCAGGTTCCGGCACTCCTGGTACGCGTTCGTCTTCTGCGCGTCCTTTTCGACGCGGATCATCCCGCGCCAGACCGCGGTCGCCTCGTCGCGCAGGGCCCCCTTGAAGGCGAAGTCGCTCTCGCAGTCGGGCGCGATGTGCTCCTGGAAGGTGTCGTAGTCGAGGTGCTGCGTGCCGTCGGCGAAGTACGCGCCGGTCACGCGCGACGTGGCGCCGCGCCCCGAGAGATCGTTCTGGATCCGCGTCTTGCCCTTCTTCGAGCCGAAGCCGCCCGCGACCCAGTCGAGCTCGGCATCGCGCTCGACGCGCGCGTGGTGCGTCGCAAAGTGCCATGTCTCGCGCGAGAGATTCTGGAGGGAGACGTACTCGAGCTTCGCGGCCGGCTCGACGAAGAGCTCGGTGACCGCGTTCGAGTAGGCCTCGGTGTCGGGCGCCGGCGAGGCGTACTCCTCGATCAGGGTCGCCCGCGCTCCTTCCTCGACCACGACGACGAGCCGCCAGAACGTCTGGCCCGTGACCGCGACCCGCACGTAGAGGGGCTTCTCGAGCTCGACCCCCTTCGGCACGACGACGAGCAGGCCGTGCTTCCACATGGCTGCGTTGTGCGCGGCGAACTTCTCGTCCCAGCCGACGAGGGAGTAGAGCCGCTCGTTGTCCTCGGGCAGCGGCGCGAACGTGACGCCGTCGGGCGCGCGCTCGATCTCGATCCCGTCGGCCGTGACGGTCGCGTAGCCGGCGACGTCGAGGTCGAGCATCGTCTCGATCTCGGCCGAGGCAGCGCCGGCGAACGACTCCGGGTCGAAGCCGCGCAGGTCGGTGAACCGCCAGTGCTCCTCGGTCGTGTCCGGGAGGGGCAGCGCCTCCCAGGCCGAGAGCGCGTCGCTACGACTCATACGGCACGTACCTGTGGTGGAGAAGGATCTTGTTCCCGGCCGGGTCGCTCACTCCCGCGCCGTTGCACTGGCCGGAGTCCCACATCTCGCCGACCTCCAGGCCCTTCGCCTCGAGCTCGGCCTTCGCGGCCGCGACGTCGGGGACGCCGAGCGCGATCGTGGCCGGCGGCAGAGCGGCGAACTCGTAGTCGTGCGTGTGCGGCGTCATCACGGCGAGCGTGACGTTGGCGGCCTCGTACTCGACCCAGTCCTCGTGAGCGAGGTGCTCGTTCCGCGGCAGGCCGAGGACGTCGCCGTAGAAGTGGTTCGCGGCCTCGATGTCGTCCACCGGCACGCGGATGTAGTCGACGCGCGTCACCTCAATCATGCGGCGCGTACCTCCGGTGGAGCATGAAGCGGTTGCCGTCGGGATCGCCGAACGGCGCCATGTGGCACACGCCGGTGTCGTAGGTCTCGTCGACGAACTCGATGCCGCGAGCCTCGAGCTCGGCCCGAGTAGCCGCGACGTCGGCGACACGCAACGCGATCGGCGAGCCGTGACCGTGCTCGAACTCCCCGCCGAGCGACTTCGGGTCGATCAGGTAAAGAAAGACGTTGTCGCCGAGCTTGAACTCGGGGAAGCCGCCCTCGCCGGTCTGCGGCAGGCCGAGCGTGTCGCGGTACCAGGCCGTGGAGCGCTCGAGATCCGAGACGGGCACGGAGACGAAGTCGACGTGCTCGACGTTCATGCGTACGGCGCGAAGCGCTTGTGCAGGACGAGGCGGTTGCCGTCGGGGTCGAAGAACGTCGCCATGTGGCAGACGCGCGTCTCGACGGTCTCGCCGTCGAACTCGACGCCCTTCGCCTCGAGCTCGGCGCGCGCCGCCTCGACGTCGTCCACGTGCAGCAGCACGATCGCGTTCGGCTGCGGCGTGAACTCCTCGCCCCACTGCTCGGGCATCCAGATGCCGAAGCACGTGTCGCCGGCCCAGAACTCCGCCTGCGCGTGCTCGTCGGGCCGCAGGCCGAGCGTCTCGACGTAGAACCGCCGCGAACGCTCCCAGTCTGTTGACGGAATGCCGACCGCGTCGACCTTCGAGATCGAGGTCAACCCACCGAGCCTTCCATCTGGAGCTGGATCAGGCGGTTCATCTCGACCGCGTACTCGAGCGGCAGCTCCTTCGTGATCGGCTCGACGAAGCCGCTCACGATCATCGCGCTCGCCTCCGCCTCGGTCAGCCCGCGCGACATGAGGTAGAAGAGCTGCTCCTCGCCGATCTTCGAGACGGTCGCCTCGTGCCCGATGTCCACGTCGTCGGCGTCGATCTTGATGTACGGGTACGTGTCGGAGCGCGACTGCTCGTCGAGGATCAGCGCGTCGCAGACGACCTTCGACTTCGCGCCGCCCGCGGCCTTGTTCACCTCGAGCAGCCCGCGGTAGCCGGCGCGGCCGCCGTTCTTCGAGATCGACTTCGACGTGATCACCGAGGAGGTGTTCGGCGCGACGTGGACGGCCTTGCCGCCCGCGTCCTGATGTTGGCCCGTACCTGCGAACGCGATCGACAGCACCTCGCCGTGCGCCCGCTCGCCGAGCAGCCAGATCGCCGGGTACTTCATAGTCAGCTTCGAGCCGAGGTTTCCGTCGACCCACTCCATCGTCGCGTCCTCGTAGGCAACGGCCCGCTTCGTGACGAGGTTGTAGACGTTGTTCGACCAGTTCTGGATGGTCGTGTAGCGGCAGCGTCCGCCCTTCTTGACGACGATCTCGACGACCGCCGAGTGCAGCGAGTCGGTCGAGTAGATCGGTGCGGTACAGCCCTCGACGTAGTGGACGTAGGCGCCCTCGTCGACGAGGATCAGCGTCCGCTCGAACTGGCCCATGTTCTCGGCGTTGATCCGGAAGTAGGCCTGCAGCGGCATCTCGATGTGCACGCCCGGCGGCACGTAGATGAACGAGCCCCCCGACCAGACGGCCGAGTTGAGCGCGGCGAACTTGTTGTCGTTCTGCGGGATGATCGTCCCGAAGTACTGCTTGAAGAGGTCCTCGTGCTCGCGCAGGGCGGTGTCGGTGTCGAGGAAGATCACGCCCTTCGCGGTCAGATCCTCCTGGAGCTTGTGGTAGACGACCTCCGACTCGTACTGCGCTCCGACGCCGGCGAGGTACTTCTTCTCCGCCTCCGGAATGCCGAGCTTGTCCCACGTGTCTTTGATGTCGGCCGGCAGGTCTTCCCACGAGTTCGCCTGATTCTCGGTCGGCTTGATGTAGTAGAAGATGTTGTCGAAGTCGATGCCGCTGAGGTCTCCGCCCCAGGTCGGCATCGGCCGCGCAAGGAAGTAGTCGAGGCTCTTGTGCCGGAACTTGCGCATCCAGTCAGGCTCCCCCTTGTGGGACGAGATCGCGTCGACGAGCTCATGGTCGAGCCCGCGCCCCGACTTGAAGAAGTAGTCCTCCGCGACGGAGAACCCGTACTTGATCGCGTAGTCGCTGCCGATCCCCTGGACGATCTCGGTCTCAGTCTGCGTCATACCTCAGCCTTCGCCGGAATGAAGGGGTCGTAACCCTCGGCCTCGAGCTTCTCCGCGAGCTCGGCCCCGCCTGACTCCACGATACGCCCGTCGACGAAGACGTGGACGTGATCGGGCTTCACGTAGTTCAGGATCCGTTGATAGTGGGTGATCACGAGCGCGCCCATCTCGGGGCCGACGAGCTCGTTCACGCCGCTCGCCACGACCCGCAGCGCATCGATGTCGAGGCCTGAGTCGGTCTCGTCGAGCACCGCGATGCGCGGCTTCAGCATCGCCATCTGCAGGATCTCTACCCGCTTCTTCTCGCCACCCGAGAAGCCGTCGTTGAGGTAGCGCGACGCGAGCTCGCGGCTCACCTTCAGGCGGTCCATCTGCCCGAGGAGCTCCTTGCGGAACTCGGGGATCGCGATCGGGTCGTCGGTGCCACCGTTGCGAGCCTTGCGCACGGCGTTGATCGCGCTGCGCAGGAAGCTCGTGACGGTGACGCCCGGAATCGCGTGCGGGTACTGGAACGCGAGGAAGAGGCCGCGCTGGGCGCGCTCGTCGGCGCCCATCTCGGTCACGTCCTCGCCCTCGAAGAACAGGCGGCCCTCGGTGATCTCGTAGGCCGGGTGGCCCATGAGAGCGTAGGCGAGGGTCGACTTGCCGGAGCCGTTCGGCCCCATGATCGCGTGCACCTCGTTCGTGTCCACCTCGAGGTCGACGCCCTTGACGATCTCCGTGCCGTCCTCGAGGGCAACGTGCAAGTTCTCCAGCTTCAGCAATGCCACAAAAACACTCCTCTTTTCGGTCAAAGAGCGGGGCTTTCGCCCCGCCCGACCAACCTCGACCAGTCTAGCGACAGGACGTCTCTTCCAGCCTCAGTCCCACCAAACGCTGAACAGGCGCTACTCTGCCCCTGTGGGGTATTTTCAGACTCCCTGGCACATCGTCCTGCTCCTACTGATCGCGCTCCTCCTCTTCGGCGGCAAGCGGCTGCCAGAGATCGGGAAGGCGCTCGGGTCCGGGATGCGCGAGTTCAAGGATGCGGTCACCGGCAACTCGCCGGAGCCTCCCTCGCACGAGCATCCGGAGCTCCCGCCCGCCGAGCCGACGGCGACGGCCACAACGCCGACGCCGACCGAGCGCGAGACCGTCTAGCACCGGAGCATGGCAAGGCTTCCGCGCCGACTCGGCCACGCCGAGGAGGCGACGCTCGGCGAGCACCTCGATGAGCTTCGCAGCCGGATCATGGCCATGCTGGGCGCGCTCATCCTCGGGACGGTGGTCGCCTTCGTCTTCCACAACCACGTCCTCGACTGGCTGAACCGCCCGCTGCCGCCGAACCACAACAGGGTCGTGGCGCTCGGAGTGGCGGAGCCGTTCACGATCACGATCACGGTCTGCCTCTACGCGGGCTTCGTCCTCGCGCTGCCGGTGATCCTCTGGCAGCTCTGGCTCTTCCTCGCTCCGGCCTTCGACCCGGCTGCGGAGCGGAGGGTGCTGGGGCTCGCACTATTCGCGGTCGTCCTCGCGGCCGGGGGCGTGGCGTTCGGCTACTGGGTGCTGCTGCCGCGGGCGATCCACTTCCTCACGAACTACGACAACACGCATTTCCAGCACCTGATCCAGGCGAAGCCGTACTACAACTTCGTCGTCACGGTGCTCGTGGGGATCGTGCTCGTCTTCCAGACGCCGCTGATCGTGCTCGCGCTCGTCTACCTCGGGATCCTCAGCTCGAGGACGCTGCGCAAGCAGCGGCGGATGGGCTACCTCATCACTGCGGCGATCGCGCTGGCGCTGCCAGGGCCGGATCCCGTGACCACATTCCTCGAGCTGCTGCCGATGTGGGCGCTCTTCGAGGGGTCGATCTGGCTCGCGGTTCTCTTCGAACGGCGCCAGGCTAGGGCGGCTCCTGCCTCGGCTACTCTGGGCGGCTGATGGCGCGCGCAGCGGTCAAGGCGAAGCAGCAGCAGGCGAAGGCGAAGGCGCAGCCGTCGAGGGCTGCCCGCAAGCGCGGGCGCCGGGGACACAGCGGCGGCGGGAACCCGAATCAGGACCTTTTCTTCGTCCGCCTGCGGCGCAGGCAGAAGTGGATCTACGCCTTCCTCGCGCTTATCTTCGCGGTGACCTTCGCGGGTGTGGGCGTCGGCTCGGGCAACGGCGGAGGCCTCGACCAGCTCTACTCCGGGCTCTTCGGCGGCGGGGGCGACTCCGTGTCGAAGGCACAGAACGAGGTCAAGAAGAATCCGGTCAAGGGATACCGCGACCTCGCAACCGCGTACGAGACGAACGGCGACAACGCGGGGGCTGTCTCCGCACTGAAGAGCTACCTCGCCTTGAAGAAGGAGGACGCAGACGTGTGGTCGGAGCTCGGCGGCCTCGAGCTGACACAGGCGCAGAACTACGCGACGCAGTTGCAAGCCGCGCAACAGGCCACTCAGCTCGCCGACCCGAGTGCGCCGTTCCAGCCCGGCGGCACGCTCGCGCAGGCGGTCGGCACGAATGCCGCGTACCAGACCGCCGCACAGCAGGCGTCGTCCCAGTCCTCCGCGCTCTACCAGCAGTACTCGACCTCGCTGACCTCGGCCGTGACCGACTACCAGAAGGTGACGAATCTCCGGCCCAGGAGCTCGACGGCTTTCGAAGAGCTGGCGACGGTCGCGACGAACGCCGGCAACGGCAAGGTCGCGATCGGGGCTTGGAAGAAGGTCCTCAAGCTCGATCCTCACAACTCGCAGCGGGCTTCGATCGAGAAGCAGATCAAGGCGCTTCAGAAGCAGCTCGCAGCCGCAAGCCAGCCGACGGTGTCGTCCGGCAACTCGAAGTCCAAGTCCGGCAAGTAGGGACGATTACGGCTTCGGCCGCGCGGATAGACTCTCGCGCGAGCGGCCCGCCTGGGTCGATCGAGCAACTCAGGGGGGTTCCCGCGCATGAACTTCGACATCAAGACAGAGCAGCTCTCCGGCGACGCGTACGTCATCTCGCTCACGGGTGAGGTCGACCTCTACACCGCACCCGAGTTCAAGCAGCAGCTGCTCGAGGTGATCGGTCAGGGCGGCAAGGAAGTGGTCGTCGACTTCAGCGGCACCACGTTCATCGACTCCACGACGCTCGGCGTCCTGGTGGGCGGCGTCAAGCGGCTGCGCACGAACGACGGTCAGCTCTCCCTCGTCTGCAGCGACCGCAACATCACGAAGATCTTCGAGATCACGGGTCTGGACAAGGTCTTCACGATCTATCCGACGCGTGAGGAAGCCGTCTCGGCAGTGGGAGTCCCGCAGGGTTGAGACGCCCGCACCGGGTCGGAGTCCTGGGGGCAGGGCTGGCGGCGATTGCGCTGCTGGCTGCCGGCTGCGGTACCGGCGGCGTCGCGAGCGCCGGCGGTCAGCGGGCGGACACCAACAACGGGCAGAAGCTCTTCTCGCAGAGCTGCGCCGCCTGCCACACGCTGCAGGCTGCCGGCGCGAGCGGAACGATCGGCCCGAACCTCGACAACGCGTTCGCGGCGGCTCGAAAGGAGGGCTATCCCGACAGCTCGATCGAGAACGTCGTCCTCGACCAGATCCGGCTCGGCTCGGGACCGATCGCGACCTATACGACGAACAAGAAATTCACGCCGCAGACGCCGATGCCGGCGAACCTCTTCAAGGGTCAGGATGCGATCGACGTCGCCGCCTACGTCGCGTCGGTCGCGGGAGTCGGGGGGTTCGCCGCGGCTCCGGGGAACGTCGGGACGAACGGCGAGGCGATCTTCAAGGCGAACTGCTCCAGCTGCCACACCCTCGCGGCGGCAGGCTCGACGGGCACGGTCGGACCGAACCTCGACCAGCTCAAGCCGGCGATGGCCGTCGTCGTCCACCAGGTGACGAACGGCGGCTCGATCATGCCGGCGTTCAAGGGGAAGCTGAGCGCCGCGCAGATTCAGGCGGTCGCGAAGTACGTCTCCTCGTCGGCCGGCAAGAAGTAGCGCTGCTGGAACCGCAGCGGCGGCTGCGGGAAACTGGTTCGTATGGGGCGCTCGTTCGAGAACGCCTTCGAGGCGGAGTTCTCCTCCCTGCATCGCTATTTGGCACGGCGGCTCGGCGCTTCGGCGGCGGACGAGATCGCCGCGGAGACGTTCGCTGTCGCCTTCCGCAACTGGGATCGCCTCGACCCTGAGCGGCCGGTGCGTCCGTGGCTGTACGGGATCGCCGCGAACCTCGTCCGGCACCACTGGCGCAAGGAGCAGCGGATGCTGCAAGCGTACGCACGCACCGGCGTCGATCCGGTGGCCCCCGACGAGCTGGCCGCGGTCGAACGACTCGACGCGCAGGCGCTGCAACGGGAGCTGGCGGAAGCCCTCGCTGCTCTGCGGCCGGAGGAGCGCGAGGTACTCCTACTGCATGCCTGGGCCGAACTGAGCGACTCGGAGATCGCGGACGCGCTCGGCCTCCCCCTCGGGACGGTCAAGTCAAGGTTGTCACGCACGCGCGAGGGCCTCCGGAACCAGTTCGCCGACGTCGGGCAAGAAGCGGTGGAGGCCCAATGATCGACGAGCTCCTCACAACATTCCGCTCGGACGTTGCCGAGCCCGACCAAGAGACGGCCAGGCGCGTCTACGCGCTCGTCACCGCATCGGCGAAACGGGGAAGGCGCAGCGCACGACCGCGTCTCCTGCTCGGGGTGGCCGCTGCCGCGCTCGTCCTCGTCCCGACCGCCCTCGCCGTCGGCGGAAAGCTCGTCGACCTCTTCGAAGGCACACCCGCGCCGCCCGATGTCTCGACCACCTTCTCGCTGTTCAACGACCAGCCCGATCCGGCAGTTCGCGACGGCATTGCGCGGAGGTGGCCGAACGTGGACGTGAGCAAGGTTCACGGCGTGATCGAAGTACAGACGCCCGACGGCCCCGAGGACATGTGGGCTGCACCGAACGATCAGGGCGGCCAGTGCTATTTCATCGACTTCGCCGACGATCCGGTTGGGACCGGGGTTCACGGGTTCGGCAGCTGCACGACGTCCGCGCCGGATCCTGGGGAGACGATCGCTCCCGGCGAGCTTTGGACGATCGAGCATCCCGACCTCAAGACGGTCTACGGCAGTGTCTACCCCGACGCGGCGACGGTGCGCCTCACCTTCGAGGACGGATCGACGGCGACCCTGCCCGTCGTCGAGCATCTGTATCTCACGTCCACGGCCAGGGACGCCCAGGCGGAGACGGTGACGGCCTTCGACGCAGCCGGGAACCAGGTCGCGCAGAGGACGCTCGGCCCGGACGCCGCTACGCGCGGCTGACGGGGATCGCGACCCGCGCGCGGATTGTCTGCACCAGGTCGTCGTCGCCCACCACGAGAACCTCGTCGGCGCCGAAGACGCGCAGCGCGTCCTCGACCGCCAACGCGGGGTCGTCCGCGCCGACTTCGACCCTCGCGCCGTCCGGCAGCCGGGACTCGAGCGTCGCGGCGGTCGCCTCGGCGTCGGCGCGACGGTCGTCCACCGCTCCGGTCAAGGCCTCGACGGTCGCTGCGAGAGCGGGCACGACGACGAGCACCTCGGCGCTGTCCGGCACGGTCACCGCGTCGGTTCCCGGCGGCGCGACCACGAGCACGCGATGCGTGCCCGGCTGCGTCCCCGAGGCGACGACCGGCGGCGGATCGGACGCGCCGGGAACAGGCTCCTTCATCAGCCACCAGGCCAGCGCGCCAAAGACGATGACGGCGATCGCGACGCCGAGCCACGTGTTGATGAAGGCGGCGATGATGATCACCGCGGCACCGGCGATCACCACGCCGAGAAACCGGTACGCCTCGGCCTCGCTGCGGAGCGGATTGCGCATCTCCGCTCCCCTACCCGCTCGTCAGAGGATGTAGACCGTCGTGAACACGACGATCCACATCACGTCGACGAAGTGCCAGTAGATCCCGCCGATCTCGACGCCGTGATGGTGATCCGCAGAGAAATGGCCTCGGAACGCGCGGATCGTCATGAAGGCCAGGATCGAGAGGCCGACGAAGACGTGGCAGCCGTGCAGGCCGGTGAGACAGAAGAAGATCGTCGGGAAAGCGCCGTTTGACGTGTTGAAGCCGGCCCGCATGTACTCGAAGAGCTGCGAGGTCAGGAAGGCGAGGCCCATGAGGAACGTCAGCAGCAGGCCCGCCCGCATCCCCCAGACGTTGCCGCGCTTGATCGACACGGTCGCCCAGTGCATCGTCGCGCTCGAGGTCATGAGGATGAACGTGTTGACCGTCGCCACGAAGACAGGGAGGTGGTACGGCGGCGTCGGCCACGGCGTCCCGTTCACGATCCGGACGAAGAAGTAGGCCGTGAAGAACGAGCCGAAGAGCATGATCTCCGACGCGATGAAGAGGTACATGCCGAGCGTCTCGGGCTTGATCCGAGAGCTGTAGTGCG
>DATFHC010000104.1:0-12015 GCA_035248765.1 Gaiellaceae bacterium
CCTCGCTCGTCCTCGAGCTCTGAGAAGACCTCCACGGCCTGAGAAGCCGTCTCGAGGAAGGAAACGAGGCCGTCGGGCGCTCCGGCGCCGCGCATTCCCGCGGCGTCGAGTCGCGCGTACCACTCCTCGGCCCTGTCACCCAGTGCTGCGGCTGCTGCGGCGACCTCCTCTACGACGTCAAGGGCCGATTCGGTCTCGCCAGTCTCCCACAGCGCGCGAGCGAGGATGCGGCGCAGCTCGAGATCGTCGGCGGGACCATCCCGGCTGAGCGCGAGTGCCCGGGTGAGAAGGTTCCGCGCGGCCGGCACGTCGCCCCGGGCGTACGCACGAACTCCTCCGCGCGACAGGAGCTCGCGTGCGTCGACGGCGAGACCGGCATCCCGCTCCTCCTCCGAGCCGAGCTCCCGGCGAAGCAGGACCGCTTGCTCGAGGTGGTAACCGCGGATCTCGTCGTACTCGCTCGATCCGCCCGCCGAGGCGAGCCACTCGGCGAATCGTTCGTGATGCGCAGCACGCCGTCGTAACGGCGTCGACCCGTAGGCGGCGTCGCGGATGAGCGCATGGCGGAACCTGAAGCCGTCCTCGCCCGGGACGCTCGGCGGCGCAGGCTCGACGAAGTCGAGCCGTACCAGCTCGAGCAGCGTGGTGCCGACTGCATCGTCCGGCCGCTCCCCGAGAGCGGCAACGGCGCCGGGCCAGAACTCCCGACCGATCACGGCCGCCCGCTCGAGCACATCACGTTCGGCGAGATCGATGTGGTCGAGCCGTGCGGCAAGGAGAGCCTGGATCGTCGGCGGCAGCGCTCCCAACGCGGCATCAGCTCCTGCCTCGGCGATCATCGCGACCAGCTGCTCCGCGTAGAGCGGATTGCCCTGGGCCGTGTCGTTGACGCGGGCGCGGACCTGCGGCGAGAGGAGGCCGTCGTCGTCGAGCGCCTCGAGCAGCCGCGACCCCTCGTCCGGGGAGAGTGAGCCGAGTCGCACCAGGCTGCCCTCCCAGCGCGGGCGCTCCTCGAGGAGCTCCGGTCTGGCGAGCCCGAGGAGGAGGATCGGCGCATCGCGGCTCCAGCGGCTCACGTGCTCGACGAGATCGAGGAGCGTGGGCTCGGCCCAGTGGAGATCCTCGAGCACGACGACGAGCGGGCGCTCGCGGGCAAGAGCCTCGAAGAGTCGGCGCACCGCCCAGAAGAGCTCCTCGGCCGGGCCGCCACCTCCCAGTGCGCGAAGCCGCTCGACGATCAGTGCTGCATCGGGCTCGGTCCGCGCCGCCTCGGTGATCGCCGCATCGCCGCCGAGCGTCCGGATCAGCTCCGTGACCGGCCAGAACGTGATCCCGTCGCCATACGGCAGGCAGCGACCGGACACGATCCTCGCGAACTCGCCGATCTCGGCCACGAACTCGGAGACGAGCCGTGTCTTGCCGACGCCGGCCTCGCCGAGAACGGTGGCCAGCCGGCAGCCTCGTGTCTCCCGGCAGGCGGTGAGCTCGTCATGCAGGATGCCCAGCTCGCGGCTCCGGCCCACGAGCGGGGTGTCCCAGCGCCGCGCGAAGGGCTCGGCATCCGGAACGGCGTGGATCACGCGCCAGGCCGCGACGGGCGCGCGCTTTCCCTTCGCCTCCACGGACTGCACGGGCTCGAGCAGCGCGGCGTGCCGAACGAGTCGCTCCGTGATCGCACCGACCAGGATTTCGCCGGCGGCTGCGGCCTCCTCGAGGCGTTTCGCCGTGTTCACCGCGTCGCCTGTCGCGAGCGTCGCGACGCCGTCGCCGGTGACGACCTCGCCGGTGTTGATGCCGATCCGGATGCGCAGCTCCGACGACTTCCGGCCGGTGGCCGAAGCGTTGAGGCGCTCGACCGCCCCCTGCATCTCGATAGCCGCTCGCACCGCCCTCAGTGCGTCGTCCTCGTGCGCACGGGGCAGGCCGAACACGGCCATGACCGCGTCGCCGACGAACTTCTCGACGGTGCCGCCGTGACGCTCCACCGCGATCCGCATCTCGTCGTACCAGCTGCCGAGGAGCTCCCGGAGGGGCTCTGGATCGAGGTGCTCGCCGAGCGCGGTCGAGTCGGCCAGGTCGCAAAAGAGGACGCTGACGGTCTTCCGCGCTGCGGCGGCGGAAACCATGTCCCCAGTCTGACTCCCGAGCTGTGCGGTTTCCAGCCCGGCTACCCTGCGAGCCGCGATGTTCGACGCTCTCAGCGACAAGCTCCAGAGCGCCCTCGGCGACCTCCGCGGGCGCGGCGTCCTCGACGAGGAAGCGATCTCCCGTGCCATGCGCGAGGTGCGCCTCGCCCTGCTCGAAGCCGATGTCAACTTCGGCGTCGTCAAGGATTTCGTCGCGCACGTACGCGAGCGCGCGCTCGGCGAGACGGTGCGGAAGAGTCTCACACCGGGCCAGGAGGTCGTGAAGATCGTCCACGAGGAGCTGACGGAGCTGCTCGGCTCCTCCGACTCGCGCCTCGCCTTCTCGCCTCGCCCGCCGACGACGATCCTCCTCGCGGGTCTGCAGGGCTCGGGCAAGACGACGGCGGCCGGCAAGCTCGCGCTGCTCCTGAGCAAGGAGGGCAAGATGCCGGCGCTCGTGGCGGCCGACCTCCAACGCCCCGCCGCGATCGATCAGCTCGTTCAGCTCGGCGAGCAGGTTGGCGTGCCGGTGTATGCCGACGAGCGCAGCGACCCGGTCAAGGCGGTCCATGGCGGGATCGAGCGTGCGAAGGCAGACGGCCGCGACGTCGTGCTCCTCGACACGGCCGGCCGCCTCCACGTCGACGACGCGCTGATGGAGGAGCTCGCCGCGGTGCGGCGCGAGGCGAAGCCGACGAACGTCCTCCTCGTTCTCGACGCGATGACCGGGCAGGAGGCCGTCAACGTCGCGGAGGCGTTCCAGGAACGAATCGACTTCGACGGCATCGTGCTGACCAAGCTCGACGGCGATGCGCGCGGCGGCGCAGCGCTGTCTGTCCGCGCGGTGACCGGCAAGCCGATCAAGCTCGCCTCGCTCGGCGAGAAGCTCGACGCGCTCGACTGGTTCCACCCCGACCGGATGGCGTCGCGGATCCTCGGGATGGGCGATGTCCTGACGCTGATCGAACGTGCCGAGGCCGCGATCGAGGACGAGGAGAAGGAGAAGCTCGAGCAGCGGATGCTCAAGGGCGAGTTCTCGTTCGACGACTTCCTCTCGAGCTACAAGATGCTGCGGCGGATGGGACCGCTGCAGGGGATCCTCAAGATGATCCCGGGCCTCGGCAACCAGCTCGAAGGCCTCGATCAGGTGGACGAGCAGCAGCTCAAGCGCGTCGAGGGGATCATCCTCTCGATGACTCCGCACGAGCGGCGCGTCCCGCACGTCATCGACGCCTCTCGCCGCAAGCGCATCGCCGCGGGCTCGGGCACGACCCTTGAGCAGGTCAACCAGCTGATCGAGGCCCGGAAGCAGATGGCGAAGATGATGAAGATGGCCGGATCGGGCAAGATGCCGTCGCTGCCGGGCATGCCCGGGGCGCCTACCATGCCGTCTTCCAAACCGAGACCGAGTGCGACTCGCAAGGCGAGCAGCAAGCGGAAGAAGAAGAAAGCGAGAAGGTAAGTCTATGGCAGTGAAGCTCAGGCTGACACGGGTCGGGTCGAAGAAGAACCCGATCTACCGCGTCGTCGCCGCCGATTCGCGCTCGCCGCGGGACGGCAAGTTCATCGAGATCGTCGGCCGCTACAACCCGCAGTCGGATCCCTCCCTCATCGACCTCGACGAGGAGAAGGTGCGCGGCTGGCTCGAGAAGGGCGCCCAGCCAACCGAGTCGGTGGCGAAGCTCCTCAAGGCGCAAGGCATCTCGTAACGGCGATGGGCGACCTCGTCGCGGAGCTCGCGCGCCGGCTCGTCGACGAGCCCGACGCCGTGCGCGTCGAGGAGGTCGAGGAGGAGGACGGCACGCTGCTCCTTCGGCTCCATGTGGCCGAGGGGGACGTCGGGAAGGTGATCGGCCGCCAGGGGCGGCTCGCCCGCGCTCTGCGAACCGTCGTCCGCGCCGGGGGCGTCGAAGCGGGACGCCGGCTTCAGCTCGAGATCGTCGACTGACTCGCCGTGTCGGTCGCCGCTCTTTACGACATCCACGGGAATCTCCCGGCGCTCGAGGCGGTGCTGGCGGAGCTGCCGGACGACGTGACGATTGTCGTGGGCGGCGACGTAGTTGCAGGCGGTGACCAACCCTCCGAGACGCTCTCGCGACTGCGCGGACTCGGTGGCCGCGTCCGCTGGGTGCGCGGCAACGCCGATCGCGAGCTCTATCCCGGCGAGGGCGGGCTCGTCCCCGAGCCGCTTGTCGAGAAGACGCGCAGCCGGTTGAGCGAGGAGGAGATCGCCTTCCTGCACGCGCTGCCGGAGACGCAGCAGATCGGCGATGTCCTCTACTGCCACGCCTCTCCGCGCAACGACATGGACATCTTCACCGAGCGGACGCCCGAGGAACGCCTCGCGCCGCTGTTCGAGGGCCTCGACGTCACAACCGTCGTCTGCGGCCATACGCACACCCAGTTCGAGCGCACGGTCGCCGGCGTGCGCGTGGTCAATGCCGGGAGCGTGGGCATGGCGTACGAGGAGGAGCCGGGCGCTTACTGGCTGCTCGACCTCGTCCACCGGCGTACGCCCTACGAGGGCGCCGAGCTGCAAGCGACTCGCGAGGAAGCCGTCTCAGAGTTCACCGAGCGTGGGCTCTGAGGCCATCGGGCGCGTGCCGCTCCCGGGCGGCGGAGCCGCCCTCCACGGCGCGCTCTCGCAGCTGGCGGCGCGGGCCTGCGCTCGCTCGGCGATGCCGTGCCACTCGTACTGTCCTCGCCTCGCTTGCTTGCCCCGCTTGCCAGCGGCGAGCCGGAGGCCTCATGAATGATCTCGTTCCCGTCGGCCGGGTCGGGAAGCCGCACGGCCTCGACGGCGCGTTCTTCGTCGAGGGTCCGAGCGAGCGTAAAGGCGTCTTTGCGACCGGCGCGACGCTTTACGCGGCCGGTGAGCCCGCGACCGTCGTCACCTCGCGGCACGGGTCGGGTCGCCGCCCGGTGATTCGGCTCGACCGCCACGTCGAGCGAGGCACCGAGCTCGCGGTCGCACGTGCGTCGCTGCCGAGCCTCGGCGACGACGACGAGTTCTACGTCTTCCAGCTCGTGGGCCTGAACGTGGAGGATGAGAGCGGACGACTGCTCGGACGCGTGCGCGAGGTACTCGAGTACCCTGCGAACGACGTGCTGGAGCTCGACTCGGGCGCGTCGCTGCCTCTCGTCGAGGCGTGCGTCCGGCAGGTTGATCTGGCCGGCGGGCGAATCGTCGTCGCCGTGGGGTTCGCAGACCCGGAATAGCCCAGCCGTGCGCATCGACGTCTTCACACTCGTTCCCCACGCCTATGCCTGGCTGACAGAGCAGCGGCCGGTCGCCGGCGTGCTCGGCACGGAGCTCGAGCTGAGGCTCTTCAACTACCGCGACTCGACTCCCCTGCGCGCGGGCCAGGTCGACGACGAGCCGTACGGTGGCGGGGCGGGAATGGTGTTGCGCGTGGACGTCGTCGCGGCAGCGCTCGAGGCCGTCTACGGCGGCGAGCAGCCGGGACGTGTGATTGCTCTGTCGCCGAAGGGGCGGCAGCTGACCCAGGCGGTGGTCGAAGAGCTTGCCGAACTCCCGGCGCTCACGCTCCTGTCCGCCCGCTTCGAAGGGTTCGACGAGCGAATCGTGGAGAACCTCGCGACAGATGCGATCTCGGTCGGGCCGTACGTCCTTTCGAACGGAGATCTGCCGGCGATGATCCTCCTCGACGCCGTGGCGCGGCGGCTGCCCGGGGCGCTCGCCGAGGGATCCGGCGAACTCGAGAGCTTCTCCGAGGAGCTCGGCGGCGGGCTCGAATACCCGCACTACACGCGTCCTGCCGAGTTCCGCGGGTGGTCGGTACCAGAGGTGCTGCTCTCGGGCGACCACGCGCGCGTCGATGCCTGGCGGCGGGAGCACGTGCGGTGAGCGACTACTACGACTGGAACCGTCCCCGGCCGGACGACGAGGACGAGAAACCGGAGCCGGAGCAGGAGCAGGAGCAGGAGCACGAGGCTCCCGCCGAGGAGCCGGAAACGAGCTGGCCCACGTATGACCGCCCGAGCTATGAGCGGCCAAGCTACGGCGAACCGAGCTACGAGCAGCCGCCCTACCGGCGCCCCGGCTACGAGCAGCCCACCTCCGACCGGCCGGATCCCGAGTCGCCGTGGCAGGGGAGCGAGTACGGGGGGTACGGCGACTACGGCGACTACGGCCGGTACGGCGAGAACCAGGTTCCGCGCGATCCGTTTCTCGACAGCGCGCACGGGACCCGATATGACGAGCGTCGCAGTCGCGACCCGCTCGCGAGGCTCTTCCCGGGACTCCCGCGCAGCGTCCGGGTCACGCTCGACTGGATCCTCACCATCGCGGGCGCGATCCTGATCGTGCTCGCGCTGAAGGAGTGGGTCGTCAACCCGTACCGCATCCCGTCGTCGTCGATGGAGCCGACGCTGAACTGCGCGCGCGGGCCGGCGGAGCCGGGCTGTCTGGGCAACTCGAGCGACCGTGTGCTCGCGTGCCGGATCTGCCTCGATTTCAGCTCTCCCTCGCGCGGCGACATCATCGTCTTCAACACGCCGACCGAGGCCGCGCTCAAGTGCGGAGAGGGTGGGACGTTCGTAAAGCGGGTGATCGGCCTGCCGGGCGAGACGGTGCGCGAGGACGACTTCGGCCACATCTTGATCAAGAAGCCGGGCGCGAAGCAGTTCGTGAAGTTGAAAGAGCCGTACGTTACGCCGAGCGTGCGCCTCGCGGACAGCGCGCACTTCGGCCAGGTTTGGAAGGTCAAACCGGACAGCTACTTCATGATGGGCGACAACCGCTCGCAGTCGTGCGACTCCCGTACGTGGGGCTCGGTGCCGCGGAACAAGTTGATCGGGACGGTCTTCTTCGTCTACTGGCCACCGGATCGGATCGGCTTTCGCTAGCCGGTTCGGGCCGGATTCGATTCCGCTACCCTTGGGCGTCCGCCGCGAGGTTTTCTTTCCATGAGCAACGTCATCCAGGATCTCGAGCGCGCCCAGCTGCGCAACGTGCCGCGCTTCAAGGCAGGGGACACGGTTCGTGTCCACTTCCAGGTGATCGAGGGTACGCGCCGCCGCGTTCAGGTCTTCGAGGGGACCGTGCTCAAGCGGCAGGGAGCCGGTGCGCGCGAGACGTTCACTGTTCGGAAGCAGTCGTTCGGCGTCGGGGTGGAGCGGACGTTTCCGCTCCACTCGCCGAAGATCGAGAAGATCGAGGTCACCGCGATCGGCGACGTCAACCGCGCGAAGCTCTACTACCTGCGCGGCCGCGTCGGAAAGAAGGCTCGCGTCCGCGAGAGGCGCTACGGGGCGGGCTCGGAGCTGCCGCAGACCGTTGAGGCGACGGTTCCCGAGGCCGAGGCCGAGGACGAGCTGACGGCCGAGGACGCCGAGGGGCCGCAGTCCGAGGCGGAGGTCGTCGAGGCCGAGGCGGAGCCGGCGGACGACGAAGTGGCCGAGGACGAGCCGACGGTGGAGGAAGCGCCGGCCGACGAGCCCGACGAGGACGCACCCGCCGACGAGGGCTCGGAACCCGAAGCGGCCGAGGCCGAGAGTGCAGAGGCCGAGGCGGAAGCCGAAGCCGCGCCTGCCGAGTAACGACTTCCCGGCAACTCCTTGGCGACGGCAGTCGCCGCCCGGACTCCGCGCTATTGTCGGCGCGTGAAGCGCACCGGCCAGAAGCTGCTCCGGTTCGACCGAAAGCTCGGGGCACGCTTCGTCGCCGGAGCGGACGAGGCGGGGCGTGGATCGCTTGCCGGCCCGCTCGTCGTGGCCGGAGTCCTGCTCGACTACGGCGCGCTGCGCGACCATCGCGTCCGCCCGCTCGGCTTTCTCAACGACTCGAAGCAGTGCTCTCCGGAGCGGCGCGAAGAGCTCTTCCACGCCGTCGTCGGCTGCGCCGAGCGGGTCGCCGTGCGCGTCATCCCGCCCGGAGAGATCGACCGCAATGGCCTGCATCGCTCGAACCTCGCCGGTCTACGCGCGATGCTCCACGCGCTGACGCCGCCCGCGGAGGCCTGCCTCGTGGACGGCTTCCGGCTCGGCCCGGCCGCGCCCGAGCACACCGCTGTCGTCGACGGGGACGAGAAGAGCGCGGCCATCGCAGCGGCATCGATCGTGGCGAAGGTGACGCGAGACCGTCTGATGCGCCGCCTCGACGCGCTGTATCCCGCCTACGGCTTCGCGCAACACGTCGGCTACATCACGCCGGGCCACTCCGCGGTCGTCCGCGCGCGAGGGCCGTCGGCGGTGCATCGGCTGAGCTTCCAGGCGCTCTGCTACGAGACCGAGGAGGCCCGCCCGGGAGCCGCAGGCGACCGGGGAACTGCCGGCCGGGCGTCGTCGGCTTCGCCGGCCACGCTTCCAGCCATTGCCTAGAGCCGGTTCGGGCTACGCCGCTGAACGGCGCGCGTGGTGGTGGTACCGGCTGCGGGGCTGGCGGATCCTTGGCGAGAACGTCTGGGCGGGTGGCAACGAGCTCGACCTGATCGTGCGGCGCGGCCGAACCGTGCGCTTCGTGGAGGTCAAGGAGAAGAAGGGCACGCGGTTCGGCGATCCGCTGGAGATGATCACGGCCGAAAAACAGCGCCGGCTGCGACGGGCGGCGGCCGCCTGGCTCGGCAGCCGGCCGGAGCTCGCAGGGCTCGCGGTCGGCTTCGATGTGATCGCCGTGCGGGACGGCCGCGTGCAGCGGATCCCGCAGGCGTTCTGAGCAACGCGTCGAAATCCAGCGCGTGGCCGTCACGCAGGACGAGCTGTACGCGACCCTGGATCTCGACCTCTCGTGGTCGGAGGCAGAGCTGCCGGAGCGGGAGCGGACGAAGCACGTCCACCGCCTCCACCCCTACCACGGCAAGTTCATCCCGCAGCTCGTCGAGGTGCTGCTCGACCGCTACCTCGAGCCTGGCGACCACGTGCTCGATCCGTTTGCAGGCTCGGGGACGACGCTCGTCCAGGCGCTCGAGTCCGGGCTGGACGCGACGGGTGTCGACATCGCAGCCTTCAACTGCCTCCTCATGCGCGTCAAGACGTCCTCGTACGATCTGTCCGAGCTGGCGGCGGAGCTGGAGGATGTGTCCGTCCGGGTCGAGTCGCTGCCGCGGCGCCGCGGGCGCGTGAGCAGTTACCTGCGCGAGTGGTACGCGCCCGGGGCTGCTGCGGAGCTCGTCGCCTTCCGAGGACTGATCCCGGAGTACCGACATCGCGACGTCCTGCGTGTGATCCTCTCGCGGGCTGCGCGGTCGGCGCGGCAAACAGCGCATTTCGACCTCGAGGCGCCGAAGGAGCCGCAACGTCACGTGTACTGGTGCCACAAACATCGTCGTGAGTGCCGTCCGGTCGACTCGGCCGTTGGGTTCCTCCGGCGCTACACCCTCGACACGCTCGCGCGGATCACGGCGTTCGCCCGCGTGCGCGACACGGACCGGGAGGCGACCGTGCTACACGGGGACGGTCGCGACGTGGCGCTCGCAGGGCGGTTCGACGGGATCCTCACGTCGCCGCCGTATCCGGGACTGATCGACTACCACGAGCAGCACCGCTACGCCTACGACCTGCTCCGGCTCGACGACCGGCGGGGGCGAGAGATCGGCGCCGCCGCCTCGGGCACGTCGCTCGCGGCTCTGGAGGCGTATCGGGCCGGCGTGGTGGAGGTGCTCGCACGCGGCGCAGCAGCACTGCAGCCGGACGCTCCGGTCCTCGTCGTCGTCAACGACCGGCGCGACCTCTATCCCGAGATCCTCGCACGCGCGGGGCTACAGCTCGAAGCGCGACTGCGCCGCCACGTCAATCGGCGCACCGGGCGCCGGTCGGGGGAGTACTTCGAGGACGTGCTCGTCGCCCGCGCAAGCTGAGGCGGCGATTCTCGACCAAGCCGGCACCTGGGTGTCACGAATTCCCTCATAGCCTCGATGCGTGCTTGCACGCGCAGTCACGCATGCGCTCGTCGGCCTCGAGCCGCGCCGAGTGGACGTGGAGGCGCACGTTCGCGACGGCATTCCCGGCTTCGCGATCGTCGGCCTCGCCGACCGCGCGTGCCAAGAGGCTCGTGAGCGCGTCAGAAGTGGAATCGCGGCCGCCGAGCTGAAGTTCCCCGAGGGACGCATCACGGTCAACCTCGCGCCTGCCGAACTGCGCAAGGAGGGCTCCGGCTTCGACCTGCCGATCGCGCTCGCGCTCCTCGCTGCGTCTCAGCAGTTGCCGCGTGGCGCGCTCGAGGGAACGGCTGCGGTCGGCGAGCTCGCGCTCGACGGCCGCCTGCGCCGGGTCGGCGGCGTCCTCGCCGTGGCCGAGGGAGCGCGTCGACTGGGCGCCGAGCGTCTCCTCTGCCCGGCCGACTCTGCACGGGAGGCCGCGCTCGCCGGTGTCGCCGCGATCCCGATCCGTCACCTCGCCGAGGCGGCCGCGTATCTGCGCGGCGAGCGCAAGCTGGAGCCCGAGGCGCCGCTGGAGCCGAACGGCCTCGCTGCGGCGTCGGCGCCCGACCTGGCGGAGGTCCGCGGGCAGGAACGCGCGCGACGCGCGCTCGAGCTGGCGGCGGCGGGCGGGCACAACGTCCTTTTCGGCGGCCCGCCTGGGACGGGGAAGACGATGCTCGCGCGCCGGCTGCCGGGCATCCTGCCGCCGCTCGAGTCCGACGCCGCACTCGAAGTGACGCGGATCCACTCGGTCGCCGGGCTCGTCGACGGGGAGCACCCACTTGTCTCGCGGGCGCCCTTTCGCGCGCCCCACCACAGCGCGTCGACCGCTGCGATCGTCGGTGGCGGGCCACATCTGCGGCCAGGGGAGGCGAGCCTCGCGCACCGCGGTGTGCTTCTGCTCGACGAGCTCGCCGAGTTCCAGCGGCCTGTGCTGGAGGCGCTGAGGCAGCCGCTCGAGGACGGCTTCGTCTCGGTCTCGCGCGCCGCCGGTCGCGTCGTCTTTCCGGCCCGGTTCCAGCTCGTCGCGACCATGAACCTATGTCCGTGCGGAGGCCGTGGCGACCCCGCAGCCCAGTGCAGCTGCTCGGCGCAGCGGCTCGCGCGCTACCGGGACAAGCTCTCGCGGGCGCTTCTCGACCGCTTCGATCTCGTCCTCGCGATGCCGCGCGTGCGTGGGGAGGACCTCGCGGCGGCTCCGAGTGAGGGCTCGAGCGGCGTCGCCGAGCGCGTGACGGCGGCTCGCGCGCGGCTCGCTGGGAAGCCGCCCTCTCGCGATCGCGAGGCCGACGCGCTCCTGCGTCGCGCGGCAGACCGGCTTCACCTCTCGGGCCGCGGCTACGCGCGCGTCGGCCGAGTCGCCCGGACGATCGCAGCGCTCGCGGAGTCCGACTCCGTGCGACCCGAGCATGTGGCGGAAGCTCTGTCCTACCGCTCTCCCGACGAGCTTTCGAATGTCTGAGCTCGGGCTCGCGGTCTTCGCCTCCGAGACCGGCACGCATCTCGTCTGTCCGCCGCGCGGCGAACGTTGGCGCGGATTCGAGCGCCGCTTCGACGAGCGGGGTTACCTCGAGAAGCTCACGGCAGGCGGATATCGGTTCCTCCCGCGCTCCTCGCAGGACTTCCCGCCGCTGCTGCGCGCGATCCACGATCCTCCGCCGGGGCTCTTCCTGCGCGGCGACGCGGAGCCGGAGCTCCTGGCGCATCCTGCGGTCGCGATCGTGGGAGCGCGTGCGTGCTCCGGCTACGGCGCCTCGGTCGCCCGCAGGCTCGGACGCGAGCTTGCGGCCGCCGGCCTCGTCGTGGTGAGCGGCCTCGCCCGCGGGATCGACGCAGAGGCTCATCGCGGCGCTCTCGAGGCAAACGGGACGACGGTTGCCGTGCTCGGCTGCGGCGTCGACCGCGACTACCCAGCCGCGCACGCCGAGCTCGCACGAAGAGTCGCGACGACCGGTCTCATCGTCGCGGAGTACGCGCCCGGCGTCGAGCCCGCTCCGTGGCGCTTCCCG
>DATFHC010000105.1:0-13844 GCA_035248765.1 Gaiellaceae bacterium
ACCGCCTCCATCCGCTCGGGGTCGGTGATCATGTACGGCGAGAGGTAGCCCTTGTCGAACTGCATGCCCTCGGTGAACTCGAGCTCGAGACCAAGGGTCTGGCCCTCCTCGACGTTGACCACGCCGTCCTTGCCGACCTTCTCGATCGCGTCGGCGATGACGTCCCCGATCTCCCGCTCGCGCGAGGAGACCGTGGCGATCCGGGCGATGTCCTCGCGGCCCGAGACGTCCTTCGACTGCGTCTTGAGGTTCTCGACGACGGCGTCGACGGCGGCCTCGATGCCGCGCTTCAGCGACATCGGGTTCGCACCGGCGGCGACGTTCTTCAGGCCCTCGCGGACGATCGCCTGCGCGAGAACGGTCGCGGTGGTCGTGCCGTCGCCCGCGACGTCGTTCGTCGCCGTGGCGACCTCGCGCACGAGCTGTGCTCCCTGGTTCTCGAAGACGTCCTCGACCTCGATCTCACGTGCGATCGTGACGCCGTCGTTCGTAATGGTGGGAGCGCCGAACTTCTTGTCGAGCACGACGTAGCGCCCCTTGGGGCCAAGGGTGACCTTGACCGCGTCGGCGAGAATGTTCACGCCACGCTCGAGCGAGCGCCGCGCATCCTCGTTGAACTTCAGCTCCTTGTGAGCCATCTTTTCTTCTGACCTCCGTTTGTCTCTACTACGCGGTGGCGCCGGCCGGCTCGCGATCGCCGGTGACCTTTGCGAGCACATCCGACTCGCGCAGGATCAGGTAGTCGTCGGTGCCAACCTTGATCTCGGTCCCGCCGTACTTGGAGAAGACGATCTCGTCGCCCTCGTCCAGATCCATCGGGACGAACTTTCCGTTGTCGTCCCGGGAGCCGGGACCGACTGCGAGGACGCGGCCGCGCTGCGGCTTCTCCTTCGCGGTATCCGGAAGCACGATGCCGCTCGTCGTCGTCTCCTCCTCTTCGAGGACCTCGACGATGAGGCGGTCACCAAGCGGCTTCAGGTTCATACAACAGCCTCCTGATTGCTCTCCAGTGACATTCCTGGCACTCTCACCCCGAGAGTGCCGAGGCATTCTACGTTCGGCACTCTAGCGGCGCAAGTGCCAACTGGTAGAAACGAACGGGTGGAACGGGAGTTCTCGGCGGGCGGCGTGCTCGTGCGGACGATTCGCGGCCGGCCGATGGTGGCTGCGATTCGTCCGAACGGCCGAGGCAGGGTCTGGGCTCTGCCGAAGGGCCGGCTCGACGACGGCGAAACCCCGGCCGAGACAGCCGTGCGTGAAGTGCGGGAGGAGACGGGTGTCGAGGGGCGCGTCGTCGAGAAGCTCGGCGACGTGCGCTACGTCTACACGGCCAGGTGGAAGGGTGGCGAGCGGATCTTCAAGGTCGTGAGCTTCTTCCTCCTGCGGGCGGGCCGCGGGCGGATCGGCGCGATCGACGAGGAGATGCGGATCGAGGTGGCGGAGGCGCGCTGGCTGCCGCTCGAGGACGCACCGCAGCTGTTGAGCTACGAGGGTGAGCGCCAGATGGCCGCCAGGGCACTCGAGCGGCTCGACGCGTGACGGCCGTCGGCCTCCTGCATCCGGGGGAGATGGGCTCTGCGATCGGCGGGGCCCTCCGGGGTCGGGGCGAAACGGTTCTCTGGGCGTCGGCCGGCCGCAGCGCCGCGACTGCCGAGCGAGCGGAACGGGCCGGCCTCGAAGATGTCGGCGAGATCACTGAGCTCTGCCGCCGCAGCGAGGTCGTGATCAGCGTCTGTCCGCCGCACGCGGCAGTCGAGGTCGCGCGAGCGGCGGAGAGGTTCGAAGGGGTCTACGTCGACGCGAACGCGATCTCCCCTCGGACGGCACGAGCGATCGCGGATATCCATGACCGTTTCGTCGACGGTGGCATCGTGGGATCTCCGCCGCACGGACCCGGCTCGACCCGGCTCTACCTCTCCGGTGCCGAGGCGGACTCCGTCGCCGCGCTCTTCGTCGACACGAACGTCGACGCCCGGGTCATCTCCGGCGAGCCCGGCGCGGCGTCAGCGCTCAAAGCTTCCTACGCAGGCTGGACGAAGGGGAGCGCCGCCCTCTTGCTCACCGTGCGTGAGCTGGCGCGGGCGGAGGGAGTGGAGGACGTCCTGCTCGAGGAGTGGCGCTTGTCACTGCCCGAGCTCGAGGGGCGGTCGCAGTCCGCTGCGCGCTCCGCGCACCGGAAGGGCTGGCGGTGGATCGGCGAGATGGAGGAGATTGCGCGGAGCATGCGCGCGAGAGACCTGCCTACCGGATTCCACGAAGCCGCGGCCGACGTTTTTCGCCGCGCCGCCGAGGAGTCGTAGGCGGTGCACGAGCTGCTCAACGTCGGCGAGTTCCTCGACGCGGCAGCGGCGAAGGTCGATCCGGCGGTCTGGTGCTACTTCGAGGGTGGCGCCGAGGACGAGGTCACGCTCCTCGAGAACGTCGCCGCGTTCAGCCGCTGGCAGCTGAGGCCGCGGATGCTCGTGGACGTGGGCGAGATCAGTCTCGAGACGACACTCCTCGGCGCGGCCGTGTCGATGCCGCTCGGAATCGCGCCGTTCGCGCTCCAGCGGCTGCTCGATCCCGAGGCAGAACGCGCCACCACGCGCGCGGCGGCAGCTGCCGGAGCACTCGTGACGGTGCCGACGCTCACTTCGTATCGCCACGCCGAGCTCCAGGCCGCCGCCGAGGGACCGCGCTGGCTGCAGCTCTACGTCCAGCTCGACCGCGCGCAGACGCTCGACCATCTCGCCGAGGCCAAGGAGGCCGGCTACGGCGCCGTCGTTCTCACCGTCGACCTCCCGCTGGTGGGTCGCCGCGAGCGGGACCTGCGACTCGGATTCGCAATCCCTCCGGAGATACCACTCCATTACGGCACCCTCGTGGACGTCGACCCGACGCTCACCTGGCACGACCTCGAATGGATCCGAGCGGCCACGGATCTGCCGCTCGTCCTGAAGGGGGTCGTGACGCGCGAGGACGCGGTGCTCGCGGTCGAGCACGGAGTCGACGGGATCTGGGTGTCGAATCACGGCGGCCGGCAGCTCGACGGGGTGGCTGCCTCGATTGACGCGCTGCCGGAAGTCGTCGAGGCTGCCGGAGACCGATCAGAGGTCTACGTCGACGGCGGCTTCCGGCGCGGCACCGACGTCGTCAAGGCTTTGGCACTCGGCGCGCGAGCCGCATTCGTCGGACGACCGATTGCCGCGGGGTTGGCCGTCGGAGGCGAGGCGGGTGTCTCCCGCGTGCTCGAGCTGCTTCATGACGAGATCGCGCTCGCGCTCGGGCTCCTCGGCTGCACGTCGCCGGAGCAGGTCACGCGCACGCACATCCAACGGGCACCGGCGTAGCTGGCAGACTCCCGCCACGATGTACGCCCTCAACTTCTACTCGCCGCTCGTCGCCGACCAGCTGCGGTCGGGTCGGAAGTCGGCCACGATCCGTCTCGGGGACAAGTCCGGCAAGTACAAGAAGGGCATGGTCGTCCGCGTGCTCTGCGGCGTTCGGTTCAGCCCGCGCGAACACGTCTTCGACGCGGTGATCGACAAGGTCGAGGTGAAGACGCTCGGCGAGCTGTCGCCGCGGGAGATAGAGCACGACAACCCCGAGATCCGCCGCACCGACGAGATGGCGAACTTCCTGGGGCAGCTCTACAACCGTGAAGTCGGGCCGAACGACCTGATCACAGTCATCCGCTTCTCGCAGATCATGGGCGGACCGGTCGTGCCGTCCTTCGAGGGCGATCTCTTCTAAGAGCGCGCCGCGAGGTCGACAAGCCCGGCCGATAGCTCGGCCGCCTCCTTGTCGCCGAGAGGTGCGAGGGCGCGCCACGCGTGGAAATCGGTCACGAGGCGAAGCGCAGCTTCCACACGGCGAGAGCGGCCGTAGCCCTTCGCCAGAGCGGCCCGCACCGCTTCCACGTACGCGCCGAACCCCGGCTCGATCACGCGCCGGAGCGACGGCAGTGCGTCTACGTCACGGAGGACGTTCGCGATCATCGGCTCCGTCTCCCGGTACCACGCGTACAGCTCCCGCAGCCCCTGGCGCAGGTCGGCCCAGGCGGCGGGATCGGGCGCAGGGTGCCGCGCACGCCAGTGGGCCGAACACGCGGCAAAAAGCGCCTCATCGTCGGGGAAATGGTTGTAGACCGTCCGCCGCTGCACGCCGGCCCGGCGCGCGACCTCGGCGATCTGCGTGCCTGCCGGCCCACGCGTCAGGTGGAGGTCGACGGTCGCCTCGACGATTCGCCTGCGCGTGTCCTCGACCTGCTCGGCCCGTTGCTTGAGCTCATACTTGCGTGGCATTTCGCTTTACAGAGTGTACACCGATCTGTTATAGATTCGGCTGTACGTTGTGTATAACGAAAGGAGCCCCGGCATGATCTCCGAAACCGTCTACCTCTTCGATCTCGGAACGCGCTACCTGGCAGAGAGCGCGGATGTCTCCCTGGTCGAGCACACACTCCCGCCTCGCGCGCTCGGTGCGCCCCTGCACTGCCACACGAACGAGGACGAATACTCCTTCGTCCTCGAGGGGCGGCTCGGGGCGCAGCTCGGCGACGAGATCGTCGAGATCGGGCCCGGTGAGCTTCTGCGGAAGCCGCGCGGACAAGAGCATGCGTTCTGGAACGCAGCAGACGAGCCGCTGCGCTTCCTGGAGGTCATCTCGCCTGGCGGGTTCGCGAATTACTTCCGCGAGTTGGCTCCGCTGCTCGCTGCCGGCAACCACGCCGGCGTACAGGAGGTGGCGGCTCGCTACAAGCTCGAGATCGACTTCGCCACCATCCCGACGCTCGCCGAGCGGCACGAGCTCAACGTCGCAGCGCCCGCGTGATCTAGCGCGAGTCGAAACCCACCGGCGCCGACATCCGATCCTGCAGATGATCGGCGCCGGACAGCGTTGCGACGGCGACCGGCCGCGCCCGCGACGAGCGTCAGCGCGACGACGCCGAGGCGAAGCGGGAGTCCCGGGTAGCGCGAGCGAAGCGCTTCGCGCATCCGCATCAGGCGAGCAAGGACGTGGACCGACGTGGCGACCAACCAGACGACGAAGCTCGCCTTGTGCAGGCCGACGGCGGTGCCCTGAACCTCGTGCGTCGCGAGGAGATAGACGCCCATGCCGAAGAGGACGAGCGTCGACGCGACGACGACCGGAGCGACGAAGACCCGTAGCGGCCAGGCAGGCGGGCCGCGTTGCACGTACTTCTCGCCGCCGAGGTAGTAGCGCGCCATTCGCCAGCCGGTGCTGCCCATCTTCAGCGCGACGATTGGCAGGAGGAACATGCCGACGAACGCGTGCACCGTGAGGAGCGCGCGCAGGTTGAGCAGCGTCGCTCCCTCCACCGCGAGGAAGACCACGAGCAGGATTCCGGCGAACGCGGTCAGCTGCTCGTTGCCGCCGACGTTCTGTTTCATCGCTTCCGCCGGATCGGCGAGCCGAACAGCGTCGGTGGACGGACCGACTTTCCGCACTCTTCGCAGTCCACGATTGCGAGAGATGAGAACGGCGCGCCACAGGCCTTGCAGCGGCGAAGCAGTTCGCCGCCGCACTGCGGGCAGGTGTCCGGCAGCTCGGCCTCGAACTCCTCGAACCACCTGCGCGCTGCACCGCAGCCGAGACAGAATGCGACCCAATCGCCGAGGACCTTTCGACGCTCCTGCCGCAGCCAGTCCGCCGCTTTAGACACGTTCTGACCTTAGCCGTGGTCGCCGTCGTGGCCGTCGCGGCCTACGTCGTGATCCGCGATGTGAGCCGCGGTTACTGGACGACCCGCGGAGCGCGGATCGAGCACTACACGCTGCACAGCCGCTTCATCCACCGCGGCCTGCACGAGATCCGAGTCGTGCCGAAACACCACGGCGACTGGACGCTTGTGTTCTTGCACGGACGCAGCGCCGCCCCTTCGAGCACGCTCAGCCAGTCGTTCTTCGACGCGCTGCACGGCCTCGGCTCACGCGCGCCGGTGGTGCTTCTCCTCGACGGCGGCGACCACAGCTACTGGCACAACCGCGCCGACGGAGCGTGGGGCTCGATGGTGCTCGACGAGGCGATCCCGCGTCATGGGCGGGTCGCGATCGGCGGCATCTCGATGGGCGGGTACGGCGCCCTGCTACTCGGAGCGCAGGGCCACTTCTGCGCCGTCGGCGGTCACTCGCCCGCCCTCTGGTTCAGCGGAGCAGACAGCGCGCCCGGCGCGTTCGACAATGCGGAGGATTACGCGCGGCACGACATCGTCAACCACCCGCCGCACTACTCGGCGCCGGTCTGGATCGACGTCGGCGCCGACGATCCGTTCCACAACGCGGCCGTCCACTACGCGCACGAGATCCACGCGCAGCTGCACGTCTGGCCGGGCGGCCACGACAGCGGCTATTGGCACTCCCACATGCGGCAGTACCTTGCGTTCTATGCCGCGCACTGCGCCTGATCCGAAGATCGAGCTGCATGTCCACCTCGAGGGGACGGTGCGGCCGGACACGCTCCGCGCCATCGCCAAGCGGAACGACTACGCACTGCCCGACGACCTCGAGTCCCTCTACCGCTACCGCGACTTCGTCCATTTCCTCGAGGTGTTCCAACTCAGCTCGCATGCGCTCAGGACCTACGACGACTTCCGGCAGGTCGTCGTCGAATACGCAGCGGAGGCAAAGGAGCACGGCGCCGTCTACCTAGAGGGCATTTTCGTACCCGGGCTCTGGCGCGGACTCGACACGGACGAGGTCTTCAGCGGTTACTGCGACGGGGCCCAGGAGGCACGCGAGCTGCACGGAGTGGAGGTCCGGCTGACTCCGGACATCCCTCGCGTGTTCAACCTCGAGGACGCGCTCACGACGGCGCGCTTCGCGGTGAAGTACCGCGACCGAGGCGTGGTCGGAATCGGGCTGGGCGGCCCGGAGGAAGGCCATCCGCCGGAGCCATATGCGGAAGCGTTCGCGCTCGCGCGGGAAGGCGGCGTCGCCTCCGTGCCGCACGCGGGCGAGGCAGTCGGAGCAGAGTCGGTACGGGGCGCGCTCGAGGCGCTCGACGCGGACCGGATCCGCCACGGCATCCGGGCGGTCGAGGACGCAGGGCTCGTCGGCGAGCTCGCCGGCCGCGGCACGGTGCTCGACGTCTGTCCGCTCTCGAACCTCCGCACCGGCGTCGTCCGCTCGCTCGAGGAGCACCCGCTGCCGCAGCTCGTGGCGGCGGGTGTCCAGTGCTCGATCTCGACCGACGATCCGGCGATGTTCGACACCGATCTGACGCGCGACTACGAAGCCGCCGCGTTGCTCGGCGTCTCCCCGCAAGCCGCCTTCGAGGCCGGGGTCGCCGGCGCGCTCTGCGACGACGAAACACGCGAACATCTGCGTCAGCTGGGCGACTCCCACGACTGGGCCGCGCGCTAGGGTTCGGCCCGATGGCGATCGCAAGAGAAGCGGGTCCGGTCGGCTCAATCCACGAAGTACGCGAAGCGGGACTCGACCGCGAAGACCTGCTCGGCGTCTACCGCGCCATGCTCGTCACCCGAGGGGTCGAGGAACGCGGCCATATCCTGTACCGGCAGGGGAAGATCCCCGGCTCGTTCTACACCGGCCGCGGCAACGAAGCCGCCTCCGTCGGCGTCGCGACGGCCATGGGGCCCGACGACGTCGGAACGCCGCTTCACCGGGACATGGGCGTCCACATCGTCCGCGGCGTCGAGCCGTGGCGGATCTTCGCCCAGTACATGGGCCGCCAGGACGGCCCGACGCACGGCAAGGACGGCAACGTCCACATGGCCGACTCGCAGCTCGGACTGATCGCGATGGTCAGCCACCTGCCGGCGATGCTCCCGGTCGCCACCGGCTGTGCGCTCGCATTCCGGATCCGCGAGGAAGCGCGCGTCGCGGTCGGCTGGTTCGGCGAAGGAGCCTCCGCGCGCGGCGACACGCACGAGTCGATGACGTTCGCCGGCACGCGGAAGCTCCCGATCGTCTTCGTCTGCGACAACAACCAGTGGGCGTACTCGACTCCCACCCACCTCGAGTTCGCGACCGAGCACGTCGCCGATCGCGCCCAGGCGTACGGCTTCGAGGGAGTCGTCGTCGACGGCACCGACGTCCTTGCCGTCTACCGCGAGGCGAAGCGCGCGATCGACAAGGCGCGCAGCGGCGGCGGGCCCACGCTCATCGAGTGCCTCACGCTGAGGATGGAGGGCCACGCCGTCCACGACGACGCGTTCTACGTCCCGAAGCCGATGTTCGAGCAGTGGGCGGAGTCCGATCCGATCGAGCGCTTCCGCACCTGGCTGCGGGACAACGCTGGACTGACGGACGAGGAAGAGGACGAGATCGCGGCCGGCGTGAAGAAGCTCATGAACGAATCGCTGCAGCGGGCGGAGGAGTCGCCGCAACCCGACGTGGCGGACCTGGCCAAGGGCGTATACGCCTCGCCCGAGGACCTCGACACCCCGCATCACAAGTAATGCCGGAGCTCACGTACCTCCAGGCGATCTCGGACGGGCTCCGCACGGAGATGCGCCGCGACAAGCGCGTCTTCCTGATCGGCGAGGACGTCGGCGTCTACGGCGGCGCCTTCAAGGTCTCGCTCGGCTTCCAGGAGGAGTTCGGCCCGTGGCGCGTCATCGACGCCCCGCTCGCCGAGACCGCGATCGTCGGCGGCTGCACGGGCGCCGCGATCATGGGGCTCCGCCCGGTCGCGGAGATGCAGTTCGCGGACTTCATCTCGTGCGCCTGGGACCAGCTCGTCACGGTGGCCGCGAAGCAGCGCTGGCGCGCAGGCACGCCGGTACCGATGGTCGTCCGCCTCCCGTCGGGCGGGGGGTTCTCGGGCGGGCCGTTCCACTCCCAGAATCCCGAGTCGTCCTTCGCGCACATCCCCGGCCTGAAGTGCGTCTGCCCGGCAACACCGGAGGACGCGAAGGGCCTCATCATCAGCGCGATCGAGGACCCGAACCCCGTTCTCTACTTCGAGCACAAGCATCTCTACCGGCGCATCAAGGGCGAGGTGCCCGAGGAGCGCTACACGACGCCGCTCGGCAAGGCGCGCACTCACCGCGAGGGCAGCGACGTCTCGGTGATCACGTGGGGCGCGATGGTCTACACCGCCGACGAGGCCGCGCAGCAGCTCGAATCCGACGGCGTGTCGGTGGAGGTCATCGACCTGCGCACCGTCATGCCCTGGGACAAGGCGGCGGTGCTCGAATCGGTCCGGAAGACGTCGAAGGTGCTCGTCCTCCACGAGGACACACGCAGCGGCGGCTTCGGCGGCGAGATCGCGGCGACGATCGCCGAGGAGGCGTTCGAGGATCTCGACGCGCCGGTCAAGCGACTCGCCGCGCCCGACACACCCGTCCCCTTCTCGCCGACGCTCGAGAAGGCATTCATCCCGCAGGTCGAGGACGTCGTCTCCGGCTTGCGCGAGCTCGCGGAGTACTAAGGAGAAGGAATGGCCACGGAGACCGCAGTCGACGTCGTGATGCCGCAGATGGGCGTGTCCGTCTCCGAGGGGACGATCACGCGCTGGCTGAAGCAGGAGGGCGAGCAGGTCGAGGCCGACGAGCCGCTGCTCGAGATCTCGACGGACAAGGTCGATACCGAGGTGCCGAGTCCGGCTTCCGGGACGCTGACGCAGATCCTCGTCCAGGAGGGCGCAACGGTCGACGTCGGGACGAAGCTCGGCCAGATCGGCGGAAGCGCTGCAGGCGAGGCTCCTGCGGCCGAAGCTGCAGAGCCCGAGCCGCCGGCCTCCGCGGCCGAGGAAGCGCCGGCACCCGCAACCGCCGAGGCGGCGGCCGAGGCTGATGCGGCCTCCCCCGCGGAATCCCCTGCGCCGACTGCGCCCGAGCCGTCTGCGGCACCCCCGGCAGCGCCGACGCCGAGCGGGAACGGGAAAGCATTCGTGTCACCGGTCGTGGCGCGGATCGCCGGAGAGCACGGGATCGACCCCTCCCAGGTCCCCGGTACGGGCTCGGGCGGCCGCGTGACGAAGAAGGACATCCTCGCCTTCGTCGAGTCCGGCGGCGCGCAGGAAGCACCCGCCGCGCCTCAGCCGGCCGCACCCGCACCCGCCCCCGCACCGGAAGTGCCGCAAGCACCGGCGCCACAACCTCCGGCCGAGGCGGCTCCGCCGCCTGCTCCTCCGAAGCCTCCCGCTCCGGCTCCGGTCGCGGCGGGCGAGACGCTGCCCGGCGAGACAGTCGAGCCGATCACCGCGATGCGGCGCGGCATCGCCGAGCACATGCGCCGCTCCCTCGACACCTCGGCGCACGTCACGAGCGCGATCGAGGTCGACTTCTCGCGAGTCGTGGCCGTGCGCCAACGCTTGAAGAAGGAGTACCAGTCGGCCTACGGCGTCAACCCGACCTACCTCGCGTTCGTCGCGAAGGCGTCTGTCGAGACGCTTCGCGACTACCCGTACGTGAACGCCGAGATGCGCGGCGACTCGATCGTCACGCGCAACTTCGTCAACCTCGGCATCGCCGTCGAGCTCGCCGAAGGGAAAGGGCTCATCGTCCCCGTGCTCCGCAACGCCGAGGGCCTGAACTTGCTCGGGCTCGCGCGCGGCATCGCCGAGATCGCGGCAAAGGCGCGCAACAAGCAGCTGGTGCCGGACGACGTTCAGGGCGGCACGTTCACGATCACGAACCCGGGCGGCTACGGCACCTTCCACGGCACGCCGGTCATCAGCCAGCCGCAGTCCGCGATCCTCGGCACGTACGCGCTCGTGAAGCGTCCGTGGGTCGTCGAGGACGAGCTCGGCCAGGACGTGATCGCGATCCGGCCGCTGATGAACATCACGCTCACGTACGACCACCGCCTCGTCGACGGAGCGCTCGCGGGCCGCTTCCTCCGCGACCTCCGCGAGCGGCTCGAGGCCTGGGAGGGCGACGGGGAATAGTGGCTCAGCGGCTCGTTCCGTTCCTCGGCTACGAGGACGCGGCCGCGGCGATCGACTGGCTCTGCGCCGCGTTCGGCGCGACCGAGAATGCGGAGTCGCGCCAGACCGGCGCCCACGGCACGATCGGGCACGCCGAGCTCGACATCGAGGGCTCGACGATCTTCCTCTCCACGCCGGCGGGCTATATCGCCTCACGGAAGCACCGGCAGAGCTGCGAGATCGAGCGCCGGATGCACGACAACCCGTGGGTGATCGACGGGCTGTGGGTCGAGGTCGACGACGTCGATGCGCATCACGCGCGCGCTGTGGAGGCCGGCGCGACGATCATCCGCGAGCTCGACGAGCCGGGCATCGGCTACAGGATCTACACGGCGGAAGACCTCGAGGGCCACCGCTGGATGTTCGGCCAGCCTCTCTAGGCGACCGCGGCGAGTACGCCCCCGAGCGGACGCGGGATCTCGTCCAGCTCCATCGCCTCGACGAGCAGCGGCGGGTAGCGCAGGTAGCGACCGCCGTTCTGGAGCCAGCGGCGCAGCTGTCGCTCGACCGGCCGGCCGCGCCAGTAAACCTGATTCTGGAAGCTGCGGAACGTCTCGAGCTCGCCCTGCGCGGCTACGACATCCTGTACACGCTCGACACCGAGCGCACGGATCAGCTCGTCCTCGAGATCCTTGTCGCAGACGTAGGTCGCGTGGCCGAGAACGCGCCTGAACCAACGTTCCTCGCCGGCGTCGCACAGCCCGACGAGACGCTCGCCCTCATGCTGCCCGGCCGCCCGCCGGATGGCCTGCGCCCCGCCGATGGCGACGATCTCGACGCCGCCCAGGTTCAGTCCGAGACGTCGCGCGACTGCCTCGAGCGCGAGCCGGTCGGTGACGCCTTCGACGAGGACGACGGCCATGCGCCCAAGCTAGCCTGAGCCCGTGGCTACCGGCGGCTACGTCCTGCAACTGGGCCAGATTCCCTATCTCGAGGCGTGGGAGCTGCAGTGCTCCCTTGCCGGTGCGGTGTCGCAAGGCGCGATCCCCGACACGATCGTCCTCCTCGAGCACCCACCCGTGGTCACGCTCGGGCGGCGCACGGACGAGACGGCGGAGCTGCACGTGCCGGAAGGTACCGAGGTCGACGTCGTGGAGACGAACCGCGGCGGAAAGTCCACGTACCACGGGCCAGGGCAGCTCGTCTGCTACCCGATCCTCGACCTGAAGCGGCACGGCGGTGACGTCAAGGAGTACGTCCGCAACCTCGAGGAAGCGCTCATCGGCACCCTGTCGCCGTTCGACCTGGAGGGCACGCGGCTCGAAGGGCTGACAGGCGTCTGGTTGCAGCGGCCCCCACGCAAGATCGCCTCGATCGGCGTGCACGTCTCACGCTGGGTGACGACGCACGGCTACGCGCTCAACATCGACCTCGACCCGGCGCCGTTCACTGACTGGATCACGGCCTGCGGCCTCGAGGACGCGATGTTCACGACGATCGCGCGTGAGCTCGGCCGCCCAGTCACGGTGGACGACGTGCGGCCTCATGCGGTCGCGGCGCTCGAGGACGTGTTCGGGCTGGAGCTCGAGGAGCTACCGGCGGAGGACGGAGCGGGACTCTGGGCGCAGCCGCTCCACGCGCAGCTCGCCGCAAAGGCCTAAGGCAGCCAGCCGTCCTGGTACTCGGTCGGCTCCGAGTCCGGGAAGCGCGCGTACGCGACCCTGGCGCTCGTGGTCTCCTCCTCGGCGCTCGCGTCGTGCTTCATCGCGACCTCGGAATACGGGTAGCCGCCCCAGCCCGGCCCCGCCTGGTGTTCCTGCGCGCCGACCGCGAGGATCGTGCACGGCCCCGAACCGGCGCCCACGATCGTGTGGGGAACGGGCGCAGGGCAGTGGAAGTAGTCCCACTCCCGGAGCGGACGTTCCTCGTCCTCGACGATCAGGAGCGCCTCGCCCGAGAGGACGAGGAAACCCTCCTGGTCAGCCTCCCAGTGGTACATCGACATCCGGTGCCCGGGCTCGAGCACGAAGAGGTTGACGGCCACCTGTGCCGCGTCGTCCTCGACGAGGTCCTTGACCCGGCCGCGTGGGCCCTTCTCCCACCACCGACCCTCGCGGGCGTTCCTGACGTACCAGTCCGCCACGAGCGGAACTCTATGTGCGCAGTCCGTCCAGCACGACATCGAGATAGAGCCGCCACTGCCCGGGAGGAGCGCCCATGAGCGCTGCGCGGAGGAGCGGCCCGACCTCGGAGGGCTTGAGGTCGCTGCGAAGCGCCCCCGCACGCTGTGCGCGCGCGACCACCTTCTGGCCAAGCGAATCGAGCTCGGCGCCACGGGGCTTCTCGCCGCAATGGACGACACACTTGTGCAGGCCGGGAGTGCTCATCGCGAGCTCGGCGACCTCGTGGGCGAAGTCGAAGAACGCTTCGCCGGGATCGTCGGACGCGAGCGCCTGCTCGGCGATCGCGCACATCTGCGCGACATGCCGTTCGATGACCGCGTAGATGAGGTCGTCCTTGGTCGGGAAACGGCGGAAGACCGTCCCGTGGCCGACACCCGCCGCGCGCGCGATCTCGTCGATGCTCGCATCGGGACCCGACGCGGCGAACGCCTCCGTCGCCGCATCGAGCACCCGCTCGAGATTTCGCCGCGCGTCCGCACGAAGCTCGACCACTACGCCGCCGGCGCCGGCGACGCCGCCTCGGCCTGGATCTGTGCGACGTGATGCTTGCGTAGAAGCGCGACCATGACGAGAAGGCTCAGCGCGACGAAGATGCCGGCGCCGAAGAACGCGTAATGGAAGCCGTGGACCGCGTCCGCCACCACCTTCTGGTTGGCCGTGTGACTCGTCGCGATCGTCGAGAGGATCGCCAGGCCCAGCGCACCACCCACCTGCTGCGACGTGTTGAACAAGCCCGAGGCGAGCCCCTGATCTTCGTCCTTCAGCCCCGTCGTCGCCATCAGCGTGATCGGCATGAAGATCGCGCCCATCCCGAGAGAGCCGATC
>DATFHC010000106.1:0-14838 GCA_035248765.1 Gaiellaceae bacterium
CAGCGGCAGGCGCGCCAGGACAGTCGGCCGCGCGAGCCGCGTGCGCCCGCTCCACCTCCCACAGGCCCCGTCTCGGTCGAATCCGGGATCAGCGTCCAGAACCTCTCTCAGGCGCTGGGCGTGCCGATGGCGAACATCATCAAGGTCCTCATGGGTCTCGGCCAGATGCGCACCGCGACCCAGTCGCTATCGGACGAGGAGGTCGAGCTCATCGCGGCCGAGGGCGGTCGCGAGGTCACGATCAAGCACGCCGCCGACGACGAGGAGGAGCCGGAGGCATTCGACGACCCCGAGGACGCCCTCGAGGCGCGGCCGCCGGTCGTCACGATCATGGGCCACGTCGACCACGGCAAGACGACGCTGCTCGACGCGATCCGCAACGCGCGCGTCGTCGCGACGGAGGCCGGCGGCATCACCCAGCACATCGGCGCGTACCAGGTCGACGTCGACGGCCGCAAGGTGACGTTCCTCGACACGCCGGGTCACGAGGCCTTCACCGCCATGCGCGCCCGCGGCGCGAAGGTGACCGACATCGCCGTCCTCGTCGTCGCCGCCGACGACGGCGTCATGCCGCAGACGAAGGAATCGATCGCGCACGCACGGGCGGCGGAGGTGCCGATCGTGGTCGCGGTGAACAAGATCGACCTAGCCGACGCGAACATCGACCGCGTCAAGGGCGAGCTGGCGCAGGAGGAGCTCCAGCCCGAGGACTGGGGCGGCACGACGCAGTTTGCGGAGGTGTCGGCGAAGACGCAGAAGAACCTCGACGACCTGCTCGAGAAGGTGCTGCTTGTCGCGGACCTCGAGCTCGAAGGCCTGAAGGCGAACCCGAATGCCGAAGCGTCGGGTCCGATCATCGAGTCACGCCTCGACGTCGGCCGCGGTCCGGTCGCGACGATGCTCGTGCAGCGCGGGACGCTTAAGGTCGGCGACGCGGTCGTCGCCGGTGACGCGCACGGCCGCGTCAAGGCGCTCTTCGACTACAAGGGCGAGCGCCAGGAGCAGGCGGCGCCGGGCGACCCGATCGAGATCCTCGGCTTCGACAAGCCGCCCGCAGCGGGTGAGCTTGCGCGGGTCGTCGCGAACGACCGGGAGGCTCGCGAGCTCGCGAACCGGCGGGGGGAGAGGCTGCGTCGCGAGCAACTCGCGGCCGTGCGTCCGGACACCGGAGTCTCGCTCGAGGGGCTGTACGAGCAGCTGCAGGAAGGAGAGGTCGCCGATCTCAATCTCGTCGTCCGTGGCGACGTCGTCGGCTCGGTCGAGGCCGTCGTCTCCGAGCTGTCGAAGTTCGAGCATCCGGAGGTGCGGCTCAACGTGATCGCGGAGGGCGTGGGTGCGATCACGCAGAACGACATCATGCTCGCCTCCGCGTCCGACGCCCTCATCGTCGGCTTCAACATCCGCCCGAACGCCGAGGCGCGGGAGCTCGCAGCTCGCGAGGGCGTCGAGATCCGCACGTACGACGTCATCTACAAGCTCACCGAGGACATCGAGCAGGCCCTCGTCGGCAAGCTCGCCGCGGTCACGACGGAGGACACGATCGGAGAGGCCGAGGTGCGCGCGCTGTTCCGGGTCTCGCGGCTCGGCACGATCGCGGGCTGTATGGTCACCGACGGGGTCGTCCGCCGCAACGCGAGCGTCCGCGTCATCCGCGACGGCGCCGTGATCTACACGACGACGATCGCGCAGCTGAAGCGGTTCAAGGACGACGTCCGCGAAGTAGCCGAGGGCTTCGAATGCGGCATCCTCCTCGACGGCTTCAACGACGTGAAGGAAGGCGACGTCCTCGAGATCTTCGAGACGCGTGAGGTCGAGCGCACCTCGCTCGACGAAGCACCCACTTCCTAGGTTCCCCGCCCATGGCGAGCGGCTGGGTCGGGATCCTCACCTGCGAGCTGCACTTTCCCGAGGCGCACTCGCTGAAGGAGAAGCGCCACTACCTGCGCTCCGCGAAGGCGCAGTTGCAGAACCGGGTCGGTGCGTCGGTCGCCGAGGTCGACCACCATGACGTCTGGCAGCGTGCTCGCATCACCACGGCGTGCGTCGCCCGGGAGCACCGGGAGGTCGAGCGGCTGCTCGACGAGGCGGAGCGCTGGCTGCGCGGGCAGGAGTGGGACGTCGCGCTGGCGGAGCGCGTCGTTCTCGATCCGGAGGACTAGGCTCGGCCCGTGCATGCGGTCGAGCTCATCGAACGGAAGCGGAACGGGGAGGAGCTGTCCGCCGCCGAGGTGCGGGAGTTCATCGCCACGTACGTGCGCGGGGACGTGCCCGACTACCAGGCCGCGGCCTTTCTCATGGCGGTGTGGTTTCGAGGGCTCACACCCGCCGAGACCTACGCCATGACCGATGCGATGGTCGCCAGCGGGGATACCGTGGACCTCGCGGCCCGCCTCGGGCGCCGGGTCGTCGACAAGCACTCGACGGGCGGCGTCGGGGACAAGATCACGATCGCCGTCGGGCCGGTCGTAGCCGCGTGCGGCGTCCCGTTCGGGAAGATGAGCGGCCGTGGGCTCGGCCATACGGGCGGCACGCTCGACAAGCTCGAGTCCATTCCCGGTTTCCGCGTCGAGTTGACGACCGACGAGCTGGTCGAGCAGACGCGTGAGATCGGGATCGCGGTCGCCGGGCAGACCGCCGACCTCGTTCCCGCCGACAAGAAGCTCTACAGGCTGCGCGACGTGACCGCGACCATCGACCAGGTCTCGCTGATCGCGGCGAGCATCATGTCCAAGAAGATCGCGGCCGGGGCGAGCGCGGTCGTGCTCGACGTCAAGGTCGGCGAGGGCGCGTTCATGCGGACGGTGGACGACGCGAGGGAGCTCGCGGAGGAGATGCGCGCGCTCGGCATGGAGGCGGGGATGGACGTCGTCTGCGTGCTGACGGACATGGATCAGCCACTCGGTCGCGCGGTCGGAAACGCGCTCGAGGTGCGGGAGGCGTGGGAGACGGTGAGCGGCGGCGGGCCGGCGGACACCCGGGAGCTGGTCGTGGATGCGGCCGCACAGCTCCTCGCTCTCTCGGACCTCGGGGTCGACGAGGACGAGGGGCGGCAGCGGGCAGAAGCGGTGCTCGAAGACGGCTCCGCTCTAGCGACGTACGACACGTGGGTGCGCGCGCAGGGAGGCGACCCCGATCCGGCTCTCCTTCCCGTGGCTCCCGTCGTGCGAGAGGTCGCCGCGCCGGCGAGCGGTTTCGTCCACGAGCTGGGAGCGAGGGAGGTCGCGATCACCGCGATGGAGCTGGGCGCGGGGCGGGAGGTCGCCGGTCAGCAGATCGACCACGCGGTCGGCATCGTCTGCCTGCGCAAGCGCGGGGAGGAGGTCACGGCCGGCGAGCCGCTCGCCGAGATCCACGCAAGAGATGAGGCGGCGGCACAGAGGGCGGAGGCCTCGCTCCTGGCGGCCTACGAGATCGGGGACGGCGAGGGGGAGCCGCGGCCGCTCGTCCTCGAGGTGATCCGATGAGCGACCGCATGCGCCGGGTCAACGAGTCGGTGCGGCAGGTGCTCGCCGAAGCACTGCCCGAGCTGAAGGATCCACGGATCGGCCTCATCACCGTGACGGCCGTCGAAACCGCCCCGGACCTGCGGCACGCGACCGTCTACGTCAGCGTGCTCGGCTCGGGCCGCAAACGGCGCGCGAGCCTGGACGGCCTCGAAGCCGCGCACGGCGTCCTCCAGTCGCGGCTCGCGCGCGAGCTGAGAATGAAGCGAACCCCTCAGCTGACGTTCGAGTACGATCCGACGGTCGAGCGCGGCGTGCGCATGACCCGCCTGATCGACGAGCTCGCGCCGGACGACGATGACACAGACGACTGACCTGACGGCGATCGCGGACGCCCTTCAGCGGCACGACCGCTTCCTCATCGTCACCCACGAGAACCCCGACGGCGACGCGCTCGGGTCGCTGCTCGCCCTCAGCCTCGCCCTGCGGCAGCTCGGCAAGGACGCGGTCATGTATCTCCCGGGGCAGACGCCGCTCCCGCAGGAGTACTCGTTCATGCCGCTCGCCGACCTGGTCCGCGAGGCGCCCGTGGATGCTGCGGAGCGAGTCCTCGTCGCGGTCGACTGTGCCAAGGAAGACCGAATCGGCGACGACTCCGTCCTCCCCGCGGCACCGCTCGTTCTGGACATCGACCATCACCACGACAACACGCGCTTCGGCGACCTCAACCTGATCGTTGCCGACGCGTCGTCGACGGGGGAGGTGCTGCGGGATGTCTTCGCCGAGCTCGGGGTCGAGCTGACCCCCGAGCTTGCGGAGCCGCTCTACATCGCGATCGTCACGGACACCGGTCGCTTCCAGTACGCGAACACGACGCCGAAGTCGCTCCGCCTCGCGGCCGAGCTCGTCGAAGCGGGGGCTGACGTCCATGCCGTCTTCCAGCAGGTCTACGAGTCGGTCGAGTTCGCGAAGCTGAAGCTGCTCGCGCGCGCCCTGGGCCGCGCCGAAGTGCTCGAGGGCGGACGGATCGTCGTCTCGCACCTGCTGCGCACGGACTTCGCCGAGGTGGGCGCTGCCGAGCCTTACTCCGAGGGGATCATCGACTACCTGCGCGCCGTCGAGGGAGCCGAGCTCGCCGTGCTGATCAGGGAGCAGCTGCACGGGAGCCCCCACGCGCACAAGGGGTCCCTCCGCTCGAGCATCGACGAGCTCGACGTCTCGGTGATCGCCCGCTCGTTCGGAGGCGGCGGTCATCGCCAGGCCGCCGGTTTCTCGAGCGACGCTCCGCTCGAGGAGATCGTCGAGCGCATCCGGCTGGGCTTCCTCGAGCAACGTGCCACCTCGCGGACTTGAGCCTGCGGGCGTTGCGCTCGTCGACAAGCCGAGCGGCCCGTCGTCCTTCGCGATCGTCGCGCAGATCCGGAGGGTGACCGGCGCTCGCACCGGGCATGCCGGGACGCTCGATCCGTTCGCGACCGGGCTTCTCCTCCTGCTCTCGGGGAGGGCGACCAAGCTGGCCCCGGCTCTGGTGGGGCTCGACAAGCGGTACCTCACCGAGATCGACCTCACCGCGCGCACCTCGACCGGGGATCCGGAGGGTGACGTCGTCGAGCGCCACGAACCGCCGACTGAGGATGAGCTGGAGAGGAGCCTCGACCGGCTGCGCGGCGAGATCGAGTTGCCGGTTCCGGCCGCGTCGGCCGTGAAGATCGGCGGCGAGCGTGCCTACAAGCTCGCGCGGCAGGGCGTCGAGGTGGAGATGCCCGTGCGCCGCTCGACCGTCCATGAGCTCGAGGTCGTCGCGTACACCGCAGAGACGGTGACGCTCGACCTCCGCGTCAGCTCCGGGACGTACGTCCGTTCGCTGGCGATCGCCCTCGGCGGACATTGCGTGTCGCTGCGCCGCACGGAAGTAGGGCCTTTCTCCGTGGAGGACGCCGTCGCGCCGGAGGCATTCAGGCCCGAACGGCTCCTGCCGGAGGACGAAGTGCTGGAGCGCGTGTGAACGTCGCAGGCGAGCCGTCGGACCTGCCCGAGGCCCGACGCGCCGTCGCGGTGGGCACCTTCGACGGCGTCCACCGCGGCCACGTTCAGGTCATCGAGGCTGCACGAAGCGCCGGCCTGCGAACCGGCGTCGTGACCTTCGATCCGCATCCCCGGATCGTGCTCGGAGGACAGGTCGAGCTCCTTGCCACGCTGCAGCGGCGGCTCGAGCTCTTCGAGGAGGCCGGCGTCGAAGACGTGCTCGTGCTCCGCTTCGACGAGCGGCTCGCGGCGCTCCTGCCGGAGGAGTTCGCGGAGCGGATGCTGCGCGGGATCGGCGCCGAAACCGTCGCCGCCGGCGAGACCTTCCGCTTCGGACGCGGGCGTGAAGGCGATCTCGCGTTGCTCGAGCGCCTCGGCTTCGACGTGCGGCGCGTGCCGCTCGTCGAGAACGTCTCCTCGAGCCGCATCCGACAGCTCGTCCATGCGGGAGCGACGGAGCAGGCAGCGGCCCTGCTCGGGCGGCCGCCGGAGGTGGAGGGGGTCGTTGTCCGCGGCGACGGGCGCGGACGCGAGCTCGGGTTTCCCACCGCGAACCTCGACGTTCCCGAAGGACTCCTCGTCCCGCCGGACGGCGTCTACGCGGGCTGGACTCACGATCGGCGCGCGGCGGTATCGATCGGGACGAACCCGCACTTCGACGGCGTCGAGCGGCGGGTCGAGGCCCACCTGCTCGACTTCGACGGCGACCTGTACGGCGAGCGGCTGCTCGTCGAGCTGTGGCGCCCGATCCGCGAGCAGCGCCGCTTCGATTCGCTCGAGGAGCTCGTGGCCGCGATCGACGACGACGTCGAACGTACCCGCGAAGCCGAGCGGCCTGACTAGGCACGCGGGAGCGCGACCCAGCCGATCCGCGCGACGCCCGGCCGCGGGAAGTCACTCCGCCAGGACATGAGGGTCGCGTCAGCGCTGAGCCGGTAACGGCGGCTGATCCGCGTCCCCGTGATGGGGTCGGTCTCCGTCTCGGTGACCGAGCCGTCCGCCACGATCGCCTCGTAATCGTCGAATGCGTACGTTCCGTCGACCGCTCCGACTGCGGCGACAGGCGCCGACGGAGGAGTGAGCCCGAGATCTTCCACGACGTGACGGGTCATGGCCGAGCCTCTCCAGGAGTTCGACAGCACGGCGAGCACCACCTTCCGATCGGGCACGAGCAGCAAGAGGGACTGGTAACCGTCGACCGAACCCTCGTGCTCGAGCACTCCGTTGCGAACCCACCAGCCGAGCGCGTACCGGGCGCCGAGCGCCTCGGCCACCGGTTCGTGCAGGTCGGGCCACTGCGCGCAGTGCACGAGCCCGTATTCGACGAGGTCGCCGACCGTCGACCAGAGCCCACCGATCGGTCTGCGTTCGACCGGGTACGACGGATCCGCCACGACGTCGCCCGGCAGCGTTCCCAGCACCGCATCGGCCGGCGTCTCGAACCCGGTGTGCCGCAGCCCCAGTGGTTCGAGCACGAGCTCGCGAACCGCGTCCGAGAACTCGCCGTCCAAGCCCGCCGCAGCTTCCTGGTACCCGGCGTTCGAGTACGACCAGAGGCCCGCGCAGTCCGGCGGCAGCGGCTCCGGGGACTCGGGCCTGTAACCCGCCGTGTGCGAGAGCAATGCGCGCCGGCGATCGTCGAGCAAGCCGGCGAGCAGGACGGTCGTCGCCGTGAACGATTTCGTGATCGACGCGATCCGAAAAGGAAGCTCGTGCTCGCCTGCGAACACCGTGCGACCGCCCACGTGCAGCGCCGCGGCGACGACGGAAATGCCGGTCCGAGCCTGCGCGTCGCGCACGATCTCGGCCAGCCGTTCCTGCGGAATCGCGCTTCCCATGCCGCTTTCCGCTACCCTACCCCGCGACCCAGGCCCGGCTCGCGCCAACGTCCCCTTTAGAGAAGACGCAGCGCCGTGGGCGGAGCCTCGGGAGGCGACTAGGAAGGAGAGGGCGTGGCCCTGACCAAGGAAGCAAAGCAGGAGATCATCTCGAAGCACGGCCGCAACGAGGCCGACACAGGCTCGCCGCAGGTGCAGATCGCGATGCTGACGCAGCGGATCAACGACCTGACCGAGCATCTGCGCGAGCACAAGCACGACCACTACTCGCGGCGCGGGTTGCTCAAGCTCGTCGGGCAGCGCCGCCGCTTCCTGAACTACCTGCAGAGGCACGACCTCGAGGGCTACCGAGCCCTCATCAAGGAGCTCGGCCTGCGCCGCTAGCTCCCAAGAACACGGAGGGTGGAAGTTCGAGCGAACCCGCCACATGCGCGTTGGCTCGAGCTCCCGCCCTCCACAAGCAAAGTGGAGGACAATTGATGAGTATCGCGACCGAGCGCCGGGCGCAGGTCTCCGTCCAGATCGGGACGCAGGAGATCTCTTTCGAAACCGGCCATCTCGCGAAGCAAGCGGACGGCGCCGTCGTCGTTCGCGGAGGCGACACGATGGTGCTCGCCACGGCCCAGGGGCGCGCAGAGGCGCGCGAGGGAGCCGACTTCTTCCCGCTCACCGTCGACGTCGAGGAGCGGATGTACGCCGCCGGGAAGATCCCCGGCGGTTTCTTCAAGCGGGAGGGGCGCCCGACCGAGCGCGCCATCCTCACCGCGCGGATGATCGACCGGCCGATCCGGCCGCTCTGGCCGAAGGGCTTCCGCAACGAGGTGCAGGTCATCTGCACCGTCCTCAGCGCGGACATGGTCACGGCCCACGACATCCTGTGCATCAACGGCGCGTCCGCGGCTCTGATGCTCTCACCGCTGCCGTTCCTCGGCCCGGTCGGCGCTGTCCGCATCGGTCAGATCGACGGCCAGCTCGTCGTCAACCCGACCCTGCGCGAGAGCGAGGACAACGGAGAGCTCGATCTGATCGTCGTCGGCACGAAGGAAGGGCTGACGATGGTCGAGGCGGGAGCGAACGAGATCCCCGAGGAGAAGATCCTCGAGGCGCTCGAGCTCGCACACGGCGAGATCGTGAAGCTCTGCGAGGCGCAGGAGGATCTGCGCCGCCAGGCGGGCAAGCCGAAGTGGCTCGACCTCGAGCTCACCGCTGAGATCGAGCGCGACCACGGTCACACGATCTGGGAGCGGATCCAGCAGGTCGGCATCCGCGAGTCCGGCTCGGTCGTCGACGAGCTCCTCGCCGAGCTTGCGCCGCCGATCACGATGGAGTCGACCGACGACGACATCCAGCGCCAGATCCAGGTCAAGTCGGCGCTTGCGTCGCTCATCGAGAAGCAGTGGTCGGTCGCCGTCGAAGGCCCGGTGCGCGAGCAGTTCGGGGACGAGCTGAAGGCGCTCACGGACGCGGAGCAGGACTCGAAGGCTCTCAAGTCGGCCAAGCGCCAGTTGCTCTTCGACCGGATCCTGGAGGAGACCGAGCTGCCGTTCCCCGTCGGGAGCACCCCCGTCGATCCGGACACCGGAGAGGCGCTGCCGGCGACGAAGGACTCGCAGACGAAGTCGTACGTCAAGAAGGCGTGCGAGTCGATCTACAAGGACCTCGTCCGGCAGAAGATCGCCGTCGACAAGAGGCGGCCAGACGGCCGCGGGGCGGAGGAGATCCGCCCGATCGAGGTCGAGGTCGGCGTCAACCCGCGTGCACACGGCTCCGGCCTGTTCACGCGCGGCCAGACACAGATCCTCTCCTCGCTCACGCTCGGCACCGCGAAGGAGGGGCAGCGCATCGACGACCTCTCCCTCGAGGAGGAGCGCCGCTACATGCACCACTACAACTTCCCGCCCTACTCGGTCGGGGAGACGGGCTTCATGCGCGGCCCGAAGCGGCGTGACATCGGCCACGGTGCGCTCGCGCAGCGGGCGCTCGAGGCGGTCATCCCGGGCCCCGAGGAGTTCCCGTACACGATCCGGATCGTGTCCGAGACGCTCGAGTCGAACGGCTCGTCGTCGATGGGCTCGGTCTGCGGGTCGACCCTGTCCCTGATGGACGCGGGTGTGCCGATCAAGGCGCCGGTCTCCGGCATCGCGATGGGCCTCGTGAAGGAGGGCGACGACTACGTCATCCTCACCGACATCCAGGGTGCGGAAGACCACCTCGGCGACATGGACTTCAAGGTCGCCGGATCGCGCACCGGGATCACCGCGCTCCAGATGGACATCAAGATCACGGGCGTCACCCAGCAGATCATGCGAGACGCGCTGGAGCAGGCGAAGCGGGCGCGCGAGTTCATCCTCGAGAAAATGCTCGAGGTCATTCCGGAGTCGCGCTCCGAGCTTTCCGACAACGCGCCGCGCATCACGACGATCAAGATCGATCAGGAGAAGATCGGCATGGTCATCGGGAAGGGCGGCGAGACGATCCGCGGCCTCGAGTCCGACTACGAGGTGCAGATCGACATCGAGGAGGACGGCACGATCCTCATCTACGCGACCGAGGGCACGAAGGCCAAGGAGGCCGTCGCTGCGATCGAGTCGCTGACGAAGGAGCCGGAGGTCGGCGACACGTTCACCGGCAAGGTCGTCAAGACGACCCAGTTCGGTGCCTTCGTCGAGCTCAAGAAGGGGACGGACGGGCTGCTCCACGTCTCGAACGTGGGCCCGGGCCGTGTCGCCCACATCGAGGACGTGATGAGCCGCGGCGACGTCGTCGACGTCATCGTCCAGGAGGTCGACAAGGCCCGTGGCCGCATCGGCCTCAAGCTCGTCGCGAAGCACGAGAACGGCACTCTCGTCCAGCCGGAGGAGCTGATCGAGCGGGCGAAGGACGCTCCGCCGCGGCCTCCGGAGGAGGACCGGCCGCGCGGTGACCGCCGCGGCGGCCGTGGTGGCGGCCGCGGACGCGGCCCCCGTCGCGACGACGAGTAGCGCAACGTGAGAGGCGGGCGGCTCGTGCCGCCTGCCTCTTTCTCCCTCGTTCAGGGGCCGGGAATCCACTCCAGAAAGCCGCGGAGCCAGCCGGGGTGGCCGTCGGCGAAATCGGCGGTGTGCTCCGCTGGGAGGCCGCGGACGAGGTCGCGGTAGTTGCGGGCCCGCGACAGGGCGCCCAGTCGGTCGGCGAGCTCGAAGGCTCTGAGCTTGTCCGTTCTGGCTCCGGGCCAGGCATCGAGGTACGCGTCTCTCGCGCGAACCGCTGTCGCGCCGCTGCGGAAGTCCTCGCCGAGCCGATGGGCGATCGAGTTCATCGTGACGGTCAGCGTCGAGAAGGGGTGTGACACGCACGCATCGCCCCAGTCGAGGATCCGGTGTCGACCGTCGCGGACGAAGATCTGGCCGTCGTGGAGGTCGTCGTGCTGGACGGTCTCCGCGTAGCCGAACGACTCGAGCTCGGCGCACATCTCCGCGACGCGCGGCGCGGCGTCGTGCAGCATCCTGAGCTCGTCATCGGAAAGCGCCTCGTCGGTCGCGCGGAGCGGCGCCTCGTCGGCGAGCAGCTCCTTGTAGATGCGCGGGATCTCGCCGAGGCAGAAGCCCGGCAGCCCGGCCGAGAGCAGCGCGTCCACCGCGGGCGCAGCGGCGCGCTGGAGGTCGGCGTACATCGGCAGGATCACTTTCCAGGCCCGCCCGGTCGCGTCCGCATCGCCGTCGACGAGCTCCCGCAGGCGCTCGCCCGCGTTCTCGAGCAGCATCCAGCCACTGGCGGTGTCCGCGGCGAGGAGCGGCGGAATCAGCTCCGGCCCGAAATGTCGCAGGATCTCGACGACGGCCGGTTCGAACGCGAGCACTGCTACGGGCGCCTTGAACCAGACGGGCCCGTCTGCGGTCGGAACGCGCAGCGCCGTCGCCCATGCCCGCACGTGCGGCTGCTCAATGGGGCCGGTGCGCGGCCGCCCCAGCCTCTCGAGCTTGGCATCGATCCAGGCGGTTGCCTCCGCGAGCCAGGCCGGATCGGTCCAGACGAGCTCGGCCGCCATGTCCGCGAGCGTAGTCGACCCGCCTCAATTCACCCGTTCGGAACTCCTCGCGGCTCATCCCGCGCTCATCGCGTGCCGATGAGACCAGCGAGCCCGACACTTGAGCCTTCCGAACATCTCACCGCTGCGGGGCCTCGTCGAGGTGACCCGCCTTCTGCGGGCGCGTGAGGATCTTCCCGCGCTGCTCGACGCCGTCGCTCGAACCATCGGCGAGTCTCTCGGCTACCGGACCGTGGCGGTCAACCTCTACCGGCCGGAGTGGGACGACTTCGACGTCACGACCGTCTACGGGAACGAGGAGGCTCGAGCGACGTTGCTCGGCCATGCGCATGCCGGTGACGACTGGAGCGCCTTGCTCACCGACCGTTTCGAGCGCCGCGGCGCTTACGTCGTCCCCAGCGGATCGGTCGACTGGGACGCGCTCGGACTGAGCTACGTGCCGCAAGGCGGGCGGTCGTGCCACCCCGACGCGTGGGATCCCGAGGACGCGCTGTTCGTCCCCATGCGCGACCAGCATGGCGCGCTGCTCGGGATCATCTCGGTCGACGAGCCGGTGAGCGGCCGGCGGCCGACTGACGACGACCTCGATGTCATCGTCTCGATCGCCGACCACGCGGCGCTCGCTGTCGAGGCGGTGCGAGAGGCGGCCGACTCGGCTCGGCACCAGCGCGCTCTCGAGGAGTTGCTCGCGCTATCGTCGCGCATCACCGGGGAGCCCTCGAACACCGAGATCCTGCGCCAGGTGTGCAACGGAATCCGAGACGCCCTCGACTTTCGCAACGTCTGTGCGGCGCTCGTCGATCCGGAGAGCGGGGCGGTCGTTCCGCAGGCGACAGCCGGCTGGCCGCTCGCGGAACTGCAGACGCGCGTGTTTGTGACGGTGGCGGAGCTCGAGCCGCTGCTCGACGATCAATTCCTCCGTGAGGGTTGCTATCTCTTCACGCACGAAGAGGCAAGGTCGCGGCTCGGCAACATCGACGTCTATCCCTCGCAGCTCAACGGGCGCGGCCCGTTGGCGTGGAACCGGCACTGGCTGTTCGTCCCGCTCAAGGACGGAGACGGCGCGCTGCTCGGGATCATCTGGGTCGACAATCCGAACGACCGCCTCTTGCCGTCGCCCGACCGCCTGCAGGCACTGCGGATCTTCGCGAACGCCGCCGCGGCCGCGCTGGTCTCGGGCCGGCACCTTGGCGAGCTGCGCTTCCTCGCGCATCACGACCCGCTCACGCGCCTTCTCAACCGCCGCGCGTTCATGAGCAGGCTCGACGGAGAGGTTGCCCGCGCGCAGCGCTACGGGCGCCCCCTCGGTCTGGTGATCACGGATCTCGACGGCTTCAAGCAGCTCAACGATCGGCACGGCCATGCCGCCGGCGACGAGGCGCTTGTCGCGTTTGCGAATGTCCTCGCCGAGTCTTTGCGGAAGCCGGACGACGCTTTCCGGATCGGCGGTGACGAGTTCGCCGTGCTGCTCGCAGAGGCGACCGAGGACGACGCCCGGCTCGTCGTCGAACGGGTCAGGGCGCTTCTCGACGAGCAAGCCGCGGGCGGAGCGCGGTGGCTCGGGGATGTCAGCGCGAGCTTCGGGTACGCGACGTGTCCGGAGCACGCGAGCGACCCGCACACGCTGTTCCGCCTCGCCGACGAGGCGCAGTACGAGGCGAAACGGAGCGGCTCCCTCCTGCGGTTCTCCGAGCCCGCGTAAAACTCGCCTACGATCGGGCCGTGCGTAGGCTCGACGGAGCGCGGAAAGGAGCGGAGGCGCCGGTTTAGCCGGCGCCGGACCAGAACAGTGCAGAAGGTCGTGCTGAGCGAGCTCGACGGCGGCGAGCGCATCATCTCCGAGCGGGTTGCAAGCGTGCGCTCCGTGGCTCTCGGCTTCTGGATCGACGTCGGCTCCCGCGACGAGCGCGCCGACCGGGCAGGCGTCTCGCACTTCATCGAGCACCTCCTCTTCAAGGGCACGCGCCGCTTCGACGCTCAGGAGATCGCTGAGACCTTCGACGCGATGGGCGCCGAGCTGAACGCCGCGACATCACGGGAGAACACCGTCGTCTACGCGCGCGTCCCCGACAAGCACGTCGGGACCGCCCTCGAGGTGATGACCGACATGGTCTTCGCGCCGTCCTTCGCCGAGGTCGACCAGGAGCGTGAGGTGGTGCTCGAGGAGATCGCGATGTACGAGGACACGCCGCAGGAGCTCGTGCACGACCTCTTCTCGCAGGCCGTCTTCGGCGACCATCCGCTTGGCCGGCCGGTGATCGGCACCGCCGAGGTCATCTCCTCGGTGAGCCGCCGGGCGCTTTCGGGCTATCACCGCACGGCCTACTCGCCCGGGAACGTCGTCGTCGCCGCCGCGGGGAATCTCGAGCACGACCGGCTCGTCGCGCTCCTGCAGCGGAGCGAGCGCCACGCCGGCGCTCCCGCCCGCGCAGGCACCCGCGTTCGCCGTCCGCTGGCGCAGCTTCCCGGCCCGGGACTCCGCTTCCAGCGCAAGGAGACGGAGCAGTATCACCTGTGCCTCGGTGCGACGGGCATCTCACGCTCCGATCGCCGCCGCTTCGCGGCCTCGCTCCTCGACGCGATCCTCGGCGGGTCTGCGTCGTCGCGGCTGTTCCAGGAGATCCGCGAGAAGCGCGGGATGGCCTACGCCGTCTACAGCTTCGGGGCGCAGTACACCGATACCGGCGTCCTCGGCGTCTACGTCGGCACGCGCGAGGAGAACCTCGGCCCGTGCGTCGAGATCTGCGTCGAGCAAATCGCCGAGATCGCCGCCGGCCGCCTGCGCAAGGGCGAGCTCGAACGCGCGAAGGAGAGCCTCAAGGGACGGATCGTCCTCTCGCTCGAGTCCACCTCGAATCGCATGAGCCGGCTCGGCAAGTCGCTCGTCACCGACACGGAGCTCCTGACGCTGGAACGGGTCATGGCCGAGATCGACGCGGTGGACGGAGACGAGCTCGCGGAGCTGGCCACCGCTCTGCTTCCGCCGGAGCGGCTCGCGGCGGCCGGTGTCGGGTCGGACGAAGGGCATTTCCGCTCCGCGGTGGGTCGTGCGAGCTCAAGCCTCGTCGGGCAGGCCGCGGCGTGAAGATCGCGCTCTTCGGGGCCGAGGGAAAGGTCGGGAGTGCGCTGATCCCGCGGCTCGAAGCGGCCGGGCACGAGGTCCGCGGGATCGAGCTCGGCGACGAGCCCGACGTAGCGGGCTGCGACGCCGCAGTCGACTTCACGACTCCGGATGCGGCGCCGCAGAACGTCCGCGCCGCGCTCGAGCAGGGCGTCTCCTGCGTCGTCGGCACGACCGGCTGGGAGCCGGGCGAGCTGGGCGCGCTCGCCGCGGAGAAGGGCTTGCGGCTCTTCGTCGCGCCGAACTTCTCGATCGGCGCCGTGCTGATGATGCGGTTCGCCGCCGAGGCGGCCGAGTACCTCCCTCGGGCCGAGATCGTCGAGCTCCACCACGAGGGCAAGAAGGACGCGCCTTCGGGGACCGCACGGGCGACGGCGGAGCGGC
>DATFHC010000107.1:0-12634 GCA_035248765.1 Gaiellaceae bacterium
AGATTGCACTGCAATCTGATTGCAGTTTTTCTAGGCGCCGAGGATCCGCGCGGCCAGGTGCCCCGCGTTCTTCGCGTTGTCGACGCCGACCGCGGCGACCGGGACGCCCGGCGGCATCTGCGCGATCGCGAGCAGCGCGTCGAGTCCGTCGAGCACGCTCAGGCTGGAGCGAAGGGGGACGCCGATCACCGGCAGGTCGGTCTGCGCAGCCACCGCTCCCGGTAGCGCGGCCGAGAGCCCCGCACCGCAGATGAGCACGCGCAGTCCCCGGTCGCGGGCGCTGCGCGCGTACTCGGCGACCGCGTCCGGCGTGCGGTGGGCCGACCGCACCTCGAACTCGTAACCGACACCTGCCTCGTCGAGCACCGCCGTGGCGCCTTGCATGCGCGCGCGGTCGGATTCCGAGCCGACGAGGATGCCGACGCGGGGGCCGTCAGACACCGGCGGCAATGTCGCTTCTGCAGTGCATGTCGGCGAAATCTATGTGCGCCGCTGCTTCGTAAGCCGCGGTTCGCGCGGCCGCGAGGGTGTCGCCGAGGCCGACGACGTTCAGGATGCGTCCGCCGTTCGTGACGAGCCTTCCGTCGTGGAGCGCCGTCCCCGCGTGGAAGACGAGCGCTCCCGTCGCCTCTGCGGCCTCCACTCCCTCGATCGGCGTGCCCTGGTCGCCGCGCTCGGGATATCCGCCGCCTGAGAGCACAACCGTGACGGCAGCGCGAGCCGCGAGCTCCAGCGGCTGCGAGAGGTCGCCGGCGAGCAGCGGCAGCAGATCGCTCTCGAGCCTTGGCAGCAGCGACTGCGTCTCGGGATCGCCGAACCGGCAGTTGAACTCGATCACGCGCAGCCCCTCGCCGGTCCGCATCAGCCCTGCGTAGAGGAGACCCTGGAACGGCGTGCCGCGCTGTGCGAGCTCGCGGAGTACCGGCCGGTGCACCGTCTCGAGGATCTTGGTGGCGTCCTCGTCGGGACGTCGGGCAGCGGCGAGAAGGAGCCCATCCCGCCGGTGTTCGGGCCCTCGTCGCCGTCGCCGATTCGCTTGTAGTCGCGCGCCGGCGGAAACGCGACCGCTGCGTCGCCCGCCGCCACGGCAAAGACGGAGAGCTCGGGCCCTTTGAGCAGCTCCTCGACATGGAACGGTTGGCCGAGCGCCTCGGCCGCCGGAAGCGCCGCGTCGAGCTCGGCCTGCGTGCGGCAGACCCAGACCCCCTTGCCGGCGGCGAGCCCGTCGATCTTGACGACGCAGGGAGGCCGGGCGACCGGCAGGGCGGTCGCGGTCGGCACCCCTGCGGCCTCCATCACGTCCTTGGCGAACGACTTCGAGCCCTCGATGCGGGCAGCCGCGGCGCCCGGTCCGAAGACGGTGATCCCGCGGTGGCGCAGCTCGTCGGCCAGGCCCGCGACGAGTGGGGCCTCGGGCCCGACGACGACGAGGTCGATGCGGAGCTCGCGGGCGAGGGACACGAGCGCGGCGTGGTCGTCGGCTCGCACGGGATGGCAATGCGCGAGCTCCGCGATCCCCGGATTTCCGGGCGCTGCGTGCAGCTCGCCGAGGCTCTTGCTGCGGGAGAGCGACCAGACGAGTGCGTGCTCGCGACCCCCCGACCCGACGACAAGCACTCGCACCAGCCGATCCTATGACAGGCCGCGTTTCGATTCCGGGCGCGGCGCGCAGGATTCGGCCATGCAGGAACCTGGTCTTGACCGCCACGTCTGGGAGAGCGAGTGGCAAACGCTCGAGGAGAGCATCCGCGCCAATGCGACCGACGCGTTGAGCGAGCTCGACCGGCTCGTCGGTCGCATGCTCGAGGAGAGCGGCTACGACCTGACCGACCCGGTCCTTCGCGACGGGGACGAGCGGGAGGTCGTCGCCGAGTACCTCGCCGCGCACGACATCGTCGAGGCGGCCGAGCGCGGCTCCGAAGAGCTCTCGCCGGGGGACGTAGCCGCGGCGATCAACGGCTACCGCGCCGTCTCCGAGCATCTCGTCGCCACCCGAGCCGCCGCGGACGCACAGCTCGACGCAGCCGACAGCGCCTGACGCCACGTTAGGCTGCGGGCGCGATGGACGCGCCGCCCTACTCGGCCGCCGCGGTCGACGTCCTCCGGCTGCCGGCCGGCGCGACCGAGCGCGACCGCGTAGCTGTCGAGGAGCCGCTCGAGATCCGGATCGGCGGGCAGCCCGTCGCCGTCACGATGCGGACGCCCGGCCACGACGACGAGCTCGCGCTCGGCTTCTGCCTCTCCGAGGGGTTGCAACCGAACGCGGCGCGTCTGCCGGACGACTTCGCTGCGAACACGGTCGACGTCGACGCGCCCGGCTTCGATCCGGCGCGGCTGCAGCGCAGCTTCTACACGTCGTCCTCGTGCGGCGTCTGTGGCAAGGGAGCGCTCGAGGCGGTCGCCGTCGAGGCGCCACAGGTCGAGTCGGATCTGCTGCTGCCGCTGGCGCTCGTCGCGGCGCTTCCCGATCGGCTCCGCGACGCACAGGCCGCGTTCGCCGCGACGGGTGGCCTCCACGCGACGGGGCTCTTCTCCGCTGTCGGCGAGCCGTTGTGCGTGCGCGAGGACGTGGGCCGGCACAACGCGATGGACAAGGTCGTCGGGTGGGCGTTCCGGGAAAGGCTGCTCCCGCTCGCCGAGCACGTGCTCTGCGTGAGCGGGCGCCTCTCGTTCGAGCTCGTCCAGAAGGCCGCGGTCGCAGGCTGCCCGGTCGTCGTCGCGGTCGGCGCCCCCTCGAGCCTCGCCGTCGATCTCGCAACCGATCGCGGCGTCACGCTCTGCGGCTTCGTCCGCGGTGGCTCCGCCAACGTGTACACGGAACCGTGGCGCATCGAGCGCTGACCGGGATCCTGCTCGTCGGCGGGGCGAGCAGCCGGTTCGGCTCGCCGAAGGCGCTCGCGCGATTCGAAGGTGGGACGCTCGCGGAGCGGGCGTGGCGGCTGCTCGACGAGGTCTGCGACGAGCGGGTCGCGGTCGGTCGCCTGCGAGAAGGCCTGCCGTTCCCGTCCCTCGCGGACGAAGGGACGGGTCCCGTGGCGGCAATCGCGGCAGGGTTGCGGCGCGCATCGCACGACGTCGCGGTCGTCATCCCGGTCGACATGCCTCTCCTCACGGTTCGCGCGCTGATGTTGCTCGCGGAGGCCTGTCGCGATGCCGCAGTCGCGCAGGCGGGGCCGCTGCCGTGCGCGGTGGCCCGGCGATCGCTGCCGGCGTTCGAGGTCGGAGAACGCCGGCTTCGCACCGTTCTCGACGGGCTGGACACCGCCCGGGTCGAGCTCGAGGACCGCCTGCTCGCAAACGTGAACACCGCCGCCGACCTCGATACGCTCGCACGGTGAGCTCTCAGTTCCGCGTCGACGGCGACGCCTACGACGATTTCATGGGCCGCTACTCGAGGCTCCTCGCGGTGCGGTTCGCCGACTTCGCCGGGGTGAGCTCGGACATGCGCGTGCTCGACGTCGGCGCAGGCACCGGCGCCCTCACCGGCGAGCTGGTCTCCCGCGGCGCTTCGGTTGGTGCGGTGGATCCGTCGCCGGAGTTTGTTGCCGCATTCCGTAAGCGCTTTCCGGGGGTCGAGGTGCACGAGGCGCCTGCGGAGGAGCTCCCGTTCGAGACAGGCGCGTTCGATGTGGCGCTCGCGCAGCTCGTCGTCGCGTTCGTCTCCGACGCACCGGCCGCGGTCGCCGAGATGGCGCGTGTCGCCCGGCGCGTGGCGGTCTGCATGTGGGGCATCGCGGAGGTGGACATGTTCGCGGCGATCGACCGGACGGCGGAGGCGATCGGCGCCTCGCGCGCGACCGAGCCGCGCCTGTACCGGACGCCGCATGAGATCGACGACCTGCTCGCCCCGCTCGGCGAGGTCGAGTCGGCCGAGCTGGACGTGACCGCCGGCTACCGGGACTACGACGAGTTCTGGCAGACGCTGCAGAAGGGCGTCGGTCCGGCCGGCCACTGGATCGCGTCGCTCGACGCAGAAGCGCACAAGCAGTCCCACGACGAGCTGTTCCGTCAGCTCGGCAGCCCGGACGGCGCGTTCGAGCTGAACGCGCGCGCCTTCGCCGCGGCCGTTACGCCCGCGTGAGCACGGAGGAGCGCTCGGCTCCGGTGCCGATGAGCGTCACCTCGACGTCAAGCTCGCGCTCCACGAACTCGACGTAACGGCGCGCCGCGTCAGGCAACTCGGCGACGGACGCGCAGCCGTCGAGTGGCTCCTGCCAGCCGTCCAGCACCTCGTACACCGGCTGTGCGGCGTGGAAGTCGCTCTGGTGCGCCGGGAAGTTGCGCGTCGCCTGCCCGTCGCGCCTGCGGTAGCGGACACAGACCGGCAGCTCCGCGAAGTGGGAGAGGACGTCGAGCTTCGTCAGTGCGAGCCGGTCGATCCCGTTGAGGCGCACTGCGTAGCGGAGGGCGACGAGATCGAGCCAGCCGCAGCGGCGCTCGCGACCGGTGACGGTTCCGTACTCACCGCCGAGCTCGCGGAGCCGCTTCTGGTTGGGGCCCTCGATCTCGGACGGGAACGGCCCCTGGCCGACCCGTGTGACGTAGGACTTGGCGATGCCGATCACGCTGTCGATCCGCGTCGGCCCGATCCCCGTGCCGACCGCTGCGCCGCCGGCGACCGTCGGCGACGACGTGACGAAGGGGTACGTCCCGTGGTCAAGGTCGAGCAGCGTGCCGTGGGCACCGTCAAACAACACCTGCTTTCCGTCGCGCAGTGCCGTGTCGACGAGCAGCGACGCGTCGACGATCAGCGGGCGCAGCCGCTCGGCGAACGTCTCGTGCTGCTCGACGAGCCCTTCGAGCTCGATGGGCTGCTCGCCGTAGACGCGCTCGAGCCAGAGGTTCTTCTCGGCGAGCGCAACCTCGATCTTCTGGCGGAGGATCTTCGGGTCGAGGATGTCCTGGACGCGGATCCCGAGTCGCATCGCCTTGTCGGCGTAGCACGGGCCGATCCCGCGTTTCGTCGTCCCGATCGCGAGCTTGCCGAGGCGCCGCTCGCTCGCCTGGTCGATCGCGAGGTGCCACGGCATGATCAGGTGCGCGTTGCCCGAGAGGCGGACGAGATCGGTGGCGACTCCGCGCGAGCCGAGGTCGTCGAGCTCCTCGATCAGCACCTGCGGATTGACGACGCACCCGGCGCCGATCACGCATTCCTTCCCCTGGAGAATCCCCGACGGGATGTGCTTGAGCTTGTACGTCTCGCCGTCGACCACGAGCGTGTGGCCGGCGTTCGGGCCGCCGTTGTAGCGGCACACGAGGTCGGAGTCCCGGGCGAGCAGGTCGACAATCTTGCCCTTCCCTTCGTCGCCCCACTGCGCGCCGACGATGACGGTGGCGGGCACGGCGGAGAAGTATGCCCTCGGTTCGCGCGGCTTACGCCGCCTGGCGTTCGCGATAGTCGTTGCGGGCGTCGACGTGCACCTCGCGCGCGAGGCGGCGGAGGCGGCTCGCGGTAGGGCCTCCGACACGCCCGGCGAGCTCCCGCCACTCGTGGTTCGTCGTCACGATCACGAGCCGCTTCTGCTGCTCCCGCTGGTTGACGAGGTTGTAGATCCGGTCGCGGGCCCAGCTCGACCAGTCCTCAGCTCCGAGGTCGTCGAGGACGACGAGGTCATAGCCCGATGGGTTCGGCGGGGGCTCGCCGTCGCCGTAGCTCTCGCGCAAGGCGTTCAGCCAGCCTGGGACGTTGAGGAAGAGCGCCGACGGCCGGGGCTCGCGGTCGCTCCAGATCACCTCGCGGAGGATTGCGACCGCGAGGTGGGTCTTGCCGGCGCCGGGGTTGCCGCGGAGGAGGAGGCCCTGCCGGAGGTCGGTGCCCGCCCGGAACTCCTTCGTCCACTGCCGGCAAACGGCGAGCGCGTTGCGCGTGTCGGGCACGGGCTCGAAGTTCTCGAACGTGGCGTCGTCGTACGCCGAGGGAACCCGTACGCGTGCCCAGCGCTCGTCGGCACGGCGTTGCCGCTCGACGACCTCCTCGGTGGTCCGGCAGAGCCGGCAGTAGCGCTCGGCCGGGAACGTCTGGCCGAGCAGGACGACCTGCTCCGTCTCGAACTCGCGCCCGCAGCCGAGGCAGCGCGCCTCGAGCGGGCTATTGCTGGAGGCTGGCGAACTTGGCATAGCGGCTGATGAAGGCGACGTTGAAGTTGCCGATGGGCCCGTTGCGGTGCTTCGCGATGATCACCTCGGCGACGCCCTTCTTCGTATCGTCGGCGTCGTCGCGTTCGTAGTACTCCTCGCGGTAGAGGAACATCACGAGGTCGGCGTCCTGCTCGATCGAGCCCGACTCGCGAAGGTCGGAGAGCATGGGGCGCTTGTCGTGCCGCTGCTCGGGCGAGCGGTTCAGCTGGGAGAGCGCGACCACGGGGAGATCGAGATCCTTCGCGATCTCCTTGAGGCCGCGGGAGATGGACGACACCTCCTGCAGGCGGCTCTCCTCGCTGCGCCCGGTCGTCATGAGCTGGAGGTAGTCGACAACCAGGAGGCCGAGGTTCGGCTCGCGCCGCTTCAGAGTCTGCGCGCGGGCACGGAGCTCGAGGAGGCTGAGCGCCGGGGTGTCGTCGACGTAGAGCGGAGCCGACTCGAGCTTGCTGCACGCCTCGGTGAGGCGCGGCCAGTCGTCCTTCGAGAGCTTGCCGGTGCGGATGTGGTGGGCATCGACTTTGCCGCGCGAGCAGATCAGACGCTGCGCCACCTCCTGCCGCGACATCTCGAGGCTGAAGAACGCGCACGGCGTCTGCAGGTCGACGGCGACGTGGTTCGCGATCTCGAGGGCGAAGGCGCTCTTTCCCATGGAGGGGCGGGCGGCGAGGATGACGAGGTTAGAGGGCTGGAAGCCGGCCGTGATGCGGTCGAGATCCTTGAAGCCGCTCGCCAGGCCGGTGACGTCGGCGCCCGACTCGTAGAGGTGGCTGATCCGCTGGAACGTCTCGACGAGCGTGTCCTTGAAGAGGACGAGCTCGCCCTGGTCGCGGTGCTGGGCGAGGTCGAAGACGAGCTGCTCGGCGCGCGCCACGAGCTCCGTGGGCTCGCCCTCACGCTCCCACCCGAGCTGGGCGATCTCGCCGCCGGCGCGAATCAGGCCACGCAGCGTCGCGTTCTCGCGGACGATCTCCGCGTAGTGCCGCGCGTTCGCGGTGGCGGGCACGAGCCGGGCGAGCTCGTGCAGCCGGACGCGGCCGCCGATCGCCTCGAGCTCGCCGCGCTGCTCGAGCTCATTGGTCAGCGTGATCGCGTCGACGGGCTCGTTCTTGCCGTAGAGCTGGAGCGCCGCGCGGTAGATCTTTCCGTGCGACTCACGGTAGAAGTCGCCCGCGTCGAGGATCTCGCTGACGGCAGCGATCGCGCCGGGCGCGATCATCATCGCGCCGAGGACCGACTCCTCGGCTTCGAGGTTTTGCGGCGGGACGGCGCCAGGAGTTGCGGTAGGTGACGGGACGGGGGCGAGCGTCATCCGCCGCGATTCCACCACTCGGCGCGCCGGGTTTCTAGGTGTTGGTATGTCCGTTGTGAACAGGTCATTTTGGGCCATTTGCAGGCGAAACGGGCATAGTTGCAGGCGCGCCGGACGGCGCACCTGTGGACGGTTTCGGCCGCTCGGAGCGGCAACTTCGTGAGCGCCGGCGCCGATTTCCACACGTCCGTGGACAGCGTGTTGACGCTCTACGATCGGCGTGTGGACGCCTGGCAGGAGCTTGACGAACCCTGGCGGGCGTCACTCGAGCTCGCCTGGGAGGCGTACCTCGCGGGAACGATTCCGGTCGGCTCGGTGGTCGCCGCGCCGGACGGGTCGGTCGTCGCCCGCGGGCGGAACCGCATCTTCGATCCTCCCGGCCAGCGACTCTCCGGATCGCGCCTGGCACATGCGGAGGTGGACGCACTCGCCCAGCTCCCGGTGACGGCGCGCTATCGCGACCACGTCCTCTACTCGACGCTCGAGCCCTGCCTTCTCTGTGTGGCGGCGACGTTGCATGCCACGGTCGGCCGGATCGAGTACGCCACCGCGGACCCTTTCGGCGGCGGCTGTACCGGGGCGATCGACACTGCCCACTGGCGCCGCAGCGCGCCCGAGATCGGATCGCCGCTCGGCGGCTGGCCGGGACAGCTGGCGGCCGCGCTGCAGAGCGCGTTCTGGCAGTCGCACCCGGAGCATCTGCGTTCGGCCGACATCGTCGAGACGTTCGGCATGGATGCGCAGCGCGCGGGCGCACGGGTGCTCGACCTCGACGGCTCGCTTCCGCGCTTCGGGGAAGCGCTCCCGCGCCTCCTCGATTGCCTCTAGTCCGAAGCGCGACTAGCGGTCAGGAGCGGCTCGATCTCGTCCAGGTAGCGCGTCGCACCGACAGAGCGGTAGAACGCGGCTGCCTGCCGCAGCTGTTCGCCCGCCTCGTCGTCTCGGCCGTCGGCCGCGAGCTGTCGGGCGGCGTGGACGCGTGCTTCGGCCTCGTCAGGCCTCGAGCCCATCGTCGCGAGCATGTCGGCCGCCGCGATGAAGTCTCCCGCGGCGTAGCGGTGCACCACCTCGATCCAGGGGTTCGGGACGTGCTGGTCGAGCGCGGAGGTGAGCTCGGCCAGGAGCCCGAGCTGCAGCGCGGTCGACGCCAGCGCCGGCAGGGCGATGGAGGCGAAGACGGGTCCGATTCCACGGTGGAGATCGTCGACGACCTCGCGCGCGAGCTGGGCCGCTCGTTCGCGCCTCGCGGCGGCGAAGACGCGTGCGCAGAGCGCGTTCGTGAAGTAGCGCGCCTGCGGGTCGGAGATCGCGGCAACGAGCTCCAGGGCGCGGTCGGCGTCGGCGAGCGCCCTGGCCTCGGCCGCCCGAGCCAGGTGAATCTCGGCGCGACGTGCCAGGACCTGCCAGCTGATGTAGTGCGGCTCGTCCGCGTCCACCGCCGCGAGAAACTCGTCTGCCATTCGGAGCGCCTCGTCCCATTCGCCCAGGCGATAGGGGTACTCGCTCAAGACGCCCAGGAACCAGCGCGTCTGCGTCACGTCTCCGATGCGCTCGGCGACCTTGGCGCCCTCGAGGCGGAGCTCGTAGCCGCGCTTCAGGTCGCCGAGGATGCCGAGGTGCGTGGACAGGTTGTTGTAGGCGATCGAGAGGGTCCCGAGCGCACCGGCCGAGGCCGCGATCTCGACGCTCCGCTCCAGATCCTGCAGGCCGCCCGCATCGCCGAGGCCCACCCGAGCGCTCCCGCGGTAGGCGAGAGCATTGCTCATGCCTTCGGGCCAGTCGAGCTCCTCGGCGAGAGCAAGAGCTTGCGAGGCGTGCTCGAGCGAGGCCTTGTGCTCGCCCCGGCTGATGGACGCGCGGCTGGCGAGCTGGAGGCTGAGCATGACGGTGGACCGGCTCGGTGAAGCTGCCTCGAGCAACGCTGCGGCCCGCTGCGTGTGTGCTTCCGAGAGCTCGTGCTGTCCGCGGATCCAGAAGGCCCGTGAAAGAAGCATCTCGGCCTCGCCGGCCTCCTCCCGCCTGCCGGCCTCGAGCAGCGCGTCGCTTGCCTCCATAAGCCGCTCCGGGTCACCGCCCAAGTAGCTGATGGGTGCGGCGCGGCGGAACAGCAGTGTGGACCGCTCTGGGTCGTCCGCGGGACAGAGCCGGAGAGCCCCGTCGTAGAACCGCTCCGCCGCGTCGAGCGCGTAGAGCGTGGCGGCGCGGTCTCCGGCGTCGCGCAGCGCCGTTCGCGCTGGCTTCGCGAGGTCTTGCGAGTCGAGCCCCGCCGCCTCCGCGAGCTCGAGCGCCTGCAGGTAGTGATGGGCAAGAAGCTCCGCCTGCTCCTCGGGCCGGCCCAGCGAGTCGATCCAGGTCGCAGCCGCCCGATGCTTGCCCGATCGGACGGCGCGAGGGATCTGGGCGTAGGCGACGTCCCGAATCAGAAGGTGCCTGAAGGAGTACTCGCTCTCGCTTGCGACGGACGAGTTGCGGTCGCGGCGGACGAACTCCTTCCGCTCGAGCCCGTGCAGCAGCTCCTCTGCCTGCCAGCGAGCCAGGCCTCCGACCGCCTCGATCGCGCCGAGCCAGAAGACCTGTCCCATCACGGCAGCGTCCTGGAGCAGGAGCTTCTCATCCTCCGTCAAGGCGTCGAGCCGGGCGGCGATGATCCCCTGCACGGTCTCCGGCAGCTCGTCGAAGTCGCCGCGCTCGACCAGCACGCGGGCGTACTGCTCGGCATAGAGCGGGTTGCCGCCTGCGCGAGCGAGAAGCGCCTCCTGGAGGTCCGTATCGGCGGGCTTCTCGATGAGCCCCTCGAGCAGTTGCGTCGTCTCGGCTTCCGTCAAAGGGGAGAGCGAGATCGTCGCTGCGTTCGGCTTGCCGCCGCCCCAACCTGCGCGCCGCTGCAGCAGCTCGGGTCGCGCGGTCGCGAGCACGAGCAGCGGCACGGCCGCGACCCGGTCGACGAGCTGGTCGATGAAGTCGAGCAGAGCATCGTCGGCCCAGTGGAGGTCTTCGAACACGAGCACGAGGGGCCGCTCGTCTGCCAGTGCCTCGAGAAAGCGGCGCCACGCCGCGAAGACCTCGTCCGCGCGCGCGGAGCTGTCCTCGGCAACACCGGTAAGCGGCCGCAGATGTCGCTCGAGCCACTGGGTCTCGGCGGGGTCGCTCGCATGCTGTTCGACGGTGCGACGGAGCTTCTCCTCCGCTTGCTCGACCGAGTCGCTCTCGAAGATCCCGGCTTCTGCTTTGACGATCTCCGCGAGCGCCCAGAAGGTCACGCCGTCGCCGTACGACAGCGACCGTCCCTCTCGCCAGCGGACGAGCTCGTCGTAGTGCTCCACGACGCTCGCGAGCTCCGAGACGAGGCGACTCTTGCCGATGCCGGGCACGCCGACGAGGGTCACCAGCTGAGGCGAGCGCTCCTCGCGCACGCGCTCGAGTGTCTGGACGAGGAGCGCCAGCTCGCGCTCGCGCCCGACGAGTGGCGTCGCCGAAGCGGGCCGCGCGCCGGCGCCGATCCGTGCGCGAGCCCCGACCGCCTCCCAGACGGCGATCGGCTCGCTCTTGCCCTTGGCCTCCACGGGGGCCGTCGCCCGGTAATCGATTGCGTCGACCGTTGCCCGATGCGTCTGCTCGTCGACCAGGACGCCGTTGAGCGGCGCAGCCGTCTGCAGCCGGGCTGCGGTGTTCACGACGTCGCCGGCGACGAGCGCCTCTCCGTGCGCTGCGCGGGCGTCAAGGGCGACGAGCGCCTCGCCGGTGTTGACCGCGACCCGCACCTGCAGGTCGTCGGTTTCCTCGATCGCCCAGTCGCGGATCGCGAGGGCTGCGCGAACGGCCCGCTCCGGGTCGTCCTCGTGTGCGACCGGCGCACCGAACACGGCCATCACGGCGTCCCCGATGAACTTCTCGACCGTGCCGCCGAACCGCTCCAGCTCGCTGCGCAGGTGCGCGTGGTACGCGGACAGGATGGCCCGAACGTCCTCGGGGTCGAGCCGCTCGGCTTGCTCCGTCGATCCGGCGAGGTCGGCGAAGACGACGGAGACGACCTTCCGCTCCTCCCGGCCGGGAGTGACAGCCTCTTCCTGAGCCGCGCCGCAAGAGGGACAGAAGCGATATCCCTCGCCCAGCTCCTGGCCACAACTCGGGCAGATCATGCCGCCGAGTTTAGGCGCCTAACGGCGAGCGTTACTCGTCGGCGAGTGCGGCGTCGGCGTCGGCCCGCCACTCGGGCTCTGCCTCTGCTTCCGACTCGGGCTCTTCGGTCTCAGCGGTCGTTTCGGCTTCGGCCTCCTCGACCTCGGCCGCCTCCGCGGCGTCGACCTCGGCAAGGATCTCCTCGAGCTCGGCGGACGGCTCCTCCGCCGCGGCGGCCTCCTCCTGCTCCGCGCGCTCGGCTGCCTCCAGCTCGGCGAGCTTCTCCTCGGAAGGCAGCTCGCCACCCTCCGGGATCACCTCGGTCTTCACCTCGACCCGGATATCCTCGAAGAGGCCGATCGGGATCTCGTAGCGACCGATCCGCTTGATCGGATCGGTCTCGATCTTGCGCCGGTCGACGCGGATCTTCTTCGAGTTCCACAGCTCATCGGCGATGTCGGTGGGCGTCACCGAGCCGAAGAGGGAACCGGTCGGGCCGGCTTTGACCTCGAAGCGCAGCACGGCGGCTGAGAGAGCGTCCGCGATCTCGCGGGCCTGGTCGGCGTTCTTCGCCTCGTGGCGCGCGCGCAGCCCCTCGCGCTTCTGCAGCTCCGCGACCCGTCCGGGCGTCGCCTCCTCGGCGAGCCGCCGAGGCAGGAGGTAGTTGCGGGCGTAGCCGCGGGCGACCGAGACGACGTCGCCGCGCAGGCCGACGTGCTCGACGTCCGAGAGGAGGATGACCTCCATCAGCGGTCGCCCCTGTCACCGCGGTCGCCGCGATCTCGCCGGCCGCCGCGCTCGCGGTCGTCGGCGCCCTCGGCGACGTACGGGAGCAGCGCCATCTCGCGCGCACGCTTGACCGCGGTCGCCACCTGCACCTGGTGCCTGCGGCACGCGCCCGTGATGCGGCGGCTACGGATCTTGCCCTTCTCGGAGATGTAGCGGCGCAGCTGGTTGACGTTCTTGTAGTCGATCTCCGCGATCTTCTCCTTGCAGAAGAAGCAGTTGCGGCGCCTGATCTGCCCCGCGGGCCCGCCGGGCCGCCTGCTGCGCTGCTGCTGGGTC
>DATFHC010000108.1:0-6767 GCA_035248765.1 Gaiellaceae bacterium
GAGGCGAATGGCTCCGACTTCCCGTTCGGTCATCGTCCGCTTCGCGACCGGCACGTTCGTGGCACTCGCGGTTGCGCTCGTCGGCGGCTACTTCGTGCTGCGCTCGGTTGCGATCGACGAGGCGAAGCGGCAAACGCGCACGCGCGTGCTGGAGGCGGCGGGCCTCGTCGACGAGAGGGTCACCGACGGGCTGCTGCACGGCCAGGCGAATGCGGTGAGGGCCGTCGACGACATCGTGGTCGGCCGCGTGCTGAGCAAGTCGATCGTGCGGGTGAAGATCTGGTCTTCCGCCGGACAGGTCCTCTACTCCGACGAGCCGGCGGAGATCGGCAAGCGGTACGCGTTGGGTGGAGAGGAGCACCAATTGCTCCGGAACGGCGGTGCCCAGGTGGAGGTCAGCGACCTGAACCGGCCCGAGAACGCGCTCGACCGCCAAAACGGGCGGCTGCTCGAGGCTTATACCCGGATCCGGACGCCCTCGGGAACCCCGTTGCTGTTCGAGATCTACCAGCGCTTCACCTCGGTCACCGCCGAGGCGCGCAGGCTCCTGAAGGCGCTCGCACCGCCGATCCTCGGCGCGATCGGGCTGATCCTTCTCATCCAGGCGCCGCTCTTCTGGTCGCTGATGCGGCGCCTCCAGCAGAGCCACGAGCAGCGCGAGGGCCTGCTGGCGAACGCCGTCGCTTCGTCGCGGCGGGAGCGACGCCGCGTCGCGTCGTATCTCCACGACGGTCCGGTGCAGGAGCTCGCAGGCCTCGCGTTCTCGCTGGCGCCGGTGGCCGACGGCGCCGAGCGGCGAGGTGCAGAACGCGAGGCCGCCGTCATGCGCAACGTGATCGATCGCCTGCGAGGGACGGTGCGCGATCTTCGCGCGCTGCTCGTCGACCTCCACCCGCCGACGCTCGCCACCGCTGGCCTCGAAGCCGCGCTTCGCGACCTCGTCAGTCCGCTCTCCGCCCGGGGGACGACCGTCGAGCTGCGCGTCGACGGAGCCGAGCGCCTCGATCCCGACACGCAGGCGCTCGTCTATCGCGTCGCACAGGAGGCGGTCCGCAACGTGGTCGCCTACGCCGACGCGTCGGCCGTGTCGGTCGCGGTCGACGTTACGGACTCGACCGCGCGCCTCGTCGTCGCCGACGACGGCCGCGGCTTCGGCCCCGAGACGCGAGAGCGTCGCCATGCGGAGGGACACCTCGGCCTCTCGCTCGTGGAAGAGCTCGCCCAGCAGGCCGGCGGCAGCCTGTCCGTCGACTCCAGCGAAGGCGGAGGCACTCGCGTTCGGCTCGAGGCGCCGCTGCGATGATCCGCGTCCTCATCGCCGACGACCACGGCGTCGTGCGGGACGGGCTCTCGGGCGTGATCGCGGCCCAGCCGGATCTCGAGGTGGTCGGCTCGGTCGAGAACGGGGCCGAGGCTGTCGAGTCGTGCCGGAGCTCGGGGCCCGACGTGGTGCTGATGGATCTCGAGATGCCGATCCTCGACGGGATCGAAGCGACTCGCATCATCCGGGAAGAGCATCCAAAGACGGCTGTGCTCGTGTTGACGTCGTTCTCGGACGTGCGCCGGATCACGGCGGCGCTCGATGTCGGGGCAGCCGGCTATCTCCTCAAAGACACGTCCGCCGACGACGTCGTTCGCGGCATCCGCGCCGCCGCCGAAGGCGGAGCGCCCCTCGATCCCCAGGCGGCGCGGCTGCTGCTGGAGGCGAGAGATGCGCCGGACCCGCTCGAAGGGATCTCGCCGCGTGAGCGGGAGGTGTTCGCATTGCTGCTCGACGGGCTCCCGAACAAGCTGATCGCACAACGGCTCGGCATCAGCGAGAAGACCGTGAAGACCCACCTGACGAACATCTTCCGGGCAATCGACGTGACCGACCGCGTGCAGGCCGTGCTCTGGGCCGAGCGCCACGGCCTGCGCGACGACCTCTCGTCCTGACTGCGACCAATGTCTCATTGCGGGGCGCGGGCGCGGCGCCGCACACTCCGGGCCGTGAGACGCTTTCTCCTCCTCGCGCTCATCCTGCTCGCATCGGCCGCGGGAACTGCGCGCGCCGACGACGACGGTGGCGGCCGCGAGGTCCGTGTCACGGGCACGTGCGGAGGCGGCGCCGTCGCGATGCTCCGGCTTCGTGGGGAGGATCACGCGCTCGAGGTTCGCTTCGGTCTCCGGCAGACTCGCGGACGGGGCTTGTGGCGGATCGCGATCGTCCACGAGCACCGAGTTTCGTTCCGCGCGACGAGAACGACAACGCGCCGGGACGACTCGTTCGAACTGAGGCGGAGCCTTCGGGATCTACCCGGCAGTGACACCGTCTTCGTGCACGCCTGGGGGCCGAGCGGGGTCGGTTGCCAGGCGACGGCGACGCTGCCCGGGTAGGCCGACCGCCAATCCCTCGATCGAGGGAGAGCCGCCTGACATCGAGCGAGGGGGCCGCTTGCGCAGCCCTCTCGCTCGAAGAAACCTGAGCTAGGTTGCGGGAACGCTCGGTGCGTCGACGGCTGCCACCGGCTCCTGGTCGGGCATCGTCGGTGTCTCCTCCCGCCAGTGCGGCCGCTCGCCGTCCTGGACGATGCGCCTGAAGAGGAACAAGAGCAGCGAGACCGCGAGGACGGAGAAGCCGATGATCTTGTTCTTCGTCCCGCCGTAGACGGCTCCGCCGCCGGCCTCTTGGAACCAGCCGATCCCGACGACGCTGAACAGCGCGAAGGCGGCGGCTAAGAATCCTGCGATCGGCACCCAGATGTTCGGGAGCTTGATCGGTCGCGGCCAGTTTGGGCGGTCCTTGCGCAGGAGCACGAATGCAGAGATGGCGAACATGTTGGCGAGTACGTAGCCGATGTTGCTCGCGACGAGGATCCCGAACAGGTTCCCGACGAAGAGGACGAACAGGATGTTGATACCCATGTCGAGCGTCATCGCGTTCCCGGGAACGTTGAAGCGGTTCAGGCGGCCGAGCTCCTTGATCGTCAGGCCGTCCCGGGAGATCCCGAAGAGCGCGCGGCTGCCGTCGGCTGTCGCCGTGTTCATCGACATGAGGAAGCTCATGGCCATGACGACGACGAAGAAATTCGTCGCGCCCGAGCCCACGAGGTGGTTGAGGGCGCCGACGTAGTCGTACAGGCCGACGGTCTTCGCGCCCACGCCTCCGGTCAGGGAGACCGGCACAACCGTGTTGATGAGCAGGATGAACGCGGCCGACGAAATGAGGGCCTTTCGCGTGTCTGGGACCGTGTCCTTGTATTCAGGGGCGAACGTGGCGGCCGCCTCCGGCGCCGTCGACCAGATGATGATCCAGATCCAGACGAGCACAATTTGCGCCCCACCCCAAGCGTGACCGGGCGCGCTCACTGTGTACTGGAGATTCGAGGAGTGGAAGTCGCCGTTCAGGAACGGCAGCAGCGTGAAGCAGAACAGCGGGAACATCAGAAGGCCGCCCGCGATGTAGTTGTACGAGACAGCGATCCGCGTCCCGAACACGTTGAAGGCCCACACGGCGACGATGAGTCCGATCGCGATGAGGTGCTGAAGCCCGATGTGGACTGAGCCCGTGCTGAAGTAGCCGTTGTCGAGCTTCGCGCCGCCGAAGGCATACGTTCCATACGGTTCGTGTGGGAACCAGGCGGCTTGGATGATGTAGCCGGTGAAGAGGCCTAGGAACGAGAGCACCACCGACCAGCCGATCCAGTACCCGAACGTGGCCACAGGCCCGATGAGCGTCGTGTACTTGCGCCAGGCTTCGTTGGCGTAGACCGAAACGCCTCCCGATTTGTGCGGAAACATGCCTGCGAGCTCGGAGTAGATGACGGTCACCGGGAACACGATCGCGGCCGTGATTCCCCAGACCATCGCCGAGCCCCAGCCCCCGAGGTCCACCACCGAGAAGCCGAGCGAGCCCAGCAGGAAGCCGGGGTTCGCGAGGCAGATCACAAAGCCGTCGTACCAGCGAAGCGTCTTGAGGAGTTGACGCTCCTCGACGACTGCCTCAGCCACAGTCCCACCTCCTAGTCGGGAAGACCCCAATCGCGAGCGGAGCGGCGAACGTAACACCTACTGCTAGAGGATTCAATGCGCCGGTCGTACAATCGGCGCAGTGGCGAAGCCGCCGATCACGATCAGCTGCGAGTGCGGCGAGAAGAGGGACGTCGCGTACGGCGAGCGCTGGCTGTGCGAAACATGCGGACGCTCGTGGAACACGGCGCAGATCCCCGCCGAGGAGTACGAGCAGCTGCTGCGGAGCGTTCGGCGCCACAAGCTCGAAGCGCTCGTTGCGGCGGCCGTCTCGGCTGGGGTCCTGGCGCCGCTGATCGTCTTCGTCAGCGCCTCGTTCATCGCTCTCGTGCCCTTGGCGATGGTGGGTTGGCTCGTGGGGTTTCTTCCCAGGTGGCGGCGGCGGTACCGCCGGACCGCACGGAATGCGCCGCGCTGGCAGCTCCATCCGGAGTAACGATGCAGACGCTCCGGCGCAGGAAAACGCACGAGGATCACGCCGCCCGTGGCTCGCGCGACCGGCCCGTGCTCCTCGTGACGCTCGACGTCCCCTATGCGGACGAGGCGGTCGCCTTCGCAGTCGACTCCGCCGTCGAGAACGGGCAACCGCTCGTCCTCGTCAACGTCGCCGAGGTCTTGCCGACGGCGTACTCCCTTCTGGGTTACGGATACGTCGAGAGGGATGACCTACAGGACGCGCTGCGCAAGCCGGTGGAGCTTGCCCGGTCACTGGCTGTGGCCGTCGAGCGGCTCCGCGTGTGCAGTCCGCACCCGGTCGACGCGCTCCTCGAGGTCGTTGCCGAACGCGAGCCGGGATTGCTCGTCTTCGGTCCTGACCGCGGGCACCTGTCCGGTCGCCGCTACCGGCGGGCCGAGCGCGCCGTGCGCGAGCGGGCTGCTTGCCTCGTGTGGTCTCCCTAGCCTCGAGTCCAGACGACGGGGAAGAACGAGTCGTCCATCGAGAGGTCACCGACACGCCGGTAACGCGAGTAGTTCGGATCCGTGTGGGTGGGGTGGAACGTCGTCTCGGCGCGGATGAAGTGCGAGACGACCGCACGCCGGTGGACGTCGGCCGTGTTCGGGCCCGAGCCGTGGAACGTGAGGTGGTGGTGGAACGCGGCGCCGCCGGCCTTCACCTCGACCGGGACGAGACGGAGATCCTCGCCGTCGGGCACGGCGCGGTGCACCGGCGCGAGCCAGTCGTCCGGCGCGTGGAACTCGCCGCGGTTCTCCGGCGAGCGCGGCCAACGGTGCGAGCCGGCGGCGTAGGTGATCGTCCCGGCCTCGGCAGAGGTGTCGTCGAGCGGGATCCAGCAGGTGAGCATCTCCGGCGGGACGAGGTAGTCGAGGTAGCTCCCGTCCTGGTGCATACCGAGCGACTTCGCGCCGGGCGGCTTCCAGAGGCAGTTGTCCTGGCCGAGGCGGACGCCGTCCCAGCCCGCGATCTCGCCGGCGAGCCGTCCGCTTCGTTCGGACAACACCTGCGCGGCGATTGCCGGGTCGGCCTTCCAGCCGTTGCAGATCTGGCGCGTCCGGTCCTCTGGGTCGCGGCCCGCGAGCCAGTTCACTTCGTCGGGCTTGATCCCGGTGGCCCACTCGCCGCGGAAGAGCGGCTCGAAGCGCTCCCGGAGACGTTCGACGGTGTCGGCGTCAATGAGCTCTTCGACGACGACGAAGCCGTCGCGGTCGAACTGCTCTCGCTGCTCGTCGGTCCAGGCGTCGATCATTGCCAGCCCAGGCCCCGGGAGATTTCGCGCGTAGCGGAGAGCAAGGGCGGGACCGCGGCCCGCATCGCGTCGCGGCCGAACCGGGACGCGGGTCCCTGCAGGCCGACAATGCCGGCGAGTCCGCAGTCGGAGTCGTAGACCGGAGCCGCGATCGCGTTGAGGTCCTCCTCACGTTCGCCGGCGGCTTCGGCGTACCCCTGCCGCCTGGCCCGCGCGAGATCGGCGTCGAGCCGCGCGCGGTCGGTGATCGTCCGCCGGGTGTACGCCTTCAGCTCGCCCGGCTCGGCATCGCTGAAGGCGAGGAGCACCTTGCCGGCTGCGGTCGCGTGGCCGATGCTCGGCCGGCCGACCCGAGCCACGCTCTGCACCGTCGCGTCGCTCTGCACGAAGTCGACCGTAACCGCGTCGTGCTCGCCGGGCGCGGAGAGCGTCGCGGTCATCCCGGTCGTGCGGACGAGCTCCTGCAGGTGCGGCCGCGCGACGTCTCGGAGGTCGAGGCGTCCCAGCACGAGGCTCCCCAGCTGGAGGAGGCGCGGGCCGAGTCGATAGCGGCCGGTCGCCGGCACGTGCTCGACGAGGCGCGCCTGGGCGAGCGTCGCAAGGAGCCGCGACACCGTGCTCGCGTTGATTCCCGTGCGCCGAGCGATCTCGTTCGTCCCGAGCTCGGCGCTGCCGTCGGAGAGCGCCTCGAGCACGGCGATAGCCCGCTCGACGGCGCCGACGTGGCGTACGGCTGGTTGTCCGGTCCGGGGCATCGTGGTACCGTCGTCTCCAGATTTGGAAATGGCGTTGCCGTGAAGGCAATACAAGGAGATGATATGCCCGATCTGCCGACCAAGTCAAAGTACGTCGTCATCGGTGGGGGAGTCCACGGGCTCTCGACCGCCTACCACCTGGCGCTCGAGCTCGGTTCCGGTGACGACATCGTCGTCCTCGAGAAGAACCACATCGGCGCCGGCGCGTCGGGAATCGCCTGCGGCGTGGTGCGCAACTTCTACTTCTCGCCGCCGATGGCCGAGGTGATCCGCGTCTCCGTCGAGCTGTTCGAGACCG
>DATFHC010000109.1:0-8909 GCA_035248765.1 Gaiellaceae bacterium
TGGGGGGACGAGAGGAGTAGCCATGGCAGCAACGGAGACCGCGTCCATGACCGAGACGGCACGGGCGTTCTTCGACGCCGTCGACACGGGCCAGGGCTGGGAGGCGTGCAGCGCCTTCTGCCATCCGGATGCGACATTCGCGGCTCAGGCGGGGGCGCTCGCCGAGATAAAGACCTTGGCGGACTATGCGGAGTGGATGAAGGGGATGATGGTCGTCCTGCCCGACGCGCACTACGAGATGAAGTCGTTCGCGACCGACCCCGAGCGGCAGAACGTCTCCGCGTACGCCGTCTTCCACGGAACGCACACGGGCGACGGCGGCCCTGTCGCGCCGACCGGCAAGAGCCTGAGCACCGACTACGTCTACACGATCGAGTTCGACGGCGACAAGATTCGGCACATGACGAAGATCTGGAACGACGGCTGGGCGTTGCGCGAGCTCGGCTGGGCGGACTAGCTCCGCCAGCTCGGCGGGCGCTTCTCGAGGAAGGCCCGGAGACCCTCCTGGCCTTCATCGCTCGTTCGGCGCTCGGCGATCCAGCGTGCAGTCTCCGGCCCGTCGGGCCGCTCGCGCACGAGGCGCTTCGCCCAGCGGGCGGCCTGCGGGCCTGCGGAGAGCAGCTCGCCGACCACGCGTTCGACCGCCGCGTCGAGGTCGTCCGCGACTTCGTGTACGAGCCCGATCCGGAGGGCGGTCCCCGCGTCGAAGCGCTCGCCGGTCACGAAGTAGCGGCATGCCGCGGCCGGGCCGATCCGCGCGAGCGCGAACGGGGAGATGACGGCAGGGATGATTCCGAGCTTCACCTCCGAGAAGGCGAATACGGCGTCGGAAGCGGCGATCGCGATGTCGGCCGCCGCCACGAGGCCGGCTCCGCCGCCCAGCGCGTGACCCTGCACTTGCGCCACGACCGGCGCGGCGCAGCCGTCGATCGCCTCCAGCATCGCGCGCAGCGCGTTCGCGTCGGCCACGTTCTCCTCGTAGGAGAGGTCGACGGAGGAGCGCATCCAGTCGACGTCGGCGCCGGCCGAGAAGCTCGGCCCCTCGCCGGCGAGCACGACCGCACGCGCGCGGCCGACGGCGACGAACGCTTCCGCGAGCTCGGAGATCAGTGCTGCGTCGAACGCGTTCCGGCGGTCGGGACGGGCCATCGTGATGCGGAGGACGTCGCCGTCCCGCTCGGTACGGAGGTTCGAGGGCACGCACGGAGCTTAGAGTCCGGGCATGGCGCCGGCCACACGTGATCGCTGGGCGGAGTGGCTCGCGGAGCGGCGCTTCGGCGGGGACCCCGAAGTTCGCGCAGAAGTCCTCGCCAGGCTGACCGAGGTACGAGACACGGTTCTCGATCGGGCCGAGCTTCGCAAGGGAGAGACGCTGCTCGACGGCTGCGGCGAAGGCCTGATCGGCTTCGGCGCGCTTGAGCGTGGCGCCGGAAGCGTGATCTTCAGCGACATCTCGACCGACCTCCTCGACTTCTGCCGCGAGGCGGCGGCCGAGCTCGGCGTACTCGACCGCTGCGAGTTTGTCGAGGCGGCCGCAGACGATATCGGCTCGATCGACGCGGGATCCGTCGACGTCGTCACGACGCGCTCCGTCCTGATCTACGTGAAGGAGAAAGCCGAGGCGTTCGGCGAGTTCGCGCGCGTGCTTCGGTCCGGCGGCCGGATCTCGCTCTGGGAGCCGATCAACCGCTTCGGCTCGCGGGAGCGCAGAGAAGGCGGATTCGTTGGCTACCCGGTCGAGGGGCTCGACGAGGTCGTGGCGAAGCTAATGGCGGTGGTCGAAGCGATCCAGCATCCGGACACCGATCCGATGCTCGACTTCGACGAACGCGACCTGTTACGGCTGGCGGAAGAAGCCGGGTTCTCTCCGCTTCGCCTGACGCTCGACGCGCGCGTCGAGCCGCCAGAGCCGCGCAGCTGGGACGGTTTCCTAGACACCGCCTGGAACCCCAATGTGCCGACGCTGCGCGAGGCGATGAACCAAGCGCTGGCGCCAGACGAGCGCGAGCGGCTTGCCATGCAGCTGCGTTCGCTCGTGGAGTGGGGCGAGGGGGAGCGGCGCATGGCGTTTGCGCACTTAAGCGGGGTCCGGGCGTGACGCTTCGCGGAGCGCTCGCGGCAGCGGTTACGCCTCTTCGCGACGGCTCTTTCGACGCCGCAGCGGTTGGGCCATACGCCGAGTTCCTGGCGGGACACGGGCTCGACGGCGTGCTCGTCCTCGGGACAACGGGGGAGGGCGTGCTCTTCTCCCCTGAAGAGCGCCGTGACATCGCCGTGTCGTTCGTCGAGGCTGCGGGCGGCACGCTGCAGGTCGCCGTTCATTGCGGCGCTCAGACCACCCGCGAGACGGCTCTGCTCGCCGAGCACGCGGTATCGATCGGCGCGGACGCGGTCGCCGTGATCGCACCGCCGTACTTCGCACTCGACGAGGACGAGCTGCTCGCGCATTTCGAGACGGCCGCCCGCGCATGCGCTCCGCTGCCGTTCTACCTCTACGAGTTCGAGGCGCGAAGCGGGTACGCGATTCCACTCGCAGTGATCGAACGGTTGCGAGAGCGAGCGCCGAACGTGGCGGGGATGAAGGTCTCGGACAGCCCGTGGGAGCGGGTCGAGCCGTACCTCGTCGAGGGCCTCGACGTCTTCGTCGGGGCGGAGGCGCTGCTCGTGCAAGGGCTCGCGGCAGGTGCCGTCGGCGCAGTCTCGGGCCTCGCCGGGAGCTTTCCCGACGCGGTCGCCCCGCTCGTCCGCGAGCCGACGCCCGAAGCGGGGGAGAGGGCCACGACGTTGCGGGCCGCGCTCCAGCGATTCCCGTTTCACGCGGCGTCGAAGACGGCGCTCGGGTTCCGCGGCGTCCCGATCGGCCCCGAGGTGCGTGCGCCGTTGCGCGGGTTGACCGACGAGGAGCGGGCCGAGGTCGAGCGGATCGTCCGCGAGTGGGTCGAGTGAGCGCGCTCCGCAGCCTCATCCTCGCGGCGGCCGACAGCCCACGGCTGCAGCGCTTCGTCCAGCGGTACGGCTTCCGGCTCGGCGCTGCGCGGTTCGTCGCGGGCGAGACGCTCGACGATGCCGTCCCGGTGCTGCGGCGGCTGAACGACAGCGGTCTGTTCACGAACACGACGCTCCTTGGCGAGGGCGTCCGCGACGAAGCGGAGACGCGCGCGGTCGTCGCCGCGTACCGCGAGGTGCTCGACCGGATCCATGCGGAGAGCCTGCGGACGAACGTCGCGCTCAAGCTCACCCACCTCGGCCTCTCGATCGACGAGGAGCTCGCGCAGCGCAACGTCGCCGAACTCGTCGAACACGCGGCGAGCGTCGGCAACTTCGTCCGCATCGACATGGAGGAGTCGCGCACTCTCGAGGCGACGCTCCGGATCTACCGCCGGCTTCGCGAGGACGGTCACACGAATGTCGGGACAGCTCTGCAGGCGTACCTCTTCCGCACCGAGGACGATCTCGCCGCGCTGCTTCCGCTCGCGCCCAACCTCCGCCTGGTCAAGGGTGCGTACCTCGAGCCGCCCGAGATCGCCTACCCGCAGAAGCGCGACGTCGACGCCGCGTACGCCCGGCTCATGCAGGCGTCGCTCGAGGGCGACGGCTTCACGGCGGTCGCGACGCACGACGAGACGCTGATCGAGCACGCGATTGCGTTCGCGCGCGAGCGCGGGATCCCGAACGAGCGCTTCCAGTTCCAGATGCTGTACGGCGTCCGGCCGCGCCTCCAGCTCGATCTCGTCCGGCGGGGATTCGACGTCCTCGTCGCGACCCCGTACGGGCCGGAGTGGTACCGCTACCTCATGCGGCGGCTCGCCGAGCGCCCGGCGAACCTGCTTTTCTTCGCGCGAAGCCTGTTCCGACGCTGAGGATGCCGGCGAGCGCCACGAGCGCGAGGTCGCGAGCGAGCAGATACCACGACCACGGCTCGGCGTGGTCGAGCGCGAGCCGCCAGTAGTGCCACGGGAACCAGGTCTGCGTCAGGCCGAGCGCGAGGAAGAGGAGGCCGCCGGCGATCCATCCGCGGCCGCCGCGTACGAGCAGCACGAAGGGGACGAGCCAGATGAGGTACTGCGGCGAGAGCACCTTGTCGAACGCGACGAGCGCGGACACGGTGGCCGCAGCCGCCAGCAGGAGTGTTTCGCCGCTTGCGTTGCGCCTGAGCGCGAACACGATCCAGACCGCAACGACAACCGTGATCTCGGCGGCAGCGGACAGGTCGGCGGCGAGGCCGGCGCCGCGGCCGCTAAGCGCCTGCGCGCCGTGTGTCGAGACGGTCGCGAGGGGACGCATCCCGAGGTGCTCTGCCGCCATCAGCACCGCCGCGCCGAGACTCTCCACCTGGAGCGGCCGGTCGAGCTGGTCGGCGAACATCGCGCGCAGACCGTCCGGTGCGAGCACCGCGAACGGGATGAAGCACGCCGCCGCGACCGCGACGAACCCCACCACAACCGCTACGGCGCTGCGCCGTCCCCGTTGCCGCCAGAGGTAGACGACGGCGATCGGCAGGAGAACGGCCGGCCATAGCTTGGCCGCGAAGCCGAGCCCGAGCAGGAGTCCGCTCGCGATAGGACGCTGCCGAACGATCGCGGCCAGCGCGCCGAACGCGAGCAGCGTCGGCCACAGATCGAAGCGCGTATCGAAGAGGGAGCCGAGAAGCAGCGGCGACACGCCGATCGCGAGCAGGGCGGCCCATGTGCGCACCGCCCCGGCACCGACCGCTTGGAGCGCCGATCCGGCAGCCGCGATGCACCCGGCACCGAATGCGCCCATCAGCACCGCGAACGATGTGGCGTAGCTCCAGGTCATGTATGCCGGGAGGAGCAGAGCGGGCAGCGCGGCCGGCGGGTACTCGAAGCTGAAGTCGCGATACGGCACCGCGCCGCCGCGGACGAGGCGGGAGTAGTGGAGGTAGACCGGGACGTCCGAAAGCTGGGCCTTCTCGAGCCAGCTGATGAGCGCGTAGAACGACAGCGCGAGCAGGACGGCGGCCGCGCCGGCCGCAGTCCGCGTCCCGCGTCGGCTCACTCGACTACGTCGAACTCTTCGGCAACCGAGGGCTCGTCGCCGATCAGCTCCGGCACCTCTCCGAGCTCGGGGAGGTGCTCGCCGAGCGAGATGAGCCCGAAGCGGTCCTGCGCCTCGTTCGCGATCCAGACGTCGCCCTCGGGCAGCACGGGCAGGTGCTCGCGCAACTCGTCGAGCGTCGTCTTCGAGTCGAACAGGTTCCAGATCAGGACGCGCGCGATCAGAACGGGCCCCTCGCCTCGTAGCTCCCGCGCCGCGCGCCGATCGCCACCATCGTGAACCCGTCGGGGCCGGCGACCGGCTGACGCATCGTGTCCGGATCGAAGCGGAAAACCGTGCCCGCGGTGAACGGAACCTCCTTGCTCCCGATCCGGTAGACGCCGGATCCGCGCACGATCACGTTCACCTCCTCCTGTCCGGAGTCGCTCTCGTCGTGCAGCCGCCCTTCCGTATTCGGCGGCACCTCGAACCAGTTGATGCCGAACGCCTCGACGCCGAGCTCGCGCCGCACGAAGCGAACGGCCCCGCCCGGTCCGGCAGGCTCGATCTCGTCGATGTGGACGACCGAGTACCCCATCACATGCGAAAGACGCCGAAGGTCGTGTCCGGGATAGGTGCGTTGCGCGCAGCCGCGAGCCCGAGTGCGAGCACGCGGCGCGTGTCGAGCGGGTCGATGATCCCGTCGTCCCACAGGCGCGCCGTCGAGTAGTACGGGTTCCCCTCGGCCTCGTACTTCTCGCGGATCTCGTCCTGATCGACGTCGCCGACCATGGAGAGCACGGTCGCAGCCTGCTCACCGCCCATGACGGAGATGCGCGCGTTCGGCCACATCCAGAGCTGCCGGGGCCCGTACGCGCGGCCACACATCGCGTAGTTGCCGGCGCCGAACGACCCGCCGGTCACAACCGTGAACTTCGGCACCTGCGCGTTCGCCACGGCCATCACGAGCTTCGCGCCGTCACGTGCGATCCCGCCGGCCTCGTACTCCGTGCCGACCATGAAGCCCGTGATGTTCTGCAGGAATATCAGTGGTATATGACGCTTGCAGCAGAGCTCGATGAAGTGCGCGCCTTTCTGCGCCGACTCGGCGAAGAGCACGCCGTTGTTGGCCAGGATCCCGACGTGAAAGCCCTCGATGCGTGCGAAGCCGGTGACGAGCGTCTCGCCGTAGAGCTCCTTGAACTCCTGGAAGCGTGAGCCATCCACGATGCGCGCGATCAGCTCGCGCGGATCGACCTGGTGGCGGAAGTCCTCCGGGATGAGGCCGTACAGGTCGGATGGATCGAGCGCCGGCGGCTCCCGTTCCGCGATCTCCCACGTTGGCCCGCGCCGGTCGAGGTTCCGCACGATCCCGCGCGCGATCGCGAGCGCGTGCTCGTCGGACGTCGCGTAGTGGTCGGCGACACCCGAGCGACGCGTGTGGACGTCGGCGCCGCCGAGCTCCTCCGCAGTGACGTCCTGACCGGTCGCGGCCTTCACGAGCGGCGGGCCGCCGATGAAGATCGTCCCGGTCCCGCGAACGATGACCGTCTCGTCCGACATCGCCGGAACGTAGGCGCCTCCCGCAGTGCACGAGCCCATCACGACCGCGATCTGCGGGATCCCGGCCGCGGACATCTGCGCCTGGTTGAAGAAGATCCGCCCGAAATGCTCGCGGTCGGGGAACACCTCGGCCTGGAGCGGAAGGAACGCGCCCCCGGAGTCGACGAGGTAGATGCACGGGAGCCGATTCTGCTCCGCCACCTCCTGCGCGCGCAGGTGCTTCTTCACCGTGAGCGGGAAGTACGAGCCCCCCTTGACTGTCGCGTCGTTCGCGACGATCACGCACTCTCGCCCCTCGACGACGCCGATTCCCGTGACGATGCCGGCGCTCGGTGCGCCGCCGTCGTACATGTCCCAGGCCGCGAGCGCGTTCAGCTCCAGGAACGCCGTGCCTGGGTCGACGAGGCGATCGACCCGCTCCCGTGCCGGGAGCTTCCCCCGCGACCGGTGCCGCTCCATCGACTTCTCACCGCCGCCGCCCGCGACCTGCGCCGACCGCTCGCGCAACTCGGCTACGAGCTCCTCCATCCGCTCGTGCCTGCGCGCGAACTCCTCTGCGTCGCGGTCGAGCTGCGAGGTGAGGACGGCCACGGCCGGAGCCTAACGACTGACTTGACACGGCCTCCCGTGGCGTGTCTGAATCGCCGGTGTTCCCAACTTGGAGGCGGCGATGGCAGAAATTCACGTGCGGGACGAGGAGGATCTTGCGAGGTTCGGTTACAAGCAGGAGCTGAAGCGCTCGCTCGGCGTCTTCAGCTCGTTCGCCGTCGCCTTCAGCTACATCTCGCCGTCGACCGGCATCTTCGCCCTGTTCTTCCTGGGCCTGACCACGGTCGGAGGCGTGTTCATCTGGAGCTGGCCGATCGTCGCGCTCGGGCAGCTGATCGTTGCTCTCGGATGGGCTGAGCTCTCGAGCCACTACCCGGTTGCCGGCTCGGTCTTCCAGTGGACGAAGTACCTCGCCGGGAAGAGCTACTCGTGGTTCACCGGCTGGATCTACCTCTTCGCCGGAATCCTCACGGTGGCGTCCGTGTGCGCGACGCTGCCGTACGCGCTCATTCCGGCCTTCAACAACATGGGCTGGAACCTCGCGAGCAGTGCGAACAACCAGCGCTGGATCGCCGTCATCACGCTCGTCGCCATCACGGTGATGAACATCTTCGGCGTCCGGATCGTCGCGCTCGTGAACAACACAGGCGTGCTGTTCGAGATCCTCGGAATGGTGGTCTTCGCGTTCGTCGTCGCGCTCTTCCACCACCACCAGAGCGCCGGCGTCATCTTCCATACGGGCGGTACGAACCTCACCGCAGGGACGTTCCTGATCGCGATGTTCATGTCGCTCTACGTCATCTATGGCTTCGACACGGCGTCGACGCTTGCGGAGGAAACGAAGAGCCCCCGGACCGAAGCTCCAAAGGCCGTCATCGGCTCGGTCATCGGCGCATTCGTAATCGGCGGCATCTTCCTCTACGCGATGCTGCTGGGCATCCCGGACATGAAAGTGGCGATCGCGCAGGGTTGGGGACCCGCGCAGATCATCGACGCGAATTTCGGCAACGCGTTCTCGACGGTGTTCCTGCTCGTCGTCTCGGCGGCGATCTTCGTCTGCTGCCTCGCGATCGAGACCTCGACCATCCGCCTGTGCTTCGGCATGTCCCGTGACGACGCACTTCCTGCCTCGAAATACCTGAAGAAGGTGAACCCGGGTCTTCACACGCCGGTCCTGGCGTGCATCGTGATCGGGCTCCTGTCAGGCATCCCGTTCATCCAGTTCACCGGCGTCGCGATCATCGCCATCGCCGCGACCGGGATGATCTATCTCAGCTATCTGATCGGGAACCTCGCGCTGCTTCGTGCCCGCCTGCGCGGCTGGCCGAAGACGAAGGCGCCGTTCTCGCTGGGACGGTGGGGACTGCCGCTGACGCTCGTCGCGCTTGCCTACGGCGGGGGGATGTTCATCAACATGATGTGGCCGCGGGCGGCGACCAACCCGAGGCCGACCCCGGAGGCGCCTGGGCTGAACTTCCACTGGCACTGGCTCAACACGAAGCCGGTGCTGTGGAGCGTGCTGGGCGTGATCGTCGTCGTCGGCGGGCTCTACTTCGTCCTCGTCCAGCGGCGCAAGCCGGCGCACCTCGAGGCGCCGGAGGGCGAGGCCGTCGTGGAGGCACCCGCGGCTCCCGTCTCGCCGTAAGTACGTACGGGGCGCCGTCAACGGCGCCCCGTACATTTGTTCGCGTGATCGTCGCGCACCTGGACCTCGACGCGTTCTACGCGGGCGTCGAGGAGCTCGAGAACCCGGAGCTCCGCACGCAGCCGTTGGTGGTGGGCGGCGATCCGCGCGGCCG
>DATFHC010000110.1:0-30609 GCA_035248765.1 Gaiellaceae bacterium
TCGAGCGTGTCCTGGTAGCCGCCGCAGCCCGCCAGCACGGTCGGCAAAAGCACCGCAGCTGCCGCGAGTCCCCTGCGCCCCCGATGCGTAGCCAAATCAGACACCGGGTACCCGAGTGGGTGCCAGACAAACGCACGGGACTCCGATGAACCAATGGAACTTCGACCCGCTCGAGCTTTGCGTCCTCGCTGTGGCCCTCGCGCTCTACTGGCGACGGGCGAGGACGCTGGCACAGCGCGGGCGGCCGGTGCCGCGTCTGCGGCTTGCGTCCTTCGGCGCGGGACTGCTGACGCTGTTCATCGCGCTCGCGTCGCCGATCGACACGATCGGCGAGGAGCGGCTGTTCTCAGTGCACATGCTCCAGCACCTGCTGCTCGGCGATGTCGGCGCGCTCCTGCTCGTCCTCGGGCTGGACGGACGGCTCTTGCGGCCGCTGCTCCGCATGCGCCTCGTCCGCCGGCTGCGGGTGCTCGCGCACCCAGTCGTCGCGCTACCGCTCTGGAGCGCGAACTTCGTGGTGTGGCACCTGCCGGCGCTGTTCGACGCGGCACTGCGAAACGACGCGATCCACGCGCTCCAGCACTCGCTCTTCGTCGCGCTCGGAATGTTGTTGTGGGCGGCGCTGCTCGAGCCACTGCCGGGCCCCGCGTGGTTCACGGCTCCCTGGAAGATCCCCTACGTCCTCGCGATGTGGCTCGTGATGCTCGTGCTCTCGCAGGTCTTCATCTGGTCGAGCCACCCGTACTACATCCGCTACGACCTCACGGATCAGAAGGCGGGCGGCGGGGTGATGCTCGTCGAGAGCGCGTTCACGATGCTTCCCGCGCTCGTCTGGGTGCTGCTCAAGGTCCTGCGGGAGAGCGAGGCGCGGCAGCGACTCGTCGACGCAGGCGTCGCGCCGGCAACAGCCGCCCGCGCCGCTCGCTACGGGCGAGCCTGACCGGATTAAGCCGGTGCGGAGCGGAGGCCCTACGCCCCCGCTCCGCGACTCCGGCTTAGGGCTGGGCGTAGTACGCGACGATGTCCCAGGTGACGGTTCCATCGCCGTTATCTGTCACCGTTACGTGCCCCGAGGTGGCCAGGTTGCACGTGACATCGTTGAAGATCAGACCGTCGACATCACTGCACCAACCACCGACCACTGGACCGTTGACGTCCCAGGTTCCGGGCGGGGCGGGATCGAACACCGCGAGCTGCGTAAGGGTGCAGGTCTCGACGTCCTTGATGAATGGCTTTCCGCCGGTGGTATGGGTAAGGCGGTTGCCGGTGCAGCTTGCCACTCCACCGGGGTAGGTGACGGCGAAGTGGATCACGGTTGCTCCGCTGCTCGCGGACGCCGTAGCCGCGGACGCAAGCACACACAGAAGAGCCAGTAAAACCAGTAGCCGCAGTCTCATGACTGTCCTCCTGGTGTTGCCTGGTGGGGACGGAGGTCGGGGAAGCCCGAGCAAGCCCGAACTCCGCAAACGGCCGCGCTTTCAACCCCTTTCTCCCCTGAATCCCGAGGGCCTTGGCCCGATTCGGGCCAGGCTACGACCATGTGGCAAACATTTCAACCCGTAGTAATAGGCGGCGACCGCGCCTATACGGGCGGCGCAGGCTCGTACTGGATGTAGTGCCGCACGCGTCGTGCCATCTCTTCGTCGTGCAGCCGGCCCACCAGGTGCAGCGCCATGTCGATCCCCGCCGACACGCCTGCCGAGGTGACGACGTTGCCGTCGTCGACGAATCGCGCGTAGGGATCGACGTTCGCGCCGAGCTCGGCGAGTGGTTCGACGGCGCTCCAGTGCGTCGCCGCGGAGCGGCCCGTGAGCAAGCCCGCCTTCGCGTACACGAGCGCGCCGTTGCAGACGCTCGTCATCAGCGTGTCGCCCGCCCGCTCGCGCAAGCCGGCCTGGAACGCGTCGTCGTCCAGCAGTGGGCCGACATTGCCGCCCGGGTGAAGGAACAGGTCGACCGGGCCGAGAGCCGGGAGCGCGACGTCGGGGATCACGCGGAGGCCGTGTGAGCAGGTGATCGGGTCCGTGCTTGCAGCGACGAGCCGCACGGAGATCGTCCGCTCCTCGGCTGCCATGCGCGCCCATGACGTGAGTACTTCGTAGGGCCCGGCGAAGTCGAGCTCCTCCACGCCGTCCCAGATCCAGATGCCGATTGCGAAGTCATCCATGGCGGGAGCGTGCCTGAGGCGGCTGGTGACTCTGGGTCAGCTTTCGTTAACTTCCGGACATGCACACGGTCGCGGCGGTGGTGGACCAGGGAGCGCTCACGTTCGACTTCGCGATCCCGTGCGAGGTGTTCGGCATCGACCGCAGCGACATCGCTTCGCCGTGGTACGAGTTCCTGGTCGTGGCGGCGGGGGAGCGGCGCGTGCGCACCCAGACCGGCTTCACGATCGAGGCGCCGCACGGGCTCGCCGCCCTCGAGCGTGCCGACACGATCGTCGTTCCCGGCTGGACCTCGCCGGAGGTCGAGCCCGACGCGAAGCTCCTCGCCGCCCTTCGGCGCGCGCACCGCCGTAACGTGCGGATCGTCTCCATCTGCACGGGCGCCTTCGTCCTCGCCGCGGCCGGGCTGCTCGACGGCCGCCGCGCGGTGACCCACTGGCTCTACACGGACGAGCTCCAGCGGAGACATCCACGCGTCCAGGTCGACCCGGGCGTTCTCTACGTCGTCGACGGGACGATCATGACCTCGGCCGGAACCGCGGCCGGGATCGACCTCTGCCTGCACATCGTCACGTGCGACTACGGCGCGGACGTCGCGGCCGCCGTGGCGCGGAGGCTCCTGATGCCGCTCCATCGCTCGGGCGGCCAGGCGCAGTACGTGGATGTGCCGGTGCCGCAGGCCCTTGGCGACGAGATGACCGACCTGCTCGCGTGGGCGATGCCGCGCATTGCCGCAGGTCTGTCGGTGGACGACCTCGCACGCCGCTCCTCGGTCAGCCATCGCACGCTCACACGGCGCTTCCGGCAGGCGACGGGGCTCGCGCCGGGCGAGTGGCTCCGGAGCGAGCGGCTCCGACTCGCACGGCGGCTACTCGAAACGTCCGAAGACCCGATCGAACGCGTCGCCCGCAGTGCGGGGTACGCGACGGCGGTTTCGATGCGCTCTCACTTCGCGCGCGACCTCCACACATCGCCGCGCGCATACCGCAGGACGTTTCGAGAGACCCCGAGCTGAAAGGAGAGCGAGGGCGGCCCCGAAGGGCCGCCCTCCGGAAGAAAGGTCAGCGACCGTTGTGTGCGGTGCGATGGTGCTCGTACCAGGCGACGCACTGGCCCTGATTCCTGAACTTCGGCGAGGTGAAGTTCCGCCAGCCGCCCTTCTTGCACTGGCTCTTCGCGGTCGGACCGGTGGCCGGCACCTCGAGCGTGCCGTTGACGGTGATCGCGCTCAGGTCGGCGGCTCCCTGCACGTCGATCAGCACGTCGATGCTCGTGATCGTGCCGGTCGGGAACTGGACCTGGCCGCCGGCATCGGCGATCGTCGCCGCCGTGAAGGTGTACGTGGCGGTGCCGTCGCCGTTGATCGTCGGCGTCACGTTGTTGCAGCCGAGGAAGAACGTGCCGTCCGAAGTGACCACGTTGAACCGCGGCGAGCCACCCTGGCACTCACTCGTGCTCGCGAGCGTGAACGACCCCGAGATGAACGTCTGCCCGCCCATGCCTGTGATCGAAGCGCCCGCGGCGGCCACAGTCGACGTCGAGCAGTTCTTCTCCAGGTGCAACACGCCGTTGTTGAACGTCGAGACGACCGAGCAAGTAGCCCCGGAGTCCACGAACGTCCACGGCTCGAGCGCGGCGGCAGCCGTGCCCGCGAAAGCAAGCGCGGCGATGACCGTCGCAATGATGGGAATCCGCTTCATCAGCCCCCTCCTTCCGGTCGGGTTTCGCGCCTAGCGTTCAGACGACTGAACGCTAGTGGCAAACGCGTACCCAGGTAGGGCGCTCTCAGACACGTCGGCACGTAAAGCTTTGGTCAAGAAGCCAAGTGCCAGCCTTCCTCGCCGTCCGACCACGGGACGGCGGTGCCGCGTTTGAAGATCAGCTCGTCCGGCTCGTTGCCGGACCAGACCCCGATCTTGTCGCTGTCGGGATAGACCGAGACGGCGGGCACGCGCGAGCTCGAGAACATCAGGATCCTCGCCGTCGCCTCGCTGCGGTTCATCAGCTTGTGCGCCCCTTCCGGCCCCGCCGGGAAACGGACGAGGTCTCCGCGCTGGAGCGGGCGCTCCCCATCGGGCGCGCGCAGGATGAGCGTCCCGTCGATCACGAGAAGCCACTCCTCCTCGTACTCGTAGTGGTACGGGCTCGAGCTCCTGCCGGGCTCGATGTCGTAGACGAACATCGTCAGCCCGCTCGAGCCCAGAAGCTCGGCGACATCGAGGCGGCCCTCGGGCTTCTCGACGCTGAACACATTCACGGATTGCATGGCGACCTCCTAATCGGGCGCTTAGTACCTCCGTCGGCGCGGAAGAACCCTGCCATGCCCGAAGCGGATGTGACCGTGGCGGAGGTGAAGGCGTTCAAGACCCAGTCGGGGAACACCCGCTTCGTCCTGCGGGACGACGAGGGACGGGAGTTCACGACGTTCCGCGAGCAGATCGCCCGCGACGCGCTTGCGGCCGAGGGCCGCCGGGCGCGCATCACATTCCACGAGCAGCAGCGCGGCAACTTCACGAATGTCTACCTCGACGCCGTCCAGCCGCTCGAAGAGCGGAGCGGAAACGAGTCGTCGGAAGCCGTGGAGGAGGTCGCGTGGAAGACAGCCGTGGACGCCGCGCCCTGGCTGCTCGGCGGCGAGCCGGAGGAAGCGGTCCCGCCCGACGAGCTCTACGAGCGCTTGCAGCCGTTCAAGGAGCGCGTCGCCGACGACATTCGCGGCGAGCCGGCGGACGAGGACGGCTAGAGCCGCTCGCTCTCGACTCTCTCGGCGATCAGCTTCGCCATGGCGCCCTCGACCTGCTCGAGCGCGAACTCCTCCTGCTCGAGCACCTCGCGGAGTCGGATCCCGATCTCCTCCTCTCCTGCCGACTCCGCCACGCTCGCGAGAGCTTCGTACGTCGCGATCTCCAGATGCTCGGCGGCGAGGGCGGCGACCGCGTGCGCGAGATCGCACATGACCGGACTCTCGCAGCGGCCCGCAAGCTGCTCGTGCTCTGCGACGAGTCCCCGGAACGCCGGGCTCTCTTCCGGCTCCATGGGAAGGTCTAGATCGGCGAGGACGCCGCGAACCGCCCTGACGTGACCCTCCGTCTCGAGCTGGTGGCGGTCGAAGCGGCGCTTCAGGTCGGGAGAGCGTGCCCGCTCGCTCAGCTCCGGCAACATGCTTTCGGCGAGCTGCTGCTCGATCCAGAGCATCTGCCGCAGACATGCGGCGAGGAGCTCGCGGGGAGTTGTCAGCGGCTCGGCCATCGTGCCCGCCGTTCCCGGAGCCTGCGATCCGTACACTCGTGGGACCGGGGTGTCGCGCGCGGCGCGGCTGAGATCACACCCGTCGAACCTGATCCGGGTCATGCCGGCGAAGGGAGGTAGATGAGCGAGCGCACACCGAGTTGGGGCATCTCGCCCGTACCCGAGAGGCTGCGGACGCTCGGCGCGCTCGAGAACGGGATGCTGTGGAGCAGTCTCGGCCTGAGCCTGCTCGTGCTCGTGGCGGGCGCCTTCCTCGTTCCCGCGCTCTCGCTGCCCAAGGCGCTGCTCGCGATCCTCGTCGGCGGAATCTTCGGCAACGCGCTGCTCGGCTTCGCCGCTGCAGTCGGCGCCGAGGCACGCGTGCCCGCGATGGTGCTCCTGCGCGCGCCGCTCGGGCGTGCGGGTTCCTATCTCCCGACCGGACTCAACGTCCTCCAGAACCTCGGCTGGACGATCTTCGAGGTGCTCGTGATCGCGACCGCTGCGCGGGCGCTCGTGCATGGGCCGCTCTGGATCTGGAAGCTCGCGGCCGCTGCGGCGGCGACGATCCTTGCCCTCGTCGGGCCGATCGGCTTCGTTCGCGAGTGGGTGAAGCGCATCGCGCTCTGGGTCGTCCTCGCCTCGCTCGCCTACCTGACGTGGTGGGCACTCCATGACGCCCACCTCGGCGCACTGTGGTCGCAGCCCGGGAAGGGCGGGCTCAGCTTCTGGCAGGGAGTCGACCTGATGGTCGCGATGCCCGTCTCCTGGCTTCCGCTCGCGGCCGACTACACGCGCTTCTCGAGGGACGGCCGGGGTGCGTTCTGGGGAGCGGCCGTCGGTTACTTCCTGCCGAACGTGTGGCTCTACGCGCTCGGCGCGATCCTGCTCCTCTCACGCGGCCTCGCGGACGCTCCTTCCGTGATCGACGCGATTGCGACCGGCGGAGTCGGCGCGGCGCTCGCGCTCGTCGCCCTCGGCGTCGACGAGACGAAGGAGCCGTTCGCGAACGTCTACTCGGCCGCCGTCTCGCTGCAGAATGTGCTGCCTCGCGTGCCGCAGCAGTTGTTGATCCTCGCCGTCGCCGCGGTGGCGACGGCCGGCACGTTCGTCGTCAACCTCGTCCACTACCAGGACTTTCTTTACCTACTCGGCTCGTTCTTCGTCCCGCTCTTCGGCGTACTCCTCGCGCAATGGGTCGTCGGAAACCGCGACGCCCTCGGCGCACCGCAGATCCGCCCCGCCCAGATCGTCGCCTGGCTCGCGGGCTTCTGCCTCTACCAGTGGCTGGCGCCGGTTGGGCCCGCTCGCTGGATCCACTTCGTCGACCACACTCACCCGGGCCAGGGAGCAGTCGGCGGCTCTCTGCCGAGCTTCGGCCTCGCCTTCGCCCTCTCTCTCGCGCTTACGCTTGCGGGTCGTGCGACCGCTCGCCGTGATCGGCCCTCTTGCGTGTGACGTCCTGGACGGGCGAGGCTCGCGCATCGGCGGCGGCCCGTGGTACGCGGGGCGCGCGCTCCGCGCGATGCACCAGGAGGCGATCGTGGTCGCGAAGTGCGGAGAGGCCGAGCGCCGCTCCTATCTCAGACGACTCGCCGCCCTCGGCCTCCCGGTCTCGCTGTCCGCGGGCGGCGAGACGACTGCCTTCTCCTTCCGCTACGACGTCGCCGGCCGCCGCGAGATGCGAGTCGACACGATCGGGGAACCATGGAGCGAGACCGACGGGCCGGAACGCGCGCTGCGCCGCGTCGAGTGGGTGCACGTCGCGCCCCTCCTGCGCCACGACTTTCCAACCGAGGCACTGGAGCGGATCGCCTACCGGCGGCGCGTGCTCCTCGACGGTCACGGTCTCGTCCGGCCGCGACGGGTCGGCGCGCTCGAGCTCGACGGCGACTTCGACCGGGCGCTCCTCCGGCACGTCTCGATCCTCAAGCTCGCCGAGGAGGAGGCGCAGACGATCCTCGGCGGTCGCGAGCTCGAGCAACTGCGCGAGCTCGGCGTTCCGGAGGTCGTGGTGACGTTCGGCGCCGGCGGTTCTCTCGTGCTCACTCGCGAGGCCGCGGTTCGCGTGACGACGCGGCCGTCCCGAGGCGACCCGACCGGCGCGGGCGACGCGTTCTCGATCGCGTATCTGAGCGCGCGCGCCGGCGGACACCGCCCGATCTCGGCCGCGCGACGGGCGAGCGCCCTCGTCTCCGCCCTGCTCTCGGCGGCGCCGCGATGATCGCCGCGGTCGGCACGGTGGCCGGCGTCTTCCTCGTCGACGTCGAGGCCGAGTCGCTGCTCGGCGAGGGGAACGAGGTTCCCGCAGTGGAGCGGCCCGAGGTGTCGCTACCGCGCGTGGTCGCGGCGGCGCGCGCCGGCTCGACGGTTGTCGCCGTCGTCGAGCACCGGCCGCCGCTGATGCTCTCGAACGACGGCGGCGCGACGTGGCGCGAGGCCGGCGGCGGCCTGCCTCCTGGATTCGCGGTCGCAATCGCGGAGGACGAGCCCGACCGGATGCTCTACGCGGCGCGCAACCGGCTCTACGTCTCGGCCAACGGCGGCGTCTTCTGGCGCTCGCTGCCGTTCGAGCTGCCGGACATCGGCTCCGTCGTCTGGATCGACTGAAGCCAGCGCTCGACCTCGGCGTAGGAGCGCAGATGCACGAGTTCGAGGTTGTGATGCGCCGCGACGCGTTGCGGCACCTCGCGCCGATGGCGGCGATGGTTCCCCAGCACCCACCACGGGATCCAGTAGCGGCTGAACACGTGACGGATCTGCTCGCGGTTCCCGTTCCACAGCTCCTCCCGCGTGATCGTGCGGGCGATCGTCCTGCGCAGGCCGCGGCCGAACGTGCGAAGGAGCGGCGGGTCGAGCAGGACGACCGTGTCGGCACGCTCGAGGACGAGCGATCCCAGCTTCGCGCCGTAGTTGCCGTCGACGACCCAGCCGTCGGTCGCAGCGTCGAGAACCGCGCGCACTCGTGCCTGGAGCAGCTCGGCCGGCGCCTCCTGCCAACCCGCGTCGTGGTGGAGGGCGTCGAGCTCGACATGCGGGACGCCAAGCGCTGCGGCGAGTTCGCGGGAGACGGTCGTCTTGCCGGAGCAGGACCCGCCCATGACGGCGACTCGCCTCATGCGTCTGCCGCGGCAAGCGCATGGCGCAAGGCGGTCGCCATCGCACTCGACGCGTGCGCGAGCAGCTCGCGTCGCTTCGCCGGTGTGAGGCTGTGCTCGAGCGCGTTGCCGAGCAGCTTCGGATCGCAGCGCCGAGCTTCGAAGTCGCCGAGCTGCTGTCGCAAGAGCATGTAGTACGGGTCTGCCGGGGACGCTGCGAGCTGGCCGAAGTGCGTGAGGTATCTCGCGGAGCCGCGCGCAAACGCGACCGCATCCCCCCTGCACGAGGCCGACCTCGGGTCCGTCGTCGAGACCGTGGCTGTGGCGCCCGGGTAAATGCCGTAGCGCACCGTCGTCTGCCCTGCCCCGTTGTGGTGCGAAGAGCCGCACCCGCAGGCCAAAAGAGCCATGCCGGCGACTGCAACAGCGCGTCTCACAGCCGAAACTCGCCGCGCGCGACGACGACCGCCGAGCCTCCGACCTCGACCTCTTCCGGCGAGCGGGCCACGGCGTGCAGCGTCGACGGCCGACCGATCTCCGCTCCCTGCCGGATCACGATCTCGTCGCCCAACTCGATCCGGCCGTGCCGGGCGAGATGAAGAGCGAGCGGCCCGGCAGCCGACCCGGTCGCCGGATCCTCGTCGACGCCGTGCGCAGGGACGAAGACCCGCGCCTTCCACTCCTCGCCGGCGCGGGCGAAGCACACCGTCCCCCACTCCGAGAGCTCCTTGAGCGCACCGAGGTCCGGCCGCAAGTTCGCCACCGCTTCGGGAGAGTCGAGCTCTATGTAGACGTGGCCCGGGCCCTGCCGATACAGCTCCACCGGCAATCCGCTCTCCTCCAAACCGAGCAGGGCCACCAGCTCGTCGCCCCGGTCGTACTCCTCGGCAGTGACGACCGGCTGCCGCATCCAGCCGAAGGCGATCCGCGAGCCGTCGCGCTCGAGGCGAATCGGCACGATCCCGCTACCGGTCTCGAGCCGGATCTCGTCGAGCTGGAGCGGCCCTGCGAGGACGAACGCCGTCCCGAGCACCGGGTGCCCCGCAAACGGCAGCTCGAGCGTCGGCGTGAAGATCCGGATCCGCACGTGCCCGTCACCGTCCGGCCCGTAGACGAAGACGCTCTCCGAAAGGTTGAGCTCGCGCGCAAGCCGCTGCAGCCGCTCCTCGGGGATCTCGCGCGCATCGGTGAAGACGGCCACTGGGTTGCCGGCAAGCGGGACATCGGTGAAGACGTCGGCGACGACGTAGCGGAAACCGGCCACAGCCGCAGTGAACCACAGAGGGCTGGGAGCGCCTGGCTCCCAGCCCTCGTCCAAGTCAGCGTCTGGCCGGCTTCAGCAACCGGTTGCGACCTGCTGGAAGCCCGCGAACGGGTTCAGGTCGCCCATCAACGAGTAGCGCCCGCCGGAGCCCGACTGCGTCGGTTCCGAGACCGTGTTCGGCGACGTCCGCATGTACCACGGGAGGAACACCTCATCCTCCGGGTGGTAGTAGCCGTCGGCCATCGTCTCCTTGTCGGGCAACAGCCCCTGGTCGAACGTGTTCGTCCCCATCGCGAACCCGATTCCGACCACGGGATCGCCCGTTTCGAGGACGTTGGAACAGCCGTACTGCGGGGCGGTCGGAGTCTGCCAGGGCTCGACCCCATTGTTGACGAACGGATCGTCGGCCCATTCCGAGATCTCGTGGCTGAGTCCCTGGATGTCCTGGATCGCCCAGTCGGTCGGCAACGACTGGCCCGGTACGCCTACGCGCGGGTAGGTGCCAGGCCTGATCCAGGAGGCCCAGGCGAAGGTCTGCTGGACGGTGTTTCCGTTGGAGCCACCGCTCCGAGACTTCGTCCCGTGGAAGCCGATCACGCAGCAACCGCCGCCGCTCGTCTGCAGCAGCACGTCATTGCTCAGGTAGATCGGGAGATGGGTCGGGTCGGCTGTGCTCTCGAGGTTGTTGATCTGTGCCGCCCACCAGCTGTAGTTGATGGTCGGGAAGACCACCCCCTGCGGGCTCGTCCGCAGGATGCCCTGGTTGTGCGGCACGTTGAGCGTCACGGCCGGGAGTAGGTTCGGATGCAGGATCAGGTGGTACGGACTGGCGCCCACCTGGTTGAACTGCGCGCGCATCGTGGCGTCCTCGAGTTGGAGTTGGATGCCACTGTCGCCCTGCGAGAGAATCCCCCCGCTACCCATCACAAGCGCGGGGAGTTGCGGGAAGCTGCCTGCCGCAGTCGCGTACGGCGTAAAGCCGTAATCGTTGTCGGCGAATACCGGTGAATCGAGAGTCGGCCCTACGACTGCATTCCCGTCGTAGGTCATCCCGTCGAAGTTGACGATGAGCGGCGCGATGTCCGCCTCGATCGTCACCGAACAGCCGTCCCCCGAGCAGTTGTTCGGATCGGCGCCGACCATGTTGAAGCCGTACGTGATGCCGTCGTCCGGATTGATTGCGCTGCCCCACCAGTGCCCGATTGTCCGCGTCGTGGGAAGCACGGAGGCACCACCGCCGATCGTGGTGCTCGTCGGACTGAATTGCTGTGCGTTGATGAGTTGCGGCTGAGTTGTGGGCTTACCCGAGATGCCCGATTTGTCAGCCAGCGCCGGCGTCGCGGTCAGCAGCCCGATAGCGATCACCGCCAGAAAAGCGGGGAACCAATGCCGTTTCACTTCTCCCCCTCCCTCTTTCAGTTGTGACCCCAAAAGAGCGGAGCGCGATTATAGGCCTGGATCCCGCGAACGGAGCACCAACCCCTCTACGCTACGACGCGGATGCACGCAATCGAGGTCAGCGGCCTGCGGAAGGCCTATGGGAGCCTCGAGGCGGTCAGAGGGGTCGACTTCACAATCGAGGAAGGCGAGGTCTTCGGGCTGCTCGGGCCGAACGGGGCCGGCAAGACGACCACCGTCGAGATCCTCGAGGGCTACCGCAAGCGCGACGCGGGTGAGGTACGGGTGCTCGGGAGCGATCCCGAGCGGCCCGCGCCGGATTTTCGCGAGCGGATCGGCGTCGTCCTGCAGCAATCGCAGCTTTGGCCGAACCTCACCGTCCGCGAGACGCATGCGATTTTCGCCGGCTACTACCGAGCGCCGCGTGATGTCGACGAGGTGATCGCGCTCGTCGGGCTCCAGGAGAAGGCGAGCGCGCGGGTCAAGACGCTGTCCGGGGGCCAGAAGCGGCGGCTCGACCTCGGCATCGCGCTCGTCGGCGATCCCGATCTCGTCTTTCTCGACGAGCCGACGACAGGCTTCGACCCGCAGGCGCGGCGCGCGGCCTGGGAGATGATCCGCTCGCTCCGCTCGCTCGGCAAGACGGTTCTCCTCACAACGCACTACCTCGACGAGGCGGAGCAACTGGCCGACCGGGTCGCGGTCATGCGCGAGGGGCAGATAGTGCGGGTCGGCACCCCGCGGGAGCTGACGACCACCGACCTGCAGACCGAGATCCGCTACCGGCAAAACGGCGAGGAGGTGCTCGTGCGGACGGACGAGCCGACACGCGTGCTCGCCGAGCTGACGTCCGCAGCGGTGGCGCGTGGCGAGGAGCTCGAGGGACTCCAGGTGCGGCGGCCCTCGCTCGAGGAGGTCTATCTCGCGCTCACGGCCGAGCAAGAAGCGGAGGTCGAGGCTTGAGCGCCGAGGCGATCCGGATCGCGGTACGCCGCCCGGCCAGGCGGCTCTTCGTCCACCAGCTGCGTTCGGAGCAGCTCGTCTTCTGGCGGAGCAGCGAGGCGGCGTTCTTCATCTTCCTCTTCCCACTGTTGCTCTTCGTCCTCCTCGGCTCGGTCTATTCGGGGCACTACCAGGGCGTGCCGGCGGCGTGGGCCGTCCTCGCGGGGCTCGTCGGGTACGGCTGTGCGAACACCGCCTTCGCCGGGCTCGCGATCCAGCTCGTCGTGCGGCGCGAGAACGGGATCCTGAAGCGGCTCCGCTCGACGCCGCTGCCCCCTGCGACCTACGTGGTCGCTCTGCTCGTCTCGACGCTGACCGTGTTCGCGCTCCAAACGGTGGCACTGCTGCTACTGGGGCGCGCGTTCTATGGGACGCCGTTTCCCCCGGACTGGGGCTCGTTCGTCGCGATCATCGTGATCGGCGCGGCCGCGTTCGCGGCGCTCGGCACCGCCACGGCGTCGGCGATCCGTTCTGCGGAGGGATCGTCGGCTGTCGTCAACTTCATCCTCCTGCCGATGGCGTTCCTCACCGGCTCGTTCGGGCCGGTTCACAAGTACCCGGCCGTTCTGCGCGCGATCGGGGATGTCCTGCCGCTGAAGTACTTCATCAGGCTCGTCAACGCCGTCTACCTCCACGGTCACGGCTTCTGGACGCAACCCGGGGCGCTTGCAGTCCTCGGCGCCTGGGGCGCCGCCGGCCTGGTCTTCACGGTGCTCAAGTTCCGCTGGGAGCCGCGCGAGAGTTAGGGACTTGGCGTTGCCGGTTACGAGCAGCGCATGAACCCACTGCTCGACGAACCCGCCATCTCCCTCCTCGTCCGCACGCACGAGGAGCCCGGCATCGAGGTGCGCGTCAACTTCGGCGTCTTCGCCGGCCGGCACGCGACGCCCGCCGAGATCGACGAGCTGGCGCTGGGGCTTCGGGAGCTGGCCCCCGAGTTCGCGATCGTGGCAGAGGAGCGCCACGAGTTCGGCGACACTGCCGAAGCGTCTGTCCACCAGGTCGTCGTCGAAGTGCCGCGCGAGCACGCCGGCAGCAGGGCCGACGTGCTCGCCCAGCAGATCGTCCTCACCGCGAACGGCTGGGCGCTCGAGTGCATCGCCTCCCGGCACGGTGGCGGCGAGCTCTAGCTCGCGCTATAGGTCACGGTCACCGACGCCTCGATCTGCTGGGTTCCGGCCTCGATCGGGACTGAAGCGGCGGCCCTGGCCTGGGCATACATGGGAACCGGCGGCGCCGAGTTCCCGCCTTCCTCCACCTTCACGACCGAGCCGAGGGTGAGTCCCGCTCCGTCGGCGATTGCCTGGGCCTTGACCTTCGCATCGCCGATCGCCTTCTTCAGCGCGTCGCCGTAGAGGGAGGACTTGTCCGCCGTGTCGAGGTTGGGGCCGTCGACGTTGTTCGCGCCCGCCTGGACCGCGGCGTCGACGAGCGCACCCGCCCTGCCGAGCCCGGCCGCGACCTGCACCAAGTTCGAGGCTTGGTAGCCCGTGATCCGGGTGCCGTCGGTCGACGTCTGTGGCCAGAGCGAGACCTGGGTCGTCTGAATGTCGGAGGAGTCGATGCCGGCGTTCTTCAACGCGTCGATGATGTGCTGCGCCTCTGAGCTGTTGCTGCTCAGCGCCTCCGCAGGTGTCGCGCCCTGCGTCGTGACGCCGAAGTTGAACGATGCGCGGTCGGGCGTCGCGTCGACCGTGCCGTTCCCGGTCACGGTGATCACGGTGCCGGAGGCGGGGGTCGCGCTGCGGCCGAGGCGAGGTTGCGCGACGCCGGCGATCGCGGCCGCGACGAGGAGCACGCCGGCGAGGACGAGGATCGTGCGGAGTCTGTTCATGCGCGACATACGGCGCGAGTGCGCCGAACGTCACATCACGAAGCTGGCCAGTGTTCCTGGATGACCGTTGGTGCTCAGCGGCGCCTAAACCGCCAGGCGCGAGTCAGGAGCGGGAACTCGAACGGGTCCTCCCCGAAGCGTTCACGTGCGAACTTTTCGACGTTCGCGAGAAGCGCTGTGCGCTGTTCCGAGGGTTGGACGATGGTGCGGCTCGATGATGCGACCCGATCGAGGAGTACTGAGAGGGTCATCGGCTGCGCATGCGGCACTTCCAGCAGTTCAGCCTGCTCGAAGCGGTGGTCACAGAACGGGACTTCGACCTCAACGGAGGCTAGCGCCCCCTGCTTGGTCACCTCGGCAAGCTCCGCAACCCACTCGGCGCGATCGTCCTGCACATTCCGCAGCAGACCCACATTTCCACCGGGGCGGAGGACGCGTACGGCTTCGTCCAGGAACTTCGCCATCTCGAACCAGTGGGACGCTTGCCCGGCTACGACAGCATCCACCGAGCCATCGGGGAGTGGCATGGCCTCGGCAACTCCGGCTCGTGTCTCGGCGCCTTCGATATGTGCCCGCATCTCGGCATCGGGTTCGACCGCCACGGTTTCGCAGCCAAGACGAACGAGAACCTCGGTCAACTTGCCGGTCCCGGCACCAACATCGACAACCGGACAGGGCACGCACGGGAGCACAAAGCGCACCGCATCCTCTGGATAGCCTGGTCGGCCGCGCACGTACGCGTCGGCCGCGCTTCCGAAGGACTGGGCTCGATCTGACACGGGGTCAGCACCCTAGGGAGGGCGTCGGTCGGGGGCGCAGTCGGCTGGACCAGTGTTCGGGGATGACCTCTAGCGCTGTTCCGGAACGACAGCGACAATCGGGGACAGCGACCAGACGAACCCTTTTGCACTCAGTAGAGGTCTGGTTCGCCCCGGCTGGCCAAATAGAGCTGGGTGGCTGCATGGACGCCTTTTAGTTCGTGCTGACCACGGTCTGCGAAGGTGAGCCCGGAGCCCGCAACGAGGTCTCGGACGGTGCTTGAAACGAGCACCTCGCCGGCGTCTGCGGCGGCGGCAATGCGGGCGCCGACGACGACGGCGATGCCCGAGACCTTGTCTTCGTGCAGTTCGCACTCGCCGACGTGTACGCCGATCCGCGCCTGTAAGCCCAGCTCCGCGACTCCGGCCAGGATCGCCTGCCCGGCGCGGATCGCGCGCGCCGGCCCGTCGAAAGTGGCGAAGAACCCATCGCCGGAGGTGTCACGCTCCTCGCCGCGGAAGCGAGCGAGCTCGCGGCGTACGAGCGTGTTGTGCTGTGCGAGGAGATCGCGCCACGCTCTGTCGCCGAGAGCGGCAGCGCGCTCGGTGGAGCCAACGAGATCGGTGAACATCACAGTCGTCAAGACACTCTCCGGGACAGCAGGTGCCTTCTCGCCATCGACGAACTGCTCGATCTCGTCCGCGATGTCCAGCGAGAGAAAGATCCCGAAGTAGTCCTTGCCGGAGACGCGCATCGGCCGCGCCTTGGGGATCTGCGCCGCCACCTCTAGGGCATCTTTCTCTGTGTCGAACCGCAACGGGTCTCCCTCCACCATCTGCGCTCGCCGGTAAAGAACCAAGGTCGGCACCCGCACAGCCGGAAGCACCTCGCGCAGATCCGTCTCCTCAAACGCCCTGTTGAGCGCGTAGGCGACTGCCGGGCTGGCACTGACGCGCAGCCAGTCCGCGAACCAGCGGCGATCTTCCTCGTTCGCATACAACGTTGGGCAGCCGAGTCGGAGCAGCTCGTCGCACCAGGCCTGCTCTCCCCAGCCCTCGCGGAGCGCGCTCAACTCCTCCTGCACTCGACGGTCTTCAAGCCCGTGCCCTCGCACCACCGGATGGAACAGCACCAGCGCCCGCGTCCGTTCGGGGTAGGTCGCCGCATACAGCGCGGCCATCCCGCAGCCCTCGTGCGCGCCGAAGACGACGGCAGCGTCTCCTGAACTCGCAGCTTCGAGCACCGCACGCAGGTCCTCCATCCGCGTTTCGAGCACCGCAAAGTGCGGGCCATGGTCGGAGAGGCCGGTGCCCCGCTTGTCGAACAGAATCAGCCGGAACGACCGCGCAAGCCGCTCGTAGAAGCTCCGCAAATACGGCGACTCCCAGCCGTAAACGAGATTCGACATGAAGTCGGGCACGTAGACGAGATCGACGTCGCCGCCCTCCACAACCTGATAAGCGATCGCGACGCCGCCGTTCCGTGTGTATCGGATGTCCGTCGCCACGTCGGAATCTTCTCGAATGCTGCCTGCGCCGCAAACTTGCACCGCTGGCCTTGGCGAGCGTCCTCTGGCCCGGAGCCGGGCGTTACGCCGTAGCTGGCAGGTACGGCGTCCAGCCGGACGGAATCCGCGGCGCCGCGAGCTTGATGAACAGCGTCGGCGTCGGGGCGCGCGGAGAGGTGTGGAGCACCATCCCAGCCTGCTCGACCGTCCGGTCGCCCTTGCGCAGGTTGCACGGCGCGCAGGCGGTGACGACGTTTTCCCAGATCGACTCGCCGCCCTTCGACCGCGGGACGATGTGGTCGAGCGTCAGGCGCCCGTTCGTCGTGCCGCAGTACGCGCAGCGCCAGCCGTCGCGTGCGAAGAGCGCCCGGCGGGAGATCTTGCGCTGGATCGCACGCGGTACGCGCACGTAGTGGATCAGGCGAATGACGTGCGGCCAGATGAAGCTGCCGGTCGAGGAACGTAGCGGCTTGTCGAGCCGCTCCACCACCTCGGCCTTGCCCTTGTAGACGAGCACGTGGGCGCGCCGCACCGTGCACACATTGAGCGGCTCGTAACTCGCGTTCAAAACAAGAACGTGCTGCAACCTGGCGGAAAAGTAGCAGTGCCCGAAGCGGCTACTGCGGCGTCTTCATGGCGCGGTCGACCGCTTCTTGCTCCTCCGGAGAGAGAGAAACGGCGGCTCGTCCGTCGTCGAGCTCCTTGACGTAGATCCGCGCGTAGTCCCTCCCCTGGATGGCGCTGAGAACCACGCCGCTACGCGAGTTGTCGAGCAGCGCGACCGAAGCGGACTGGTGCCCGCCCGTGTTCTCGTAAGCGTCGTAGCGGACGACGGCAAGTCGCGAGACCGTCGAGTCGACGCGGCGCTCCAGCCGCAACAGGGCTGCGGCGACCTCGTCGACCGTCCGGTGCAGCCCGTCGATCCGCCCCTGGAGCGAGACGGCAAAGTCCACGAGATCCCTGCCGCCGTTCCCGAGCAGCGCCAACTGTGCGTTGCGCACGCGGCGCAGGCGCATGTGGAGCGCGAACGCGATCGCCACGCCGACGACCGCGATAGCCGCCGCCGCGATCGCGATCACCCCGGCGACCCCGGAGCTCATGGGCTATCCGCCCGAGGGGAGGCTGAAGAAGACGGGATACGTGGCGCTGTTGTTGGCGAGGTTCTTCTCCCCGGGCACCTTGCCGACCTCGACCTTGATTCGCGCCTCCTGGCCGAACGCCGACGGGGGTAGGCCGAGGTTTCCGAACGAGACCGAAGCCGTCTGTTGCGGGGGGATCGAGCTGACGGTCTGCTTCTTCGTCAGGACGGTCTTGCCGAAGACGGTCACCGTCAGCGTCACCGGAACCTGCGACTCCTCGAAGTTGCCGGCGTCCGTGAAGGAGACCTTGAACGTGAGGTTCGCCCCTACGTCCACGGTCGTCGGGCTGGACGGGGAGAGCTGTTTCGTGCTGGTGCCCGCCACGGCCTCGGTGCTCACAAGCTCGCTTCCGTGCAGGCCGGTCACCTTGCCGCCGGTGGTCGTGGACTTCAGGCGCCCCAGGACGAGCCCGAGCGAGTTGGCGCTGAACACCTCGGGGTTGGAGACGATCTGCGACGGCGGCGCGATCACGCCCTTCACGCCGACGCTCTTCAGCGTCTGCGTCGCCGGCAGGTGGAAGAGATTGGCCCAGACGAGGTCGCTCGCACTGAGCAGCTGAGCTTGCGCGGCGAGAGCGGTCGCCACATCCGTCGCACTCTTGGAGCTCGCCTGAGCGAGAGCATTGGCGAGACCCGTCATCCCGATCGCGCGCAGCTGGAACGTGGCCAGCGCCTGCTGATGCGCGGACTGGAGCGGGCCCGGCGGCCGCAAGCGCAATGCATCGTCGTAGTCCTGCTGCTCCTGCCGCGACCACTCTTGAAGCTTCGATTGGAGCCCGACGATGGTCAGCTTCTTCTGGCTGAGCGTGTTCGTGAAGGCCGTGCCGGCCTGCGCGGAGTCCTGCGCAATCGAGCGGAGGTCGGTCATGTAGGAGGAGTACTCGTCGTGCTTGCTCTTGCCCTGGCAGGAGCCGACCCAGAAGACGAAGCCGATCACGACGGCGATCGCGAGCGCAACGAACCCAGCAAGCCTCGCGAGCGCCACGGCGCCGGGAGGTGGCGGGGACGGCCTGCGCGGCCCACCAGGCCGCGGCGGCCTGATCCGCCGGCGCGGGCGGTCAGGCGCCTCGAGCGTCTCCGGCTCCTCGAAGAACTCGAGCTCTGTTCCGTCGTCGAACGTACTCACGACCGCGCCAACCCTATCGTCCTCGCGCAGGAACTTCCGACGCGGTCGCCAATCTCCGCTAGGCATGGGAGAGGCCGCACCAGCGCTCACCGGCTCCGAGCTCGTCCTCAACCGTTACCGGCCGCTACGCCCGCTGGGCAGCGGCGGCTCGGGCTCGGTCTGGCTTTCGCGCGACGAGAAGACGGGACTCGAGGTCGCTTTGAAGATCGTCGCCCGCGAGGGCAAGTCGGCGATGCGGGCCGAGCGCGAGGCGAAGGCCGCTGCGCGGCTGCGCCATCCCGCCTGCCTGCGGGCATACGCGTTCGGCCGCGACTCCCGCCACGTCTACATCGCGTACGAGTTCGTCCCGGGGCGCACTTTCCGCGAGGCGCTGCGCGACGGCGTCCTGACCGAGGACACGGCGATCGAGGCGTGCGCACAGGTGTGCGACGGTCTCGCCCACGCACACGCCGCCGGCATCCTGCACCGCGACGTCAAGCCCTCGAACGTCCTGCTCATGGACGGCGAGCACGTCTCGGCCCGCGTGCTCGACTTCGGACTCGCGCAGATGGCCGAGGCCGAGACGCTGACCGAGGCGGGCGACGTCCCCGGCACGCTCGCGTACATCTCGCCGGAGCGGCTGGTGGGCGGCGAGGCGACACCGGCGGCAGACGTCTGGGCGGTGGGCGTGATGCTGTGGGAGGCGCTCGCGGGACGGCATCCGTTCTGGCGCGGCTCGATGCTCGAGACGGCGCGCGCGATCGAGGCCGGAGCCCGGCCGCTGGGCGAGCTGCGCCCCGACCTGCCGAAGCGCGTCCTGCGCGTCGTCGACAACTCGCTCGCGACGAACCCGGCCAGGCGTCCCACGGCGAGGGATCTGGCGGATGCGCTGCGCGGTGCCGCGTCGCTCGCATCCGCCCCGCGGCCTGCGTTCAGGCTCCCGAGTCACATCGATGCCGGGAACTCGCTCGCGGCCGTCCTCGCGGCGATTCTCGCCGGCTGGACTGCGGCCGCGCTGCCCTTCTATCCGCACGGATGGCCCTTCGCTCTCGCGGTGCTCGCCGCTGGAATGACCGTCTTCCGCGAGCGCGCCGGGATTGCGCTCGCACTCGCCGTGCCGGTGCTCCCGCTCGGGAACATCTCGTTCGGGCTCGCGCTTCTCTACGCCGCGCTGGCGGCCGCCTGGCTGCTCGTGACTTGGCGCGAGCCGCGAGCCGGCCTCCTCTTCGTGCTCGGGCCATTACTCGCACCGGTAGCCGCGCTCGGCCTTCTCCCGCTCGCGACGGCACGCGTGCGTGCCGCGCCGCTGCGCGGCCTCACCGTCGTCCTCGGCGTTCTGGCCGCGGCACTCGCCGCCGGGATCCGCCACGTCTCCCTCCCACTCGTCGGCGGGTCGGCGCCGCTCGGTCTCGGAGTCGCCCAGGCCCGCGACCCGTTCGACGTCGCCGGCTCGCTCGCCCGCGCCGCGGGAGACCATCCCGCGCTCCTTCTGGAGGCCTGTGCGCTTGCGCTGGTCGCAGTCGCTCTCCCCCACGCGCGTGCCCGCGGACGCTGGGCCGCGGCCGTGCTCGGCGCGGGAATGATCGTCCTCACCGTGGCTGCCGTCCCGAGTGCCGCAGCAGTGCCGCTTCTCCTCGCGTCATGGGCGATTGCGGCGTTCACAGCGCTTCGCGCTCCTGTGCTGGGGGTACCCTCCGCCGCGAGCTAGTGCTGCGCGGAATCGAACAGAGGCTGGAGCGCGTCTTCGAGGGCGTCTTCGGGCGCGCCTTCCGCACGAACGTCCAGCCGGTCGAGCTCGCGCGCAAGCTCGCGAAGGAGATGGACGATCACCGCTCGACCTCGGTGCGGAACGTCTACGTCCCGAACGAGTACACGATCTACCTCTCGCCCGGCGACCGCGAGCAGTTCGAGGGCTACGAGAACTCGCTCGTGTCGGAGCTCGAGGAGTACCTCGCCGAGCATGCCGCGCGTGAGAACTACGCGCTACTCACGCCTCCACACATCCTGTTCGAGACGGACGAAGATCTCGGCGTCGGAGAGTTCGGCATCGCGACGCGCATGGCGCAACACGGCCGCCAGGGCGAGCTGGAAGTGCCGGAGAGCGCGGCACCGGGAGCGACCATGATCTACAAGCCGCGCACGCAGCCCACCGAGGCTGCTTCGCTGGCCGAGCTCGGGGTCGAGCGCGAGGTCGCCGTGCTCAGCTGGAGCGGCCAGCGCAAGGTTCTCGAGAACAAGCGCTCCGTCCTCGGCCGCTCGCGCGACGTCGACGTCCAGATCGAGGATCCGAACGTGTCGCGCCGCCACGCGGAGATCGTGCAAGAAGGCTCCGCCTACTGGCTCGTCGACCTGGGCTCGACGAACGGGACGGAGGTGGACGGCCGGCGCGTCCACCGCGCTCGGCTCGACGACGGCTCGCGCTTCATGATCGGCGAGACGACGGTCACCTTCTCGACCGAGCGGGAATAGGAGCGCCCGTGACGCTGGTCGCCTCGACGACGGTCGCGGAGGTCCTCCTCGCGCTCAAGATCGCCTTCCTCGTCCTCCTCTACCTGTTCGTGCTCCGTGTCATCCGCGCGGCGGGACGCATGCCGCGGGCCGGAGGTCCAAGTCAGGACAGCATGATCCTCACGCCCGCAGCCGCCGCTGCAGCCGGCCTCGGCCGCTCGGGATCGAGGCGAAGATCGACGCGGCTCGTCGTCCAGCGCAGTCCCAGCCTCGAGGAAGGGGACGAGTTCCCGCTCAACTCCGCGCCCATGACGCTCGGCCGCGGCGGACAGAACGACCTCGTCCTGGACGGGGACGAGTTCGCGTCGGCCCGGCATGCGCGGATCGAGGCCCGCGGCGACGGCGTCTGGGTGCAGGATCTCGATTCGACGAACGGCACCTACGTCAACGGCACGCGCGTGGTGGGCGCGCAGCGGGTACAGGCAGGCGACGTCCTGCGCATCGGAGAGACCGACCTCGTCGTCGAGGAGGACTAAGAGTGCCCCTTCCAGCAACGGTTAGGGCGTCCCTGGCGGCTGCAAAGCTTCGCGCTGCGTCGTCCTCAGTCGCGCCGATAGCTACGGCTATCGACGCTCCCTGCGTCCTAGCATCGCTCGCTTTTCGCGCGCCAGGACCGCGAAACCGTCACTGGAAGGGGCACTAGTGCCTGTCGGCGCATACGCGGTGGCGAGCGACACCGGGCGCAGGCGGCGCCGCAACGAGGACAACTACGTCGTCGCGCCGCCACTCTTCGCCGTCGCCGACGGCATGGGCGGAGCCCAGGCCGGGGAGGTGGCGTCGCGGCTCGCCGCCTCTGCTCTCGAGGGAGGCGACTCCGACGGGCTGAACGGGCCCGACCGGATCGACGCACTGATCCAGGAGGCGAACCGGCGCATCTACGACCGCGCATCGATGGATCCCACCGCTTCGGGCATGGGCACGACGATGACGGTCGCGCTCGTCGAGGGGATGACCGTCGCGATCGGCCATGTCGGCGACTCGCGCGCCTACCTCGTGCGCGGCGAGCAGATGGAGCAGCTGACCGAGGACCATTCCCTCGTGAACGAGCTGCTGAAGAGTGGGCGCCTCTCGGAGGAGGAGGCGCACGTGCACCCGCAGCGGAGTGTCATCACGCGCGCCGTGGGAACGGATCCGGATGTCGACGTCGACGGCTTCACGATCGAGGCCGAGGAAGGCGACGTGTTCCTGCTGTGCTCCGACGGGCTCACTGACATGGTCGAGGACGAGGAGATCCTCGAGCTCGTCCACGCGAACCGGGACGACCTCGACAAGGCCGTGAAGTCACTCGTGACGGCCGCGAACCGCGGCGGCGGCGAGGACAACATCACTGCTGTGGCCTTCCGGATCTCGGCCGAACCTCCGGCTGCGAACCTCGAGGACACCGTCTCGATGCCCGCGCTCATTGCGGACGAGGACGAGCCCGACGAGCAGACGCGCGAACAGGTGCAGGACCCCGCGCCCACGACGGCCGTGGCCGACGCGCGGCGCGTCCGGCTCGTCCTGCTCGGACTCGTCCTGCTGATGCTCGCCGCGGCGCTCGTCATCTGGGGGCTTTCGCGCTGACCTTCCGCAACCGTGAGCTAGCCGCTCTCCTCACGGTCGGCGTCCTGACGGCGATCGGCTTCGCCACCGTCTACATCGCGCTCAAGTCCCAGATCTCGGGCGGCTCGCTCGGGTACGCCGTCTTCTTCTTCGGCCTCTACCTCGTCGCCCACGTCGTCGCGCGCCTCACAGTGCCGCTCGCCGACCCGTACCTCTTGCCGATGGCCGCACTCCTCACGGCGATCGGAGTGACGGAGATCTACCGGCTCGGGCCTGCAGGCAACGCGTTCCGGCAGGGGCTGTGGGTCGTGATCGGCGTCGGCGTGTTCGCGGCGACACTCTTCTGGCTGCACAAGGACTACCGGGTCGTCGAGCGCTACAAGTACGTCTTCGGGGTCACGGCGCTCGTCCTGCTCTTCCTGCCTCGCCTGCCGGTGATCGGCGAGCCGATCAACGGCGCGCGCCTCTGGATCCACGTCGGCTCGCTCCAGTTCCAGCCCGGGGAGCTCGGGAAGATCGCGCTCATCGTCTTCCTCGCGGCGTACCTCCGTGAGAGACGCGAGGTGCTCGCCCAGGGGCGGTTGAAGGACTGGGGACCGCTCCTCGTGATCTGGGGTGCTGCCATGCTCCTGCTCTTCGTCACCAACGATCTCGGAAGTGCACTCCTCTACTACGGGATCTTCCTCGCGATGCTCTACATCGCGACGGCGCGGATCGCGTTCGTCGCTGCGGCGCTCGGCCTCTTCCTCGTCGGCTCGTTCGCGGTCGCGCAGGGGACGCCGCACGTGCGCGAGCGCGTCACGAACTGGCTCTCGCCGTGGTCGACGCACGCAGTTCTCTGCCCGCAGAACGGCAAGATGATGTTGCGCCAGAACTGCCAGAGCTACCAGGAGGTGCAGTCGCTCTACTCCCTCGGCCATGGCGGCTTCGGCGGCACCGGGCTCGGCCACGGCATCTTCACCGGGACGACCGGAAAGCAGGTCATCCCCGACCTGAACACCGACTTCATCTACTCGGCGCTCGCGCAGGAGCTGGGGCTGATCGGCGCCGCCGCGCTGCTGCTCCTCTACATGGCGTTCGTCCTGCGCGGCTTCCGGATCGCCCTGGCCGCGAGCGACGGCTTCTCGAAGCTGCTCGCCGCCGGGCTGAGCTTCGGCTTCGCCTTCCAGACGTTCGTCATCGTCGGCGGCATCACGCGGGTGATCCCGCTGACCGGCATCACTCTTCCGTTCGTCTCCTACGGCGGGTCGAGCGTCGTGGCCAACTTCCTGCTCGTCGCGGGGCTACTACTCATCTCCCACCGTGCGAACCGGCAGGAGGCGGGATCGTGAACAGGCAGCTCCTGCACGTCTCGGTCGCCGCCCTCGTCTTGCTCGCGGCGCTCATCGTCTCGACGACGTACTGGCAGACCTGGGCGGTCGGCGACCTCGCCGACCGTCAGGACAACTCGATCCAGCTCATCTCGCGGCTCACGGTCGACCGCGGCAAGATCCTCGCCGGCGGCAGGGTCCTCGCGACGAACCGCAGGCACCGCAAGCACGGCCTCACGATCTTCACGCGGCGCTACCCGTCCGGCGTCCTTGCGCCGCAGCTGCTCGGCTACGCAACGGAGGCAGGCACGACAACCGGGCTCGAGCAGTCGCTCGACGACTACCTGACCGGCGCGAACACGAACCTCACGAACACGTTCAAAGAGGAGCTGCGCAAGCTCGGCGGGCAGACGGTGCACGGCGACAACGTGATCCTCACGCTGCGGCCGGCCGTGCAGGAACTGGCGCTCCAGCAGTTAGCGGGACGCTGCGGCGCCGTCGTCGCGCTCAACGCGAAGACCGGCGCGGTGCTCGCGATGGCCTCGTCTCCGACTTACAACGCGAATCTCATCGAGCAGCCGAAGGGCTACGGGAAGGTCCTCAAGATCAAGGGGAGCTGCGGCGACGCGTCGGCGCTCGTCAACAACGCGACGGCGGGGCTCTACCCACCGGGCTCGACGTTCAAGATGGTGACTGCCGCGGCAGCGCTCGACTCGGGTGCCTACACACCGAGCTCGGTGTTCAACGACCCCGGCTATTGCATCGAGTACGGCCAGCGCGTCTCGAATGCGGGCAACCCGGATCAGAACGGGCCGGAGGCGTTCGGCAGCGTCACGCTCGCACAGGGCTTCGAGCACTCGATCAACTCGGTCTTCTGCAAGGTCGGCATGCACATCGGCGGAGTGGAGATCCTCAAGTACGCGAAGCGGTTCGGCTTCTACTCGCTGCCGCCGCTCGACACGCCCCCGAGCACGAGCAATTCGTCCGGCCTGTACAAGAACGGGAAGCTCTGGGATCCCAAGAACGACTCCGAGATCGATTCGGGCCGGCTCGCGTTCGGGCAGTTCAACATGCTCGCCACGCCGCTGCAGATGGCGCTGGTCGCCGCGACGATCGCGGACGGCGGCGTCGAGCCGAAGCCGTACCTCGTGCAGAAGATCGTCGCGGCCGACGGCTCGACCGTCGCAAAGACGACGCCGCAGATGCTTGGCCGCGTCCTCAAGCCGCAGACCGCCTCCGAGCTGAACCAGATGATGCAGCTCGTGGTGCAGAGCGGCACGGCGGCCACCGTCGGGTTCCCGGCCGGCCTCAACGTGGGCGGCAAGACGGGAACGGCCGAGCTCGGGCTCGGCAGCGTCTACGACGCCTGGTTCGTCTGCTTCGCGCCGGCGAGCAATCCACGCTTCGTGGTCTCGGTGGTCGTGGAGAAGCAGCCCAACGGCTTCGGCGCCTCGGTCTCGGCTCCGATCGCCAAGGCCATCCTCGAAAAGCTCATGGGAAGCTGACGATGATTTCCCGCTGGACCGCCGAAATCACTGGGTCCGTGACCTTGTCAATACCCTTGGGGCGGCCGTGGCGGTAAGCGACTCCCTCATCGACACGCTCTTCGACGGGCGCTACCGGATCCAGCGCAAGCTCGGCGCCGGCGGAATGGCGGATGTGTACCTCGCCGAAGACCAGGAGCTCGGCCGCCGCGTGGCGATCAAGATCCTCAACGGCCGCCACGCGAACGACGACCAGTTCATCGAGCGCTTCCGCCGCGAGGCGAAGAACGCGGCGGCGCTGAACCATCCGAACATCGTTTCGATCTACGACCGCGGCGAGGCGGAGGACACCTACTACATCGCGATGGAGTTCCTCGACGGCCGCACGCTGAAGGAGCTCATCGTCAGCCGCGGCGCCGCGCCGATCAACGTTGCGATCGAGTACGCGCGCCAGATCCTCTCCGCGCTCCGCTTCGCGCACCGGCACGGGATCGTCCACCGGGACATCAAGCCGCACAACGTGCTCGTCGACGCCGAGGGACGCGTGAAGGTCACCGACTTCGGCATCGCGCGCGCGGGCACAAGCCAGATGACCGAGACGGGCTCGATCGTCGGCACCGCCCAGTACCTCTCCCCCGAGCAGGCCCGAGGGGGCGAGGTCGACCCGCGCTCCGACCTCTACTCGCTGGGCGTCGTCCTCTACGAGCTCCTGACCGGGAAGACGCCGTTCGACGGCGAGACGCCGGTCGAGATCGCGATGAAGCATCTCTCGAACGCGCCGCAACCGCCGTCGAAGCTGCGGCCCGAGATCCCGCCCGAGCTCGACAAGGTCGTGCTCCGGGCGCTCGCGAAGAATCCGGACGAGCGCTATCAGAGCGCCGACGAGATGGAGGCCGACCTCGAGCGCGTCGCGCGAGGCGCGCCGGTCTCGGCTGCGACCGCGGCCACCCAGGTTCTGCCGGCCGCGGCGACCGTGGCAGCGGATCCGACCTCTGCCACGATGATCGCGCCGCCTCCGCCGACCCGAGCCCGCGCCGTTCCGCCACCGCCGGTGATCGAGGAGGAGGAATACGCGGAACGAGGCGGTCCGGAACGTCCGCTCTGGCCGTGGCTCCTCGCAGCGGCATTCGTCATCGCGGCCGCGATCGCCGGCTTCTTCGTCTGGCACGAGCTCTCCGGCTCGACGGTGAAGGAGCCGGTCAACAACTACGTGAACGAGACGCAGGCGCAGGCCGAGAGGCAGATCCGCGCCGCGCACCTGGTCCCGTCCGTGAAGAAGGGGCCGAGCGAGAAGTTCAAGCAGGGCATCGTCTACGACCAGAATCCCGACGCGGGCTCCAAGGTCGACAGAGGCGGCACCGTCACGATCTGGGTCTCGACCGGACCTCCGAAGGTGAAGGTGCCGAGCGTGAAGGGGAAGACCTGGGCAGACGCCCAGCAGGAGCTGAGCAACCTCGGCTTCAAGCCTGAGGAGCACTTCGTCCCGGGCGGCAAGACCAAGGGCATCGTGAGCGCGACGGATCCGCCGGCGGGTACGGCCGCACCGAAGGGCTCGACGGTGCGCGTCAACGTCTACAGCGGGCCGGCACCGGCGATCGTCCCCAGCGTCGTCGGTCTCAGCCTCGCGGAAGCGATCGCCAAGCTCCGCGCGGAGGGCCTGAACCCCAATCCGACGATCGTGGCGAGCGACGCGCCGCAGAACCAGGTCATCCACCAGGATCCGGCCCCCGGAACGAGGGTCGCGAAGGGCAAACCCGTCGCGCTTCAGGTCTCGAACGGCCCGCCGCAGGTGAGCGTGCCACCGGTCGTCGGTGAGACAGCCCAGCAGGCGGTCGCAGACCTCGAAGGCGCCGGCTTCCGCGTCGTCCAGCAGCCCGTGTCGGTGGACTCCGCGGACCAGAACGACATCGTCCAGTCGCAGAACCCGGACGGCGGTACCTCGGCGACCAAGGGCTCACAGGTGACGATCGAAGTCGGCCAGTTCTCGCCGGGGCCACCGACGACGTCCACCACCACCACTACCACCCCCTAGTGAGCGGGGCTCGGCGCCTCCGCGTGGCCGTCCTCGCGGGCGGCCGGTCGAGCGAGCACGACATCTCGCTCGCCTCGGCGCGATCGGTGGTCGGTGCACTCGATCCGGAGCGGTACGAGGTCGCCGAGGTCGCGATCGGCCGCGACGGACGGTGGGCGTTGGAGGCCGGCGAGCCGCCGCGAGAGCTCGGACGCGGCCCCGCCGAGACGCTGCCCGTTCCGGCCAAGTCCGGGACGCTCGAGGCGCTCGGCGTCGTGGACGTCGTCCTGCCGATCCTCCATGGCCCGTTCGGCGAGGACGGCACGGTGCAGGGACTGCTCGAGCTCGCGGACGTCCCCTACGTCGGCGCCGGCGTGGCGGCCTCGGCGCTCGCGATGGACAAGGATCTGTTCAAGAAGGTGATGCGCGACAGCGGCATCCCGGTCGCGGCACATCATTCGATCCGGCTCGGCGACTCGATCCAGAACCCGTTCGGCTATCCGGTGTTCGTCAAGCCGGCGTCGCTCGGCTCTTCGGTCGGGATCACGAAAGTGCACAACCAGGAGGAGTTGGCGCCGGCGGTCGAGCTTGCGTTCAGCCACGACGAGGAAGTGCTCGTCGAGGAGTTCGTGGAGGGGACGGAGGTCGAGGTCGGCGTGCTCGGCAACCGTGTCCCGCCGCCGATCGCTTCGCTACCCGGCCAGATCGACACGCTCGGACACGAGTGGTACGACTACGCCTCGAAGTATGACGAGGGCGGAATGGAGCTCATCGTCCCGCCGCCCCACCTGTCGCAGGAGACGATCGAGCTGCTCCAGCGGCGCGCCGTCGAGTCGTTCGTCATGAGCAAGTGCGAGGGCCTCGCGCGCGTCGACTTCTTTGTCCGCGACTCCGACGGCGAGGTGGTTCTCAACGAGCTCAACACGATCCCCGGCTTCACCTCAACGAGCGTCTGGGCGCGGCTGTTCGAGGCCTCGGGTCTGAGCTACGCCGACGCGCTCGACCGCCTGATCGAGCTTGCCCTCGAGCGGCACGAGCGCCGCTCGAAGCTCGTGTATTAGCTCTTCGCGGTCACCTCGGAGATCTCGGCGCGAAGGCCGGGCGGCAGCTGGGTGATCCAGACGACGTAGTACTGCCCGCTCTTGCCGTCGAGGGTGAAGGTCGTCGTCGCGCCAACCGTTTGCGAGGAGGAGTCGGCGGTAAACGGGCCGCTCTGCGAATCGCCGACCTGGATCTCGGCCGTGAAGCCCGGCGTCGGCGTGGACACCGTCAGCTGCGCGAGCTTCACCGAGCTTCCCGCGTTGAGGACGAGGCCAAGGCCGTCCTTCAGTCCGCCGAAATCCTGACTGTTGTAGTGCTCCGTCCTCCACGAGGTCGACGCGCTGCCGTCGGTCGCTGCCGGCGCCGTGCTCGAGTACTCGCTGCCGTCGCCCTGCGGGTCGTAGTCGGTAACGCCGCTCAGCTGCACCGTCGATCCGGATCCGCCGCTTCCGCCACCACCGCCGCCCGACCCACCGCCGTGGTGGCTCCCGCCACCCAGCAGCAAGACCGCCGCGAACGCCGCGCCGGCAACCAGAAGCGCAAGCAGCGCCCAGGCGAACGGGCGCCGACGTGAGCGCCGCCTGCGGACACGCGCCGGAGGAACCCGCGCCGGGGCAGGCGGAGCGACGAGCGTCAGCGCGGCATCGTCCTGCGCCACCGGCGCCGCCCCGTCCTCCTCGGCGAGGCAAACGCCCAGCTCCTGGGCGAGCGCTGCCATCGAAGGAAAGCGGTGTGCCGGATCCTTCGCGAGCGCGCGCTCGACCGCAGCGGCAAGCCTCGGCGAGACGTCCGGGCGCGCCTCGCGCAGGCTCGGCAACGGCTCGTTCACGTGCCGCAGCGCGACCGCGACGAAGTTCTCGCCGTCGAACGGCACCGCGCCCGCCAGCATCTCCCAGAGCACGACGCCAAGCGAGTAGACGTCGGTCGCCGGCGAGACGGGCTTGCCGCTCGCCTGCTCCGGAGCGAGGTACTCGCCGGTGCCGAGCACCGTCCCGGTCTGCGTTACGCCGCGCTCGACCTCGAGGGACCGCGCGATCCCGAAGTCGGTGACCTTGACCTCGCCCTCGTGGCTGAGCAGGACGTTCTGCGGCTTCACGTCGCGATGGACGAGCCCTTCCTGGTGCGCGAACGCCAGCCCGTCCGCGACCGCGAGTGCGAGCTCGACTGCGCGGCGGACCGGGAGCCGGCCGGAGCGCACGACGAGCTCCTTGAGATTCTCGCCGTCGACGTGCTCGAAGACGATGTACTGCCGGCCGTCGTCGTCGCCGCGATCGATGACCGTGACGATGTTCGGATGCGAGAGCCGCGCGACGGATCGCGCCTCGGTGCGAAAGCGCTCGAGGTACTCCGGATCGCCGGCGTACCGCCCGTGGAGGATCTTGATCGCGACGCGCCGGTCGAGCTGGTTGTCGCGGGCGCGGAAGACGTCCGACATCCCGCCGCTTCCCACGAGCTCCTCGAGCTCGTAGCGTCCGGCGATCAGGTCGCCGGGCTGAGAAGGCCGAGACACGGCACGAGTTGTGGACCTGGGGCCCGGCACAGCGCTGGAACGCAGAAGCGCGGGAGGCGGCTACGCAAGGACCGCTTCCAGTGCCTCCTCCCACGCCGCGAGCCCCTCTTCGAGCTCGGCGTCGGTGATCACGAGCGGGCAGAGGACGCGATTGCAATTCGAGTGGACGCCGGCCTTGAGAAGCAGCAGCCCGCGGAGTGCGGCCTCCTCGGCGACCCGCGACGCGATCTCCGGCGCAGGCACCTTCGTCACACGGTCCTCGACGTACTCGACGGCGAGCATCGCACCGAGCCCGCGGACGTCGCCGATCGCCGCGAAGCGCTCCTGCCACGCGAGCATGCGAGTCCGGACGATTTCACCGATGTGCCGCGCGCGCTCGACGAGCCCCTCCTCCTCGAAGACGTCGAGGACGGCAACGGCTGCCGCAAGTGCGACGGGATTGCCGACGTACGTGCCGCCGACCGCGTTGTCCCAGAGCGAGTCCATGATCTCCGCCTTGCCGACGACGCCCGACAGCGGCAGCCCGGCGGCGATCGACTTGGCCACGGTGATCAGATCCGGCTCGACGCGGTAGTGCTCGATGGCGAACATGCGGCCGGTGCGCCCGAAGCCGGTCTGCACCTCGTCGACGACGAGGAGGATTCCCTCGCGGTCGCAGATCGCGCGCAGCCCCTCCATGAACTCCGCCGGAGCGGGGATGAAGCC
>DATFHC010000111.1:0-4794 GCA_035248765.1 Gaiellaceae bacterium
CGAAGCGCGGCCGCGGCCTCGACGGCGATGTGATCGGCAGCGAGTGAGGTTCCGGCGGCCAGAATCGCCTCCCGAGCGAGTGCCTCGTCCGAGGGTGGCGTTCCCATGCTGGCGTCATCGTGCCACGACCGTGCGCTGGTCTTGTTCACACTGCCACGCGATAGCTTGAGTGCTCGGTGGCCACCGGCGACACAGAACTCGACCTCGACGCCAAACATGCTGGCCAACCCCGCCGCGTTCGCGTGGTCATCGTCGACCATGTGGCGCGTCTCTCGGGCGGAGAGATCGCACTACTCCGCATGCTCCCCGAACTGTCCCCGCACGTCGACGTGACAGTCATCCTCGGCGAGGACGTTCCGCTCGTCGAACGCCTCCGCCGTTCCAGCGTGAGCGTCGAGGCATGCCTCTGGAGCCACGTCTGCGAGACCTCCGACGGAACTCGATTCGTCCAGGTGGCCTCGACCTCGGGGCGCTTCTCGACCTTTCTGGCTACATGCTTCGCATGCGTCGGCGCATCCGCGAGCTCGAAGCCGACATCATCCACACGAACTCGCTCAAAGCCGCGCTCTACGGCGGCGTCGCCGGCTGCCTCGCGGGCGTTCCCGTCGTCCGGCACCTACGAGACCGGATATCCGACGACTACCTGCCCGAGTTCGCCGTGGTTCTCGTTCGGTGGCTGTCCCGAGTGCTTCCAGCCGCCGTCATCGCCAACTCGCACGAGACGATGAGCACCATCCCGCAGCGCCCGCGCCACAGCGTCGTCTATGACGCAAAGTCGCAGCGTCGACGATGATAGCCCGCGCCGCGTCCAACAGGTCGGCCTCGTGGGACGAATGGAGTGGGGGCGGTTCGAGACGCCTGCACTCACAGCGGGGTGTCGCTCCGCGCCGCCCGTCTTGCCCTCATCGCCTCATGGTGCCAGCGCAGCAGCCGGGTCCTCCGGCTACGATGCCGCTCTGGTGCTCGTGGTCGACGCGACGACGGCAGAGCATACGCGTGGGATCCGAACCGTCGTCGTCGGCATCCTCGACGCGCTGGCCGACACCTCCAGCCGCAGCGTCACGGTGGTTGCAGGCCCGAGCCTCGCGCGAGAGTCGAGGCTCCCGACCCGGAATGTGCCGCTCGCGAGGACCCGGGCAGGCCGTCTCCTCTACCAGCGTCTGCTGCTCCCCTTTGACGCCCGTCGGCTCGAGCAGGCAGACGATCCCGTCGATCGCGTTCTGCTGCTCGACGCCTACGCCCCGCTCCTACCCCGCCCGAAGGGTCTGCGCTATGCCGCACTCGTGCACGATCTTCTCCCTCTCAGTCATCCCGAGTACTGGCCACCGGCAAAGCGACTGGTCAAGCGAGCCGCGTTCGGGTCGCTTCGCCGGAGACATGCCAGGCTGTTCACATCGACCGAGTACAACGCACGCGAGATCCGGAGGCTCGTTGGCGCGGATGCGCACGTGGCGCGATTCGGTTGCGGACAACTGACCGACGAGGAAGCGGACGATGCCCTTCGTGTGCCGCTCCCACAGCGGCTTCCTTACATCCTCTTCGTGGGCGCCCTCGAGCCACGAAAGGGAGTCTTCGACCTGCTCGAAGCGTTCGAGCTCTTCGTGTCTCGGGGCGCCGGCGACCTTAACCTGATCATCGCGGGAAGCGGATCCGGTACGTACGTGGCTTCTTTGCGGAAGCGGATCGCCGTCTCCAGACGCCCAGAACGCGTCCGGATCGTCGCGGGAGCGAAGCGCCGCGAGATCCTCAGGCTGGTCGCCGAGGCGAGCGTCCTCGTGATGCCTACGCGGGCCGAGGGCTTCGGACTACCGATCGTCGAGGCTCTCGCGCTCGGCACGCCGGTTGTTGCGAGCGACCTACCCGCGATCCGCTCCTGGGCCGGAGACGCGGTGCTCTACGCACCCCCCGGCCGGCCGGCCGCGTGGCTCGATTCGATTCAGGCCGCGGTCGCAGCCGAGGAGACGAGACGCCGCGAGGGTCAGGAATTCGCGCGGGGCTACCGCTGGCGAGCGTGCGCCGCACAACTGGCCGCCTGGTAAGGATTCAGACGCAGCGGCTCCGAGCCCTGCTTCGTCGAGTGGTCCTAGCTCGACCTTGAACGATCGGGCAGCAATGCAATGGCCTCGGCGCAGGCATCGATCACGGCCGCGACCGCTGCCGAGACGAAGCCGTCACGCCGCAGCAGAGGCAGAGCGAACGGTCTTGGGCCGATCGGGGTCGCCGCGGTCTCTCCGAACTCGAGACGTGCGACGGCACGTCTCCTCGCCGGTGAACGCGGAAGAGCAACCCGCTCCAGGTCCCCTTCGACGACCCGCCGATAGAGCGCCGCCTGTTGCTCGGCCACTCGCCTCCACGTCCGGGTTTCGCCGAGAGCCAGGCCCTGCTCGCGCCTCCGTTCGAAATCGAACGGATCGCCGATGAGGTCGACCACTGCGTTGGCAAGCGCGGCGACGTCTCCTTCGCTGACGAGGACCGCCCCTTGGCCGCCGACCTCCGGAATCGAGCCGGTCGCGTAACCGGCGACCACCGCGCCCGAGGCCTGCGCCTCGACGATCACGCGTCCGAACTGCTCCGTCCACGTCGTCGTCGCAATGCTCGGCACGAGAACGACGTGGGCCTGCCGGTAGATCTGTGCGACCCTGTCCGCTGAAAGCCACGGCTCCACCTCGAGTCGGTCAGCGACGCCGAGCGCCGCGGCGAGCTCGTGGGCGGGCTGCTCCTCAGGCCCGAAGCCGACGACGACGAGGCGTGCGGGCCTCACCGAATTGACGCGCTCGAACACCCGAACCGCATCGCGGACTCCCTTCTCGGGAACGAGCCGACCGAAGATCGCGAGCACGAGCTCCTCGTCGTCCAGCGACTGCTCTCCCGGCCGGAACAGCTCCGGATCGAAACCGAGCGGGATGACCTCGAGCAGACCGTCGAACCCCTTCCCGCGCGCAACCGATGCCGCCTGCCGGCTGCAGGGATACAGGGCGGCGGCGCGCCGGTGCGATCGCCGCTCGTAGACCGTGAAGGGTGGGGGGTAGCGTTTCGCGACGTTCTGGGCCGTGTACATGACGATCGGCAGATCGGCTGTCGCGGCCTTGAGCCACTGCCGGCCGGCGGCGCTGAACGGCTCCTCGTGGACGTCGAGCACGTCGGGGTTCGCTTCCCTCACGACTTCTCTCATCCCCTCGAGGTTGGTGTAGGTGTGCCGGTTGACGTCTGTTGGCCGGCTGACCGGGAGCTCCACGATCGCGAAGCTCTCCCGGGAGATTTGCGCCTCCGCGCCGCGCTCCGGCCACGAAGAGGGCACCACCAGGGTGATGTCGATTCCCAGCGCTTGCAGCGACCGCTCTCGCTGGCGGTGGGTCGGATCTCGGCCTGCGTGATAAATCCGTAGAACCCGAAGGTTCTCTTGGCTCCCATCCGTCATCCGTATCGCTGCCGGAGGCAGTTGCCCCGGCTAAGGCGGGCGCGCGGACGATGAGTGCCGATTACCTCCACCCGTCCTACCCTACGTACGTGCATCTCCGGGGTCAGGCGCTTCGACGGATAGAGCACGGTTCTCGATCAGATGCTCTCCGACCGAGCGAAAACCGCCGCCTCGTCCGATTGGAGCCAGCTTCGCAGGAGGGGCGAAGGATGACCTCCGCACGTATGGTCGCCGCCGCCCGCAGCATCCACCTCGACGGCGTGGCGGCCGAGATCGCCGAGGCATGGCGAGAGAGCGGAATCCCGAGCATTCTCGTCAGACGCCCCTCGATCGCCAGGCATCTGTACCTCGCGGGCGAGTCCCGGGACCACGTCGACGCCGACCTGCTGGTCGCCCTGGAGAGCGTTGCCCCGGCCGAGCGAGTCCTCGTCGACCACGGGTTCCGGCATCTCAACAAGCTGGAACACCACCCCGGGGGATCGGCCCACTCACGCCCGGACCTGGTCTCGGGCCGCGGCGACGCAAGAATCGACCTCCATCACACGATCATCGGTGCCGATGTCGAGCCTCGCGAGACCTGGAAGGTAATGGCCGGGCACACCTGGTCGACATCGTCGTTCAAAGGTTCGAGGTTCCGCGGGAAACGGCATCCGCCCACATCGACAACGTTCCTGAACGACCTCGCGGCCCGAGACCTGCTCGAGTCGAGCCCGAAGAGCTCTTCGTAAACCACGCGACCTCTCGCGGCGCGGGGAGGTGGGCCAGGGGCTGTGTGCCGTGCATACTGGCCGGGGATGACTAGTAACCGCCTTGAAGTTGCGCCTTCCGCGCGGCGGTTGCGGGTCCTCTTGGTGCCCAGCGCGTATTACCCCCACGTCGGCGGGATCGAAGAACTGACCCGTCAGCTCGCTCTGGAGCTCGGCTCGCGGGGCCACGGCGTCGCGGTTCTCACCAACCGCTGGCCCGAGGGAGTCGTCCGGTCCGAGGTGCTCAACAGGATCCCCGTGACGCGTCTTCGATTCCCGCTACCCGCGCTCCGCATGCGTCCGGCTGCGCGGTTCCTCGCGACATCGCCTGCAGCCGCACTCTCCCTGCTCCGGCACATCCGCGGGTGGCGCGCAGACGTCGTCCACGTGATCGGAGCCGGGCCGCCTTCCGTGTACATCGCAGCCCTGCAGAGGGGCCTTCGGGGACGGCTCGTCTTCACAGGTCAGGGAGAGCTCACGTTCGACGCACACGGAGTGTTCGAACATTCGGCGACGTTGCGGGCCGGACTTCGCCGGATTCTGGGAGCGGCCGACGCCGTCACGGCGTGCTCGGCCTTCGTGCTCCGCGATCTCGAAGCCCTGGGTCCACTCGGTGGCGTCTCGAGGGTG
>DATFHC010000112.1:0-5103 GCA_035248765.1 Gaiellaceae bacterium
TCTGCTCGACGTCCATTCGGACGCCGACCACAATCGCTCGGTCTACACACTCGTCGGGAGCGAGGAAGAGCTCGTCGCCTCGCTGCTCGCCGGCATCGGCTGCGCCCGCGAGCGGATCGACCTCCGCGAGCACGCAGGGGCGCATCCTCGGATCGGCGCCGCCGACGTCGTCCCGGTCGTCCCGATCCACGACGCGGACCGCGAGCGCGCCGCCGCTGCGGCGCTCGAGCTCGCGCGGCGGGTGGGGGAGGAGTTGGCGCTGCCGGTCTTCCTCTACGCCGACCTCGCACCCGGGCTTGGACCCGCCTTCTTCCGGCGTGGTGGCCCCGAGGAGCTCCAGCGGCGCATCGACGCGGGCGAGCTCGCTCCCGACTTCGGTCCTACACGCCTCGATGAAAGAGCAGGCGGCGTGATCGTCGGAGCGCGTCGCGCACTGATCGCGTTCAACGTCAACGTCGCGGGAGACGATCTCGAGGCCGCGCGCGAGGTGGCGGGGGCGGTGCGCGAGCGCGACGGCGGCTTCCCGGGAGTCCGTGCGCTCGGACTGCGGCTTCCCAGCGCCGGCCACGTCCAGGTGAGCCTCAACGTCGAGGATTGGCGGGCCTCGCCGTTGCACGAGGTCGTCGCCGCGGTCGAGCGTGAGGCTCGGGCGCGGGGCCTCGACGTGCTCGGAGCCGAGCTCGTCGGCCTGCTTCCCGCGGGCGCCGCTGTCGCGGCGGCCGGCTCGCTCCTCCGTGTCGACGGACTCGACCCGTCGCACGTCCTTGAGTTGCGGCTTCTCGGCGAGTGAGCGAGTTTTGACCGTGGGCCCGCGTAGGGGCAGGCCCACGGCCTTCCGCTCCCGTCTACCCCGTGACGGGAAGGTCGTCCCCGGCGCCGGCGCACCAGCCTGCGCCGCCGGCGGAGTCGTTGCTCCACAGGCTCTGCACGGGGTACTGCTTCCCGTCGTTGCCCGTGATGTTGTTGAGGCCGCCCGGAACCGTGCTGGGAGGCGCGATCCCGTCGGTGTAGCCGACCCAGGCGCACTTGTCGCCGTTCTCGTATCCGCTGTAGTCGTACCAGCCGCCGAGATTGACGCCGTTGATGACGTCCTCAGCGCCGGGATCGGTGATCGTCTCCTCGATCTCGTGCCCCATGACGATCGTGAACCCGTCGAGCCGACCCGCGAAGTAGCCGGTGTTGACCGAGTTCTCGCCGCAGGTCGTGCCGGAGTTCAGGACGTACGGCATGTTCGTGAACGAGATGCCGGGCTGGACGCCCGGGTAGTACTGCGGCTGCGTGTAGTCGTGCCAGGCGCAGTAGCCGACGCCCGCGTTGAAGCCGGCCTCGTCGTACATCTGCGGCTGCGCGATCACGAACTGCGAGTTGTCGAGGTCGGTGACGCCGAAGTGCGCCACGGCGCGCTGCGCCTCCTGTGCCAACTCGAGCCCGGTCACGTTGTTGTGGATCGGGTTCGAGTTGTCGTACCAGACGCCGCCGAACTGGTTCGTCGGATTCTGGATGTTGATGTTCTGGCCGTTGACAGTCTCGAAGTACTGCGTCTGCGAGCCCATCCAAGCAGTGCCGCCCATCGCCTTGATGAAGGCGAGCATCCGCGCACCCGCGCCGTCGGGGTCGGAGGCCGGCATGCCTGGCGTCGTGTGGTTGAACGCCCCGGCCTGCCCCCAGCCCCAGAGGACGAGATAGACCTTCGGCGTCACCTGAACGTGGCCGCCGAAGTAGGCCATGTTCACCGGCGCCGGCTCTCCGGCGGGCGGCGGTGGCAGGACGCACTGGCCGACGGGGTCCGGCACGCAGATCGGCCCGGTGTAGACGGGCGGCGGCTGCAGCGCCGGGTTCGTCGTGTTGAGCGTGTTCGGCATGTAGAGCGGGTGATGCACGGGGTCGCCGGCTCGGGCCGAGGTCCCTCCGAAGAGGAAGGCGACTGCGCCGAGCGAGAGCAGGATGAAGAGCTTCTTCACGGTTTCGTCCCTCCTCACTTCGTCACGCTGAAGGTCACGCTCGCGGGTGCGGACGTGTCGTAGCCCTGCGTCGACTCGGCGTAGATCGTGTGCTTGCCGACGGCGGGCGTCGGGATCGCGACGCTCCAGGTCGTGCCGGAAATCCGAGCCGGGGTCGGGTTCGCGAACGTCGGGTCGTCGACCGAGATCGCGACGCTCTTGTTCACGCTCGCTGCGTAGCTCGGCACCTTCACCCATGATGCTCCGCTGAGCGCCACGAAGCCGCTGTAGACATTCGGCCCATGAGTGGTCACGCGTAGGTCGAGTGCCTGGATGTCGGATCCGTCGAGCGCCGCGTTCGGCTGGATCGTGAACGGCACCGGAGTCGAGCTCCCGGTCGGGTCGAGGATCGCGGTCCCGGTCGCGGAGCCGATGTCGACGGCGTTGCCGCCGACGAGCGCCTGAAGGTCGACGTCGACCTCGGCCAGGCCGACCTGCGCGCCCGAGAGCGAGATCTGGCCGTTGATCGGCTGCGTGCCGTCATAGGGGAGAGGCATGCCGTCGCTCGCGGGGTAGTCCGTGAACGACGCCTGCGGGGCGACGTCACCGACAGGTCCGACGGCGTCGATGATGAGCCCGCAGCCGTCACCGGCGTCGGTGCCGGACGTGACGCTCATGTGCGGGTTGTCGGCCGAGGTGCCGCAACCGTCGCGCCGCAGGAAGAACTGGGTCGTCCCCGAGCTCGTGTCGGCAAATGCCGCCGTGCCCGACACGGCGAGGTACGGATTCTGGTGAAGCGAGACCTTCTGGTTGCTCTTCGGCCCCGTGATCGTCACGGACGGGGACGCCGAGAGCGCAGCGGCGGCGGTCAGCGCCGCAACGAGTGCTGCAACTGTGAGCAGCACCACCTTCCGCGTCATTTCTCCTCCTTGGGGGTGGGAGCGGAAAAGAACGGCGCGGTAATTCCCAAAAAGTCGACAAATCCAAACCAAAAAACTCAACTTCTTTTTGACTGACTATTCAATCCACTTTGACTGACCATTCAATCGGTTGATGATCGGCAGCTGCTACGGCGTGCGGCGGTCGCTCGTCAACTCCTAGACTCGCCGCGTGGCGCAGCGGACGGCGATCGGCCTCACCGGCGACGACCTCACCGTGGACGACGTCTGGGCCGTTGCCGTAGATCGCGCTGCTGCAGGGCTGACCGACCGGGCGCGCGAGAGGATGAACACGGCGCGCGCGCTCGTCGAGCGGGCAGTGCACGGAAGCCGCGAGCACACCTACGGGGTCAACACCGGCTTTGGCCGCTTCGTCGCCGTCGCGATCCCCGAGGAGCAGACCGAGGAGCTGCAGCTGCGGCTTCTCCGCTCGCACGCGTGCGGCGTGGGGGAGCCGTATCCAGACGAGATCGTCCGTGCGGCGATGCTCCTCCGGGCCAATGCGCTTGCGAAGGGGAACTCCGGCGCTCGTGTCGAGACGGTCGAGCTGTTGCTTGCGCTGCTCGATCGTGGCCTGGTGCCGTTCGTTCCGAGCCGTGGTTCCGTCGGCGCGTCGGGCGATCTCGCGCCGCTCGCGCACCTCGCGCTGCCGCTCGTCGGCGAGGGTGAGGCGTGGGTCGAAGGCGAGCGGCTCGCTGGCGCGGATGCGCTCGGTCGCGTCGGTCTCGAACCGGTGCGGCTGGCGGCGAAGGAGGGGCTTTCCCTGGTCAACGGCACGCAATTCATGGCGGCGACCCTCGCGCTCGGGCTCGTCCGCGCGCGCCGTCTGGCTCGAGCGGCCGACATCGCCTGTGCGCTCTCGCTCGAGGCGCTCCAAGGGTCCCGGACCTCGTTCCTCCCGCAGATCCACGCACTCCGACCGCTGCGCGGCCAGACGGTCGCGGCCGCGAACGTCCTCCGTTTGCTCGAGGGCTCGGCGATCATCGAGGCGCACCGCTGGTGCGACAAGGTGCAGGACGCGTACTCGCTCCGCTGCGCGCCGCAGGTGCACGGCGCCTCGCGCGATCTCCTCGACTACGTCGACTACACGGTCTCGATCGAGCTGAACGCGGCGACGGACAACCCCCTGGTACTGACGGAGCAGGAGCTGCTCGTCTCGAACGGCAACTTCCACGGCCAGCCGCTCGCCTTCGCGCTCGACGCGCTCGCGATGGCCGCGTCCGAGCTTGCGAGCATCTCGGAGCGCCGGATCGAGCGCCTCGTCAACCCGAGTCTCTCCGACGGGCTGCCCGCGTTCCTCACCGCCGACGGCGGGCTGAACTCGGGGTTCATGATTCCGCAGTACGTGGCTGCGTCGCTCGTCAGCGAGAACAAGTCGCTCTGTCACCCGGCATCCGTCGACTCGATCCCGACGAGCGCCGGCCAGGAGGATCACGTCTCGATGGGGAACGCGTCGGGGCTGAAGGCGTGGCAGGTGCTCGCGAACAGCGAGCGAGCGCTCGCGATCGAGCTGCTTGCCGCGGCGCAGGCGGTCGAGTTCCTCGCTCCGCTGGCTGCAGGCGCGGGGACGTCCGCCGCGCACGCCTTCGTGCGGACGCTGTCCCGGCGGGTCGACGAGGATCGCTCGCTGGCGGCAGACATCGAGGCCGTCGCGACGGCGATCCGCGACGGCAGGCTCGTCGCCGCGGTGGAGAACGAGGTCGGCGAGCTCGCGTGAGACGTCGACGTCTCCGCTGGGACGAGTCGGCACCGCCGTCGAAGCATCCCTACCGCGACAGCGCGATCTTCTACGCGTTCCTCGCGATCATGATCGTCGTCGTGACCGCGGTGACGAACGGCAACCTGCTCCCGGGAGACGTGGACGGCAAGGCCGGCATCCTGAGGTGGATCGGCCGCGTCGGCGCCGTCCCGGTGGCGGCGATCTTCTTCGTCGTCGCGACCGCGTTCAGCTGGTGGCGCCTACGCGATCGAATGGCCACGGAGGCCGACCAGTGAGCGCGACCGAGACGCTCGAAGCGCGCGTCGAGGCGCTCTGCGGCGACCTGTCATCGATCCGCGCTCCGCGCGGAACGGAGCTGAACGCTCGGTCGTGGTCGACCGAGGCCCCGCTCCGGATGCTGCTCAACAACCTCGACCGCGAGGTCGCCGAGCGGCCCGAGGAGCTGGTCGTCTACGGCGGCTCGGGCAAGGCGGCGCGCTCTCACGACGCACTGCGCGCGATCGTC
>DATFHC010000113.1:0-7920 GCA_035248765.1 Gaiellaceae bacterium
CGTCTCTTGCAGGGCCGCGAGGCGTTCTTGTGTGCGGCGGGCGAGCGGGATGATCCCTTTGCGCTCGTAGCGGTCGAGCGCCTCCTGCCAGGCGGCGGTGGCCTCATCGCGGCGACCGGCGGCCTGGAGAACCTCGGCCAGGTCGTAGTAGGCGTTGCCCTGGACCTCGGGCGAGTCCGCCTGCTGGCAGAAGGCGACCGCCTCTCGCGCGAGTCGCTCGGCCTCGGTGTGCTCTCCCCGGTGAGCCGCGACGATGGCGGCGACCCGTCGGTAGAGCGACTGCGTACCCGGGTCGTCTTCATCGGCGAGGTCGCGGCCCCGCTCGGCGAGCTGTTCTGCCTCGTCGTAGCGGCCGACTCGGCAGAGCATGCGACCGTACATCGGCGCGTAGGCCCCGAATGCTGCCATTTGGCCTCGCTCGGTCAGGTAGACGCAGAAGTCGCGGAGCTGCTCGGCGGCAGCCTCGTAGTTGCCCGCGAGCTCGTCGAGCTCCCAAAACCACGGACTCCGCCCGACCAGCTCGCGGAATTGGTCGGCGGCAGCGATTCCGACTGCCTGCGCCTCATCGGTCCGGTCGAGCATCGCGAGGAATTGCGCTCGCAGCAGATTGACTTGGGGATGCGTATATCGCTCGGCCAACACGTCCAGTCGCTGGAGCGCCTCAGCGACCGGGCGGCTTCCCCAGTGGAGCGCGCTCATCATCCTGCCGGGATGGGTCCAGTTCTGGCCCGCGAGGTCGAAGTGCCGCAGCGCCTGCTCCGCAGCGGTTTCCACCTGGTCGTAGCGCCGGCGCCTGTTGAGCCCGGACGCGAGGCACGACCAGACGTGGCCGAGCCCCGCGTGGTCGCCCGCAGCTTCGAGGAGCGGCAGCGCCGCATGGGCGAGCCTCTCCACCTCCTCGACCGACCCCGCGCCCGAGTCCTCCCGCCACACTGCCGCCGCGACTCGCGCAAGAGCCGCCCCGGCGGCGTCACCCGTCTTCACTGCACCGTCGGCTGCCTCTTCCAATGCAGCGAGGCCTCCCTGGAGGTCGATCGTGAAACGGGCTTCTGCGAAGTCGAGCACGAGATGAACGTCCACGCGCTTCCTGAGTGCGAGCGCCCGCTCGAGCAGTGACCGTGCCGCTCGGTCGTCGCCGCGCCAGAGCGCGGTGCGACCGGCGGCGGCAAGTTTGTCGGCAGCCTCCTCGGCAAGCTCCACATCGCTGCGGCCAAGCTCCTCCTGGTAGCGGGCAGCCTGCTCCAGGTGGTAGCCCACGATCTCGTCCAGCTCAACGAGGCTCTGCCCGTGCTTCTGGAGCCAGTCGGCGAAGCGGTGATGGAGGTCTGCGCGAGCGGCCTTCGGCAGCGCCTCGTAGGCTGCGTCGCGGATCAGGAGGTGCCGGAAGCGGTAGGCGTCGTCCCCGGGCAGTTGCGCGCGGTCGGGGCGAACCAGCTCCTTCCGCACCAGAGCGACGAGACGCCGGTCGACCTCCCCGTCAGCGTCTCCCAGCGCTGCCACCGCCCCGCGATGGAAAACGCGACCCTCGATCGCCCCATGCTCAAGCACGGAACGCTCGGCCGGGTCGAGCTGATCCAGGCGGGCAGCAAGCAGAGCCTGAATCGTCGGCGGCACCTCCACCTGCGTTCCGCCGGAGTCCCGCACGAGGGCCAGCATCTCTTCGAGGAAGAGGGGGTTGCCTTCAGCAACCTGGACGATGCGCTCGTGCAGCTCGGGCGACACCTCGCCAAGCTCCGAAAGGAGCTGCTCCGTCTCGTCCGCGTCGAGCGGTTCGAGCAGGACGGTGCTCGCGTTCCACTTGCCGCCACCCCACGACGGACGACGCTCCAGCAACTCCGGCCGGGCCATACACAGCAGCAGCAGCAGCGCGTCCCGCGAGAGGTCCGCGACGTGCTCCACGAGGTCGAACAGCGTCTCCTCCGCCCAGTGCAGATCGTCGAAGACCACGACCAACGAATGCGCTTGGGCTTCCTGCTCCAGCAGCTTGCGGAACCCCCAGGCGATCTCCTCGGCGCTCACCGACAGCTCGGTCTCGCCGAGCAGTGACTGCAACGGCCGCGCCGCCTCCCCCTCCGGCAAAGTCCCGAACTGCTTCACGATCTCGACCACCGGCCAATACGTGATCCCCTCCCCATACGACAGACAGCGCCCGCGCACCACCCGCGCTTCGAGGCCGGCCAAGAACTCGGCCGCCAGCCGCGACTTCCCGACGCCCGCAGAACCGAGAATCGTGAACAGCTGGCAGGAGCGGTCGGCATCGGCGCGCGCGAACGCATCGCGGAGAGCCTGCAGCTCGCGCGCCCGTCCGACCATCGGCGTCGAAAAGCTCCGTTCCAGCTCACCGGTCACCCCGAGCAGCGGATAGGCGCCAACCGGATTGGCTTTGCCCTTCAGATCGAGCCGCCGTTCCTCTCCGACGCTTACGGCGGCCCGAACGAGGCGCAAGGTCTCCTCGCCGATCAGCACCTCCCCCGTCTGCGCCGCCTGCTCCAAACGCGCCGCCACATTCACCGCATCCCCCGTGGCCAACCGCTCCGCCGTCCCCGTCACGACCTCCCCTGTATTGACGCCGAGCCGTCCCGCGATGTTCAGCTCCGGCAGCGCCTCACGCATCTCCACCGCCGCCCGGCAGGCACGCAACGCATCGTCCTCATGCGTCAGCGGCACACCGAACACCGCCATCACCGCATCCCCGATGAACTTCTCCACCGAGCCGCCATGCGACTCCACGATCCCCCTCATCCGCTCGAAATACCGAGCCAGCAACGCACGCATCGCCTCCGGATCGGTCGACTCGCCCAGCTCCGTCGACCCGGTGACGTCACAGAAGACGATCGACACCGTCTTGCGCTGCTCCCGCTCTACTGGCGAAGCGTCGAGCGAAGCCGCGCACGCGTTGCAAAAGCGCGCGCCCTCAGGGTTCGCCTGCCCACAGCTCGCGCAATTCGCCACCAGACGAGGCTAGAGCATCGACGCCTACAGGCCTACCAACAGCAAGCTCGACCAGTCGGGCAACTTCGCTCGACGCATGAATTGACTTCCAAAGCGGTGCGCCCTGAGCAGCGTGAACCAGACGTTGTCGGCCTCGAGCACGGTGCGCCCGTGTCGGCTGCGGAAGACGACCCCGTCCTCCAGCTCGTCGTACGTCAGAAGAACACGACCTTGACGAGCAGCACGATCGCGACGACGACGATCGCCATCATCAGGAGGACGCCGAACCCGATTGCAGCGCCGCCGAAAGCGAGCTTCGTCGGTGCCTTCGGCGCACCGCTCTCCGGGTCGAACGCCGACTCGAGCTGTTGCTCCACGTAGGCCGTGATGCGGTCCTCGAACCGTGAGGCCATGTCCTCCTGGCGCGACCTCTGGGTCTGCGGACTCTGCGTCTTCAGCGGCTTCGGCGAGGCGGCGCGTCCGTCGATCGTGAGCTCGTAGATGTGCTCGTGCTGCACGTCCTTCAGGTCCTGCTGGCCGAGGTCGTGGACCGCGACTCCTTCCGGAAGCTGGTTGCCGAGCAACGCGCGAGTCGTCTCCGAGATGAGGATCTGGCCGCCGTGGCCCGCGGCGGAGATGCGCGCGGCGCGCACCACGTCGAGGCCGAGATACCCCTCCTCGCCCATGTGTGGCTCGCCCGTGTGGAGACCCATGCGCACGCGCACCTCGCTCCCGTCCGGCCACTCGTGATCGCGAAGTGCACGCTGTGCGTCGACCGCCGCGGCGACCGCGTCGCGCGCCCGTGGGAAGGAGAAGAAGAACGCGTCGCCCTGCGTGTCGATCTCCGTGCCGCCGTGTTCCCCGAAGGTCTGGCGCACCAGGCGCCGGTGGTCGCCCGCGACACGTCCGTACGCCTCGTCCCCGAGTTCCTGCAGCAGGCGCGTCGAGCCCTCGATGTCGGTGAAGACGAACGTGACGGTGCCGCCGGGCAGGGTGGTCATGGGCGCCTACGCTACCCCGATGAACCGGCTCGCGCAGGAGACGAGCCCCTACCTCCTCCAGCACGCCGACAACCCGGTCGACTGGCAGCCGTGGGGCGAGGAGGCGCTCGGTCGCGCCCGCGAGGAGGGGAAGCCGCTGCTCGTCTCGATCGGCTACTCGGCGTGCCACTGGTGCCACGTGATGGAGCGCGAGTCGTTCGAGGACGAGGCGACCGCGGACGTCATGAACGAGCTCTTCGTCAACGTCAAGGTCGATCGCGAGGAGCGGCCGGACGTGGACGCCGTCTACATGGACGCCGTCGTCGCGCTCACCGGGCAGGGCGGCTGGCCGCTCACCGTCTTCCTCACGCCGGATGGTGAGCCGTTCTACGGTGGCACGTATTTCCCGCCGGAGCCGCGGCACGGGATGCCGTCATTCCGGCAGGTACTGCGTGCCGTCGCCGACGCGTACCGGGAGCGGCCGGAGGACGTGGCGACGCAGGCAGAGGCGCTCGTCGGCGCCCTGCGCAGATCGGCCGAGACCGAGCCCTCGCGCGAGTCCCTCACCGATGCGCTGCTGGCGGAAGCGGAGCGAGGTTTGCTCTCACAGCTCGACCCGCGCTGGGGCGGCTTCGGGCACCCGCCGAAGTTCCCGCCGGCGTCCGCGCTCGAGTTCCTTTTGAGGCGCGGCCGGCTCGACGCAGTGCGGCTCACACTCGACGGGATGGCGGCTGGCGGAATGTACGACCTCGTGGGCGGCGGCTTCCACCGCTACTCGGTCGACGCCGAGTGGCTCGTGCCGCACTTCGAGAAGATGCTCTACGACAACGCGCTGCTCGTCCCGCCGTACCTCCATGCGTGGCTCCTGACCGGGGAGGAGCGCTATCGCATCGTCGCGGAGCAGACGCTCGACTACATGCTGCGCGAGCTGCGTCTGCCGAGCGGCGGGTTCGCCTCCGCCCAGGACGCGGACACCGATGGCGTCGAAGGACTGACCTACACGTGGACGGCCGACGAGGGAGCGTCCCCCGAGCTGCTGCAGCCGTTCGAGCACGGGCGCTCGATCCTGCGCGGCGAGCTCGACGAGGAGACGCGCGCGCGGCTGCTCGCGATCCGCGAGCAACGCTCGCAGCCCGCTTTGGACGACAAGGTGATCGCGTCGTGGAACGGGCTCGCGCTGGCGGCGCTGGCCGAGGGTGCGCGGCGGCTCGAGCGTTCCGACTTCCTCCAGGCGGCCGTCGAGCTCGGAGAGCTGCTCGCCGTCGACCCGCTCTGGCGAACGACGCGCGACGGCCGCGCGAAGTTCCCCGCGTACCTCGACGACTACGCGAACGTCGCGCACGGCCTGTACGAGCTGCACGTCGCGACCGGCGACCTCCGCTGGCTGCGGGAGGCGCGCCGCGTGGCGCTCCTCGCGGTCGAGCTCTTCGGCGACCCGGAGCGCGGCGGCTTCTTCCTCACGCCCGCCGACGGGGAGCAGCTGGTTGCGCGGCAGAAGACGCTCGACGACAACCCGACTCCGGCCGGCAGCTCGATGCTCGCCTTCGTCCTGCTGCGGCTCGGGAGAATCTGGGGCGACGACGAGCTCGAGCATCAGGCCGTCGGCGCCCTGCGCCTCGTCCGCGACCTTCTGCCGCGAGCGCCGAGCGCGTTCGGCTGGGCGCTCTGCGCGCTCGACCTCCATCTCTCGCCGCCGCGTGAGCTCGCGATCGTGGGCGGCGCTGATTCGGACGTCGCCCGCGCGGCGCTGATCGGCTTCGACCCGAACGTCGTCGTTGCCTTCGGCCCGGCGGACGACGTACCGCTGCTCGAGGGTAAGACGCTCGTCGACGGCCGACCGGCGGTCTACGTCTGCGAGCGCTTCGCCTGCCGTGCGCCGGTTACCGAGGCGGCCGGCCTCGCCTAGAGAAGACAAGGGGGAGCCGGAGCTCCCCTCAGAGAAATCGTGCGTGGGCGTGCTAGTGCCCGATGTCGACGACCTTGCCGAACGGGTGCCAGTCGCCGTTCGCGCCGCCGCTCCACTTCGTCATCACGAGCTGCTCCATCGGGAACGTGCGCTTTTTCGAGGTCTTGATCGTGATCCCCGGGTAGAGGAACGGGTTCTTGGGCTCGTTCATGTTGCGCAGCGCTTTCATCAGACCCGCCCGCGTCAGGTTCTTACCGGCGTGCTTCAGCGCGTCGACGAACGTCCACGCCGACGCGAGCCCGTAGACGAGGTTCAGGTCTCCTGCCGCGAAGTCCTGATCGAGGGCCGGCTGGTAGGTATGGATGATCTGCTTCGCGAGCTTCATTCCGGGCAGGTTCGGCTGCAGGGTCTGGCTCGCGACGTAGCCCGTCGAGATGATGCCGTCGACGTTCGCTCCGTTCTTCTCGGCTGCGAGCTCGAAGACCCGGTTCGCAGAGACGTTGTTCACGTACGTCTGCGCATTCCAGCCGACCAGGGTTCGGGCCACGAGCGACTGAATCGTGGCCTGAGGAGTCGCGAAGATCACGAACGTATCTGCGCCGGCCGCCCGCAGCTTGACGACATGCGCTGCGATCACCTGGGCGGCATCGCCGAAGCTGTAGGACTCGGCGTCGACGATCTGGCCCGCGTGCGAGCCAAGGCCGGTCTTCAGCCCGGCGAGGTAGTTCTTGCCGTACGCGTCGTTCTGGTAGAGGACGCCGATTTTCGCACTGCCGTTGTGCGCGAGAATGTAATGGGCGTAGAGCTTGGCCTCGGCCGGGTAGTCGGGCTGCCAGCCGAGCGTCCAGGGCTTCGTCGAGCCCTGGCATCCGTGGTGGACGCAGTTACCCCAGTAGGCGTCACCGGTCGCGACGAGCACCTGCGGCACCTTGTTCTTGTTCAGGTAGTTCCAGGTGGAGAGGATCGGCGCGGTGCCGAGGCTGCCGACGACGGCAAAGACATGATCCTGCTCGACGAGCTTCGTGGTCTGCGGCACCGTCTGGGACGGGTCGTACTGGTCGTCGAGGATGATGTCCGTGATCTTGCGATGGAAGACACCGCCGTGTGCGTTGACGTACGCGTAGTACGCCGCCTCCGCGGCCGGGATCGTCTTGTACGCCGAAGCAAAGCCGGTCAGCGGGAACGTTCCGCCGATCACGATCTTGTTCTTCGTCACGCCCGGCGTGCTCGTGTGCGAGGCAGCCGCTGCGCTCGCCGCTGCGGCTGTGGCGAGGAGTGCGCAGAGCAGCGCTCCTAGCTTCCTCCGGTTGACAGCCATGCGCCCCTCCTGCGTTCGAAAGTTGACCGGCTGTTCAAGTATCCGCCAACCGGCGGAGCCGCGCCAGTAGTCCCGCGAATCCGCCCGGAAGGAGGAGCATGACGAGGACGACAGCGGCTCCGAAGACGACGTCGCGTCCGTGGGCCGAGCCGATGACGGGAACGCTGCTCGAGACAGAAGGCAGGAGCCCGACAAATGCTGCTCCCGCCAGGACGCCCCAGAGCGAGCCGAGCCCTGCGACGGCGGCGCCGACCAGCAGCTGGAGCGAGAGGACGACGCCGAACTCCGCGGGTGCCGCGAAGCCGTTCGTCGCCAGGACGAACAGCGACCCGGCGACGCCTGCGTAGGCGGCGGAGATCCCGAACGCGAGTGTCTTGTAAACGGGCAGCTCGATCCCGGAGGCTACGGCCGCGATCTCGCTGTCCCGGACGGCGCGAAACGCGCGGCCCACGCGGCCGCGCAGGATGAGCCAGGCGAGCACGAAGAGGATCGCCGACACCGTCCACGCGGTGCCGTAGAGCCAGGTGTGACTCACCGTGCGCGACGTCTGGACGCCGTCCCTTCCACCCAGGAACTTCGACCACTTGAGCGGCAATTGCGGCACCGAAACGGCGAGGGCAAACGTCGCGAGCGCGAGGTAGACCCCCGAGAGCCGCAGCGCCGGCAGGCCGACGAGCAGGCCGCAGAGGAAGCAGATCCCGAAGGCGGCCAGCGTCGTCAGCACGAGGTCCACGTGGTGGTCGCGCGAGAGGATCGCGGTCGTGTAGCCGCCGATGGCCATGAAC
>DATFHC010000114.1:0-9193 GCA_035248765.1 Gaiellaceae bacterium
TAGCGCCGCAAACTGGAGGAGCATCGCGCCGACCACCGCACCGACGAGCCCCGCGACGGGCGTCCACGTCGAGTTCGAACCGCCGTGGAGGACATGCGGCGCGACGCGCGAGCCGACGTACGCTCCGGCAGCCAGACCGACCAGCGAGAAGGCGCTGAGGACGAGCCCCCGCCGCAGGCCGCCGAACGCAGCGACGAGCACGACGACGAGCGCAACCGCGTCGGCGATGTTCACCGCCGCAGCGTAGAGGGAGGGCTACACTAGGCCCCCCGCGGGGGCGTAGTTCAGTTGGTTAGAACGCCGGCCTGTCACGCCGGAGGTCGCGGGTTCGAGTCCCGTCGCTCCCGCCTCGACACTGCCCTGCACATGAGCAACTTCTGTTGTCGTTTGTGACAGCGGAGCGGTGTTTCGTGGGCCATTCGTGGCCCAGGCCTGAGGCGCGAAATACCTGCAAACGGCGATTTCGGGGTACCGCTGTGCGCGGTCTCACAGGCACAACCAGGTCATCGGGCAGGTGACCGCCGGCCTCCAGACGGGAAAAGGTGACGCCTGTCAGGCGCTAACCTCGTCACGGATGACGGACAAGAAGCAGCCGGAGCATACGCAGCGGACGCCGCCAGGATGCGCCCAGCAGAGCCGCGACGCGCCTGAGGCGATACATCAGGTCTCAGGGTCGTTGGACATCCCGCGCCACGTCTGACAGTCTCACCCGCACCTAGCGAGAGGTCAGCACATGGCGAGCAAGGACAAGAACACTAAGAAGAGCATGGAGAAGAAGCCGGCGCAGAAGACGCTGAAGGAGAAGCGGCAGGCCAAGAAGGCCAAGAAGTAGCAACCTGGGGATCTGCTCTCGGCGTCGACGTATTCCTGCGTGTCGTCGCCGAGCCCGGCGCGGCTCGCGCGCTGACCCAGCAGCCCAGGGCACGCGCGAGCGGCGGGAACTGGCATCTCGGCACGGCATTCTGCGTTTACGCGGTGCGAGTCGCGGCTATGGTGTGTGAAGCGTTCCCGTGCTCCTGCCCTCGCACGAGCCCGCCGCTCTTCGTATCTCGGGGGCTTTATAGAGAGGCACAAAATGAGGAACGGTGCGCGCGTCCGCCTCGGAGCTGAGCGCACAGCTACGAGCATGGCACCGGTGCAGGATCACCGCTGTGACCACTGCGGATATCAGATCGCGACGGAGCCGCCGTTCCCGCGCTGCCCCATGTGCGGTGCTGGGGACTGGAGGCCGGTCGGGCTGGTAAGTCGACGCCGCCGTGCGGCTGCGGTGTGACAAACATCGGCCACGGTCTGCGGGTATCTGTCGCCTTGGCGGCGCAGCACCGCCGGATCCTCGGCGGAGCGGTCTTTGCGGTGGTCACCGTCCTTGCGTGTGCTCTGCTTGGCCGGCAGCTGACCGGCTCGAGTTGGCCGCTTGCGCACGCCCGCTTGCTGCTGGTGATTGCTGCCGGAGCCTGCTATTTCGTCAGCTTCGTGCTTCGCGCGAGGGGCTGGCGGCGACTGTTTCCGCGCGATGCGTGTCCGGATCAGGCGCGCTGCCTCGCGTCGGTCGGAGCGGCGGCGGCGAGTGGGGTCGTGTTGCCGTTTCGCCTGGACTACCTGGTCAAGATCGGCACGCTGCGGCGGCTGGGCGGGATCCGTCTCAGCCTAGAGGCGATCGCCCTCTCGATCGTCTCGCTGGGGATGGTCGATGCGATCGCGATGCTGCCGCTCTCGATTTCGGCAACTGCAACCAGCTCGGCTGATCTACGCGGGCCGTTGATCGTCGTAGTTGTCTTCGGCCTGGGCTGCTGTCTGCTCTTGCTCGCAAGTGCCCGCCTCGTCAGGCTGCCGCTGCTTCGTCACAGCCGACGCTTGCGCATCGTCTCCGACCACGTCTCGGCGCATCGGACGACGCGCGGGCGCGGAAGCGCGATGATCGCTGCCCTCTACTTGCTTGGCTGCTGGACCGCGCGCGCCTTCGGTAGCGCAGTGCTGCTGAGCGCGCTCGGCTTCCACTTCTCACCGACCACCGCCCTCTGCGTGCTCTGCCTCAGCGCCGCCGCCGGCGTCGTCCCCATCACGGCCGGTGGCCTGGTCGTGAGTGTCGGCGCGACTGCCGGCATCCTGCTCGCGCTCGGCGTCGGCAAGGACATCGCGATCAACTTCTCACTCGCGTCCGGGCTGCTCCTCACTACCAGCGCGACCGCCGCCGCGCTCTGCGGAACCGCCCTCTCGCTCACCACCCTGGCGCTCGGACGCCGCCGGCGGACGCCACCACCCTCCGCCGCTACCTGAGCTCCAGCGATTCGCTCCGCCGTCCTGCGAGCGCGGGCTCGCAATGCAGACGTCCGCTTCCGCCCGCCGTACCCGAGACACCCCAGATGACGCCAGGACGCGGCTCTTATCGGGCGCGGTAGTCAGCCATCAGCGAGCTGATCGCCGAGCGCGCAACGCAGCCGCCAGATGCCTGGCGGCAGGGCTTCCACGGTGACGCTGTCCGCCCACAGTTGGATCGCGCTGAACAGCGTTGCCTGCTCGGCGCGGCTCAATTCCACTGGCCGGGACGCGCCGACGGCCTCGAACGCGGTCCGGATCGGCTTCGCGTTCTCGCCGAGGTTGCGGATCTCATGGAGGAGACTGTCGCGGCTCGCCCACGACAGCTCGATGACGTCGCGAGACGTGGCTATCGCTACCCGGTCGAGGCGTTCAGGCATCGCGCCCCCACGCCCCGAACTGAACTAGACGCGGTTGCCGCGGCAGGTCGGACCGACGGCGATTCCGGTTTTCGGGCGGGGTGCGCATCGCCGTCTTCGATTCACTCTCCAGGCTCGGCCGTCGTCGTCTCGGGCCGCTCGAGCGCCCCGGTCAGCTCGCCGCGCACAAGCACGCTGATCGCGCAGCGACCGAGATGAACGACAAGCTGGTCGTCGCGCTGCCAAAAGCCGCGGTCGAACTCGTCCGGCCGTATCACGAATCCGTTCTGGCGCGACCCGACGTGGAAGAACAGCGTCTCCACGGCCGTGTCATCACCACGGAGCAGAACATCCTGCAAACGGGTGTCGAGCTCGCCCCGGTCGAGCCTTCCGGAGACGACCCCGGAGATGAATGGCGTGCCGTCCGTGCCGGAGAAGAGAACGAGAACCGGCCGGCCGATCAGGCCCAGCAGCGCCTCGAGTGTCTGTTCGTACCCGAGCTCTGAGGCGCCCTGGAGAGCGCCGCCATCGAATCGCGTCATTTGGCATCTCCCGCGGCGTCCGTGTCGGCGGTGTCGGGCGGCGAGTCAGCGGCGCCGCGTCGCTGCGCGGTACGGGCATCTTTCTTGGCCTGCTTCAGCTGGCGCTTCTCGCGCAGCGTCTGCTCGCGAGCGCGTTTGAGTACCGACTGCGCGCTTCGCCGCGCCATCAGCGCCGCCCGTGCGCGTAGCTCGGGCCGGAGCAGAGCAGTGTCTGTTTCATGCCGCTCCTTTCAGACACAGCAGCCGCGGGCGAGAGTCCGCGGCTCACACGTCGCCTAGGCGGCGACCACGTTTCTTGCTTCCGGACCTTTCGTCCCGTCGACCGGGTCGAACTGCACCTGCGCGCCCTCTGCGAGCGACTTGAAACCCTCGCCGGCGATCGAGGAGTGGTGGACGAACACGTCCTTGCCACCCTCAACAGGGGTAATGAACCCATACCCCTTCGCATCGTTGAACCACTTCACGGTTCCAGTTGCCATACAAACACCTCCTCCACCATGGAAAGAACGGGCAGAGGAAGCGCATCGCGCGCAACCGGTACTCGCTCAGCTTCGACAGCCACCGTAGCACGGCCAATTAGCTACCCCTCGGACTCGCTCCTCCCCTGGGCAGAAGATCGGACGTACTCGCGATCGGCGCTGCACTCATGAGCGTCTGGGTGCCGCTGCTACGCTCCGCCGACTCACGAACGAGTACCGGTTGCGAGCACAGCGCCTCCTCTGCCCGTTCCCAAAGCAGAGGAGGTATCTCGATCTAGTGGCAACCGGAACCGTGAAGTGGTTCAGCGCAGAGAAGGGGTGCGGCTTCATCGTTCCCGATGGCGGCGGTACTCCACTGTTCGTCGACCACAGCGCGATCGTCGGGACCGACCACAAAACGCTGGCCGAAAACACGAAAGTGCAATACGAACCCGAACAGGGCGAGTACGGACCCGAAGCCAAGCACGTCACCCTTTCGACCGCGTGAGGCAGCGGGACGACGGCCACTCAGCGGTGGTGGGCGACAAGCAGAGGCATACACGGCGAGAGCGTGAGCTGGGGCTATCTCCGGCAAACCGGCCCGCCGTAGCACTGCGACTGGCTGTCGGTGATCTCGTTGTCTACGCCTCGCACGGCATCGGCCGCGTTGAATCAAGGCAATCTCAGCAGAGCAAGGAGGAGACGCTCGTTCTCGTCTTCGAGAGCGGGTTGAAAGTCACGCTCCCACTCGATCGCGCCCGCGAAGCGCTGCGCTCCCTCTCCGGCGAGCAAGAGCTGAAGGAGGTGCAGCGGACCCTCCGTGCGGACTCGCCGCCTGCGGCCGAGCCGTGGTCGCGGCGTCATCGCAGGTCGCAGGCGAAACTTGCCGCAGGGAGTGTCAGCGGTCTCGCAGAGATCGTCCGCGACGGCATCCATCGGCAGCGTCGGCGGGTCAAAGGCGGGCCTGCGCCAGTCGAGAACCAGCTCTTACGACAAGCTCGAACGCTGCTCGCCGCCGAGATCGCGACGTCCCGCGGAATCGAGCTCGACGAGGCTGACGCCTGGATCGCCCAGCAAACCGGTGGCTAGCCGCGACCCCGTCGCAAAGCCGAGCGCATCAACTGCGGCACCGCCTGTGCGACGGCGAGTCGGGAGAGCATCCACCCGCTGCCGCTCGGGCTCCCTCATGGCGAGGATCTCCAGCGGCCGGATCGACACGGTCGGCCGCGACTCCGGCTAGTCCGGCGGGAGGGGTGTTTGCTACCAGCGCGAGCGGCGGCCGCGTCGGCTGGTGTAGAGGAGACGTGGGCGGGCGGCCGTCATTCCGCCGGCTTCGAACTGTTCGCGGTGGCCGAGCAGGTTTGCGACGCGGCTGACGTCGACCTGTTGGTCGGGCAGCACGAATGTGGTCCCTTGGCCGGAGCGGCCGGCGCGGCCGGTGCGACCGACGCGATGTACGTAGCCCTTGCTGTCCTCCGGGGGGTCGTAGTTGATTACGTGGCTGATCGCTTCGAGGTCGAGTCCGCGGGCGGCCACGTCGGTCGCCACAAGTGTCGTCACGCGCCCCGAGCGGAAGCGCTGGAGCGCTCGCTCGCGCGCGCCTTGCGTCATGTCGCCGTGCATCGCGGCCGCGTCAACGCCGTGTCCGCGCAGCTTGCGGACAAGACGATCAGCGCCGCGCTTCGTCCGCACGAAGACGAGCGCGAGCCCGTGCTCGGCCGCGAGCAGCTCGACAAGGCTGTCAACCTTGTCGGCGGCCGTGACCGAGACGAAGCGGTGCTCGACCTCGCCGTCGGAGTGCTGGGAGGGAAGCTCGGCCACGAAGCGCGACGGGTTCGTGGTGTAGGCGTAAGCGAGCGCGCCCACTTCGCCGTCGAGCGTCGCCGAGAAGAGCATCGTCTGGCGCCGCTTCGGCAGCACCCGCACGATCGCCTCGACCTGCGGCCGGAAGCCCATGTCGAGCATCCGGTCGGCCTCGTCGAGCACCAGCATCCGGATCGCGTCGAGCGAGATCAAATGCCGCCGGACGAGATCATTGAGCCGGCCCGGCGTGGCGACGACGATGTGGGCGCCGCGCAGCCGCTTCGCCTGCGCGGCCACAGGAGCGCCCCCGTAGGCGGCGCCGACCCGGATCCCGCGAGGAGCTCCGAGCAGCGAGAGTTCCTGGGTCACCTGCAATGCCAGCTCGCGAGTTGGAACCAGCACGAGCGCCGCCGCAACGTGCTCCCCTGCCGAGAGGCGCTCGACGAGTGGCAGCCCGAAGGCGAGCGTCTTGCCGGATCCCGTCGGCGCCTGGCCGAGGACGTCCCGGCCGGCGAGCGCGTCCGGAACAACGAGCGTCTGGATGCAGAAGGGCTCGACGATGCTGCGGGCGGCGAGCGCACGCTCGACCTCCGCGCTCACGCCGAGCGAGGCAAAACTCTGAGACATACGGTGTTCGACTCCTTTTCGGATTCGAGAAGCAAGAGCTCGAATCCGGGAGGAACGAGAGCCTGAATCTCACCGGGCGACCCACTGCCGCCCGTGGACGCACGATAGCAGCGGTGGCGTCAGAGATTGGCTAAGCGCCGACGCGGCGGACACGCTTCTCGAAGTGACCACCGAGCGGTCGCTCGTACGAGCAACCGCCGGAGGGAGGCCAGGCCTCCCTCCGCTTCGCTGGTTCGTGCCGATGTCCGCGAGCGTCGAGCGTGAAAGGTTTGCGCTACATGCCGCGCCCGGCATCGCTTACGCGCTCTGCGGCTCGGTCCCTTTCTGTTCTTCCCCAGGGTGTAAGTAGGCGTCCGTGGCCGGCACGCAACCCTAGGCTGCGCTACGGAGCTTCGCGAGCGCGCGTTCCTCGATCTGGCGGACGCGCTCGGCGCTGACGCCGAGCCGCTCGCCGACCTCAGAGAGCTTCTCGGCCGGCACGTCGAAACCGAAGCGCGCCTGCACGACCTCCCGCTCACGTTCGGTCAGCCGCGATAGAAGCGCCCGAAGCTGCTCGCCGGCGACTGCGTCGACAACGTCCTCGTAGGCTGCAGCCGAAAGGGGGTCCTCGAGCAGGTCTCCCATTGTCCCGAGTTCGCCCTCCGCGTTGTCGATCGGCTCGTCCAGACTGCGCGGGCGCGCATCGACGGTGAGGAGCGCCGCCGCCTGCTCGAGCTCGATGTTTGTCCGGTCGGCCAGCTCGCCGATCTTGGCCGAACGACGCTCGCCCTGATAGATGCGCTGGTGTTCGGACTTCAGCTGCGAGAGTTGGCGCAGCGCTTTCGGCGGTAGACGCATCGGCCGCATGAAGTCGCTGCGCGCCTCCTGCAACGACTGCCTGATCCACCAGGTCGCGAATGCCGCGAACGGAACGCCGCGCGCAGGGTCGAACCGCTCCAGCGCACGCAACAGGCCGACGATCCCCTCTTGGAGCAGATCGGCCTGCTCGAGCCCCTCCGTCTGGTAGCGGCGCGCTGTCGCGTGGACGAGCGGCAGCAGCCGCCGGATCAACTCCTCCCGCGCCGCATCGTCGCCGCTTCGGGCCCGGCGCGCAAGCTCGTCCGCTTCGTCACCGGAAATCGCTTGCGAGGACTCGGCCTCATGCCATAGCTCCACTGCGGCGGCGTCGCTGCCGTGTTCTTCGGCGCGTCCGGCCAGCTCCCGCTTCACGGCCACGCCTCGATCGTGCCACACGGCTGCGCCGCGGACGCGCCCTGTAGGGAGTTCGCGTTGGGTCAGTTGAACCCTGTCGGCGGCGGCCGCTGAAGCCAGCTCGTCTGCCGACAGATCGGGCATTCGGGCGGATCGCGGCGGATGACGACGCCGTAGCCGCAGCCTCCGCACCGCAACTCCCGTACAGACGGCTCAAGCGTCTCCCGGTTTTCCAGCACGGTTGCGCTCATCGAAACGACCTCCGACGAAGAGTGACGGGTCGCGGCGAGGCGTACTCCCGCGACCCGCTCGCCCTGTTGCCTTTCGACTTACTTCTCGATCGCCTTCTTCCCGACGCCGATCGTGATCTTCTTCGGCTTCTGCTCGGCCGGCTTCGGGATTCGCAACTCGAGCACGCCCTCCTGATAGCCGGCCTCGATCGAATCGCTGTCGACGCCCTGAGGAAGAGTGAGCGTGCGCACGAACGAGCCGTACGGCCGCTCGACGAGCTGCGCCTGCCCCGTCTCCTCCGCAACACGCGAGCCGGAGAGCGAGAGCACGTTCTCGTTCACCGCGACGTTCACATCGTCTGCCTTCACTCCCGGCAGATCGACCTTGACCAGGTACTCCTCTTCGGTCTCATGGACGTCGACCAGCGGCGTGAACCCGGTCACCCGGTTGCCGCCATTCCCCGCGCTTCGCATCAACTCGTCCATCAGCCGGAACGGCGCGGCGAGAAACGGATCGCGGATCAACAGGTTCGCCATTACCACACCTCCAGTCCGATGATTCGGTGTCGTCGAGAAGTCGAGTAGGCCCCGTGACGCGGCGTTCAAGCCTGGGCGAGCTCACCAGCCGGCGCGCAGCAGCGAGAGAACGATGCGGAACATCTCCTCGACCGTCGGCTGCTCAGCCGCTCGCCCACCGAGGACGACGTGTTGTGAGCCCGGAGTCGCGTAGCGCACCGAGCCTCGCTGAGCACGGCCACTACGCGACCCAGCGGGCGGATACGATCGGTCGTACACCGCACGGCGTCGGGGGTCGCGCAGCACCTCGTAGGCATCGCTGACCGCCCGGAATTGCTCCGCCGATCCGGCAGCGCCGCAGTCTGGATGGCTCGCGCGCGCGGCAACCCTGTACGCGCGCGTGATCTCGTCGCCCGACGCCTGCCGAGGCACACCCAGGACGACGTACGGATCCCGACGCTCACGGCGTGTCATCCGGCCTCCATTTCTTCCTAAGTAGCCCCGCCGTGTTGCCGCCCAAGGGCACGGCCGGTTGAGGCGATGGTCGGGTGGCGGCGCTGTCCCTCCTCCGCCGTCGCGACCCAGTGCTCATCTATCTCGCCGGAGACCGTGCGGATGGCCCACAACCACCCGACAGCCCGCAACCCTGCGCGCGCGGTGCGCATCCTCCCTGGTGATAGGCTCGCCGCCGTTATGGGATCGAGAGCGCGCCGCCAACTGCGTCTCGTCGCGCTCGCAGCCGTGGCGACAGTCACCGCGACCGCGGCGGCCGGATGCGGCGGGGGCTCGAGCTCGCCGACCACGACGGGCAAGTCCGCTGCGTCGTGCACCAAGTCCCAGCTGACGCTGGTGAAGCCGGGCCAGCTCACGGTCGGCACCGACAACCCCGCGTATCCGCCGTGGTACGCCGGCGGCACGAAGAGCTCGTTCTGGAAGATCAACGATCCGTCCGACGGGAAGGGCTTCGAGTCGGCCACCGCGTACGCGGTCGCGAAGCAGCTCGGCTTCAGCCCTTCTCAGGTGCATTGGACGTACGTGCCCTTCAACCGCTCGTTCGCCCCGGGCAAGAAGTCGTTCGACCTCGACATCAACCAGATCTCGTACACGCCGGCGCGCGCGAAGGTCGTCACGTTCAGCAAGTCGTACTACGA
>DATFHC010000115.1:0-12975 GCA_035248765.1 Gaiellaceae bacterium
AGAGACGGCTCGAGCCCTCCACATCCGTGAACAACAACGTCACCGTCCCGCTCGGCCGTTTAGCCACGGAACGAATATCTCGCCCCCGAGCGCCACAGGCAACGTTCGGGGGCCCGGAACACTGGCCCAGGCGACGTTCACGCCCCGCAGGGCGTTCTTAGCCGTCGCTCACGAAGGGGTTTGATAGTCGGCCCTGCCGGGCTGTCATTGCACTGTCATAGAAGGGGGAGATATGAGATGAAGCGGTTCAGATTGTTTACGTCGGTGGCTGTCGCTTGCGCAGGTGCGGCGGCAGTGTTCGCCTTCGCTAGTCCTGCGCGAGCGGGAAGCGATTACAGCGGCGCACAGGTCCAGATCACGTTCTCGCTGAACTGCAACAACCCGTCGGCTCCGTGCCAGCACGTGTTCGGGCTGGGAGGCATCTGGGGCTGGATTGCGCTCATGCCCGGCGGCACAGGGAACGCTGAAGTAACCGATTGCGGCCATTCCGTCGGTGGTGGTGGCGGCGGCGGCGCGCAGCATGTCTCGTTCGACCCGACCTGGTCGGAGTTCTCGTCTCCTTCGGCGCCTTCGCCGATCACGCCAACGGATCCGAACGGGAACTACCTCAACGTCAGCAACAGTCTCGGGCTCCCGCCGTTCCCCGCAACCTACGGGCACTACAGCGTCACCTTCATGGGCGCCAAGGGACAAGTCACGATCGCGCCTTAGCAAGAACCTCGAGGCGGGGCCGAATCACGCAATCGGCCCCGCTCTTCTCTTCATCGCAGCCCTCTTCCTGGCTCTATTGCTGCTAGTCGATGTGCGGGCAGACTGGGAATCACGAAAGGAGCGTCGGATGGCGTACGGCATCGTTCACAACTTTCCCGGCGGGACGAAGGAGCAGTACGAGGCTTCAATCGCTGCGGTGCATCCAAGCGATGGCAGCCTCCCAGAGGGCCAGCTCTTTCACGCAGCTGGCCCGTCAGCTGACGGCTGGACGATCGTGGCAGTCCACGAGTCGCAAGAGGGCTGGGAGCGTTTCCGCGACGAGACGCTGATGCCGACCATGAGCGCGCGCGCATCGCCGGCGGATTCCCAACCCCGCCGCAGGAGACGGTTTTCCCCCTTCACAACCACCAGACCAGCTAGAGACGCGCCCGAGGACTAGCCGGTAGCCTCGCCGCACGGAAGGGTCAAGCCGCGCCGAAGGCAAGTCACACGGCGGCCTCTCGGGGGCATTCCGCAACACTGGCGCAGGCGGCGAGTTTGGCGGCCCCGTGTCACCAGCGACGAGGTTCGGCCGTAAGCGTGGCGACCTCACAGTGCTCATTGACGGAGACTACGAGGCGCTGCTCCGCCGATCCCCTCGCGAACCAGCGCAGTAGGAAATACAAGGGGTGCCGCCGCGCGATTACGGCCTGCAGGCCGCTCCTCGTCTCCACCTGGAAGCCTTTTGCGCCGGCCTGCGCGATGTACGCATCGAGTGCGGCCGAACGTGCATCGGTCGCCTCGCCAGTCACTCTTTGAGCGCCCGCTTGAGGCAGGACTCGATCTCGCGCAGACTCATATCGTTGCGATCTTCGACGAGCTTGCGCCCGGAGTCGAACAACGCATAGCCGTAGGTCGAGTGGCGAAGCTCGAGGCCCTGTGCGCCGGCACGCCGCTTCAGGCTCCTCACGCGAAGCTTCTCAACCTTCTCGTCATTGGCGCCGGGCCAGCTTTCTCTCGCCAAAGCGGACAACTTTTGGGTGGCCCGAGGCACCCCACCTTCGTGGCGCTCGGGATTCACTGGACCCACCGCGGCGCTTCGGTTTCCGCGTGCGCTTCGGCGTCCGTCCCGCCGCTTCCATTTGCGGCTTCGGGCGCATTGCCCTCAGCCCGTAGAGCCTTCTTCGCCCGTTTGCGCTCACGCCGCTCTTTCAGCTCGAGCTCGCGTGCCCTCTTCGCGTGCGTCTGCCCCCTGGTCGCCATTCGTCCGCTCCTTTCTCTCGGTCGAGCGTCGGCCGCACCTTCCTGCCGATGGCGCAACCTGACCTCTCGAAACTAGACGGACGCGAGCGTAACGTTGGTCGCCTGCGGCCCCTTCTCGCCCTGCTCGGGCTCGAACTGCACCTTTGCGCCCTCAGCCAGGGTCTTGTACCCCTCGCCGCCGATCGCGCTGTGATGGACGAACAGATCCTTGCTGCCGTCGTCAGGAGTGATGAACCCATACCCCTTGTCGGCGTTGAACCACTTCACGGTTCCGGTTGCCATAGATGAAACACCTCCTCTGCACTCTCAGGAACGGGCAGAGGAAACGCAAAACGCGCAGCCGGTACTCGCTCAGTTGGCACTAAGCCTACCTGAGCCTCTCCGGTCAGATGAACCCGATCAGGGGTCGTTCCGGAACACGGGCCACGCGGGCGTCGGCGTCGTAGAGGCCCATAATCTCGCCTATGCGCCTGCTCGCGCCTGCGACCCTCCTCCCGGTGGTGGCTCTCGCGATTACGTCGGGCTGCGGCTCCTCGCGTACTCGCCCGGTTGGTTCACACTCTGCGACCAGTCACTACACGGTGAAGCAGGTGGAGACCGCTTTTGCGGAGCAAGGCGTCCGGCTACACCGGATCGACGGCCCGAAGTCGTTCGGCCTCGTGATTCTCCGACGTCCGAACGAATCACCCTTCATCGAGGCGTTGGTCAGGACTCCCGGCACGAGGCCTCCCGATCGCGTCGTGCTAAACGGCGGCACGCTGTCGTTCCGGACTACGAAGCAAAGGAACGTCACCGTCTTCTACGCCCTTTCGACAGCCCCCACCGTCAAAGCGGCCCTCGCCGGCCTTCACTAGCTTCACTCGCAGGCAAGAGGGGGCAACGCGGCGAGGTCGCCTCGTGCGCAGGGATTCGGGCTGCGCTGCGAGGTGCGTGACGGCGTCGTATAACTGCCGTATGGCTGGCACCTCTGGTGAGCGGCGGATCGTGTCGGTGCTTGTGCTTGACGTCGCCGAGTCAACCTCGATTGCCGAGACGCTCGGCCCGGAGCGGTCGAAATTCTTGTTCGACGAGGTTGTTGCGCTGATGCGAGAGGAGGTCGAACGGTTCGGCGGCACGGTGGCTCAGCTGACCGGGGACGGCGTTCTCGCCCTTTTTGGTGCACCGTTCGCGCACGAGGACGATTCGGAGAGGGCAGTGCGCTCCGCCCTGGCGATTCGTGGGGCCGTCGACAGGTACAGCGAGGAGATTCGCCGTGCGTACGGGATCGAACTGCGCGTCCGTGCAGCTGTCAACACGGGGCCTGTCGTCGTTCCGGAAGCGTCTGCACCGCCACAGCTCCTCTACAACGCGCTCGGCGACACGGTGAACGTCGCCTCTCGCCTCCAGGCATTCGGCGATCTCGTCGTCGGCTCGGAGACTGCACGCCAGATCGAGGACAGATTCGTTCTGGAGCCGCTCGGCGAGCTCGAGCTCAAGGGGAAGAGTCTGCCGACCGCTGCTTTTCAGGTCACCGCTGAGCGTGAGGCGCGGACGGAAGAAGAGCTCCCGACGCGCTTTGTTGGTCGCGTCGCGGAGTTGACTGTGCTGGAGGATGTGCTCGACGAGCTGGTCGACGGCCGCGGCGCCGTCCTGGTGGTGTCCGGCGAGCCCGGAATCGGGAAGTCGAGGCTGAAATCACAGGCACGCGATCGCTTCGTCGATCGAATCCGCTTCCTGGAAGGGCATGCCGTGTCCTACGGCGCCGAGATCCCGTACTGGCCGTTCCGAGAGCTGCTCCGCGACTGGCTCGGACTTGGGGTGTCGGATGTGGAGGCGAGAGTGCGACTGGAGCTGCGCACTAACCTCGCGCGCGTCCTCGGGCCGGACGCGGATGATGCATATCCGTTCCTGGGTGCGTTGCTCGGACTCTCCATGGAGGCCGAGGTCGAGCGGCGACTGCGGGAGCTCAGTCACGACAGCGTGCAGCAACAGACGTACGACGCGTTCTATCGCCTTGTCTGCGCGCTCTCGCATGAGATCCCACTCTGTCTTGTCCTCGAGGACCTTCACTGGGCGGACGAGGCGACGACCGAAATGCTCGAGCACCTTCTCCCGGCGACCGACGAGGCGGTTGCGATCTTGCTCTCCTTCCGGCCGGAGGGTGAGCACTTGGCCCTGGACCTACGTGACCGAGCGCGACGGCGGTTCCGGCACCGCTTCGTCGAGCTCGAGCTGAGCCCACTGCCGGTTGCGGCCGCGCAGGAGCTGGCCGTTGCGAGCGCCCGCGCCGAGCTGCCGGACGAGGTAACGGCCGTTCTCGTCGAGCGTTCGGGCGGAAACCCGTTCTTCCTGGAGGAAGCGCTGCGTGACCTCGTCGAGCGCGGAGTTCTCCGTCGCCGCAACGGCAACTTCGAACTCGCAGGCGGTGCCGAACCGGCGATCCCGGTCCTGGTGCAGGAAGCGCTCCAGGCGCGTCTCGACCGGCTGCCCCAGCCGACCCGCGACGTGCTGACAACCGCTGCGGTGATCGGGCGCTCGTTCGGGTTGCCGCTGCTCGAACGTCTCGTTCCCGCCGCTGATCTGCGCTCGGCCTTGTCCGAGCTGCAGCGCCTGGGGCTGATCGTCGAGGAGCGCCGCCGGCCGACGCCTGAGTATCGCTTTCGCCACGGCCTGGTGCAGGAAGTCGCCTACCGCCGGCTCGTCGGGGCTCGGCACCGCGCGCTCCACCTGGCCGTGGCGGAAGCCGTCGAGAAGCTGCACGGCGGCTCGGTCGAGGAGGTGTACGGCGTGCTCGCGCGGCACTACAGCGAGGCCGACGAGCCGCGTCGTGCCGCCCACTATCTGCTGAGGGCAGGCGATGCGGCGCGGACGCTGGGGGCAGAGCAAGAAGCGCTCGATCTGTACGACCGTGCGCTCGTCTTTCTGGAGCGAACAGAGGACGATGAGACCGCGCACGAGACGCTGCTCAAGATGGCCCTGACGCAGCATCTGGCGTTCCGGTTTGAAGACGCCTCCGACACATACAGTCGAGCGTTCGCGCGCCGTGTTCCTGAGCTACGGCTGGAGCCGACAGAGGTCGTGTCCACAGCCGTGATCCTTGGCGAACGCATCTTCGTGCCCGGCCTCGCGTACGACGAAGTCTCGTGGGAGTTGTGCCGCAATCTCTTCCGTGGCCTCCTCGCAATCGGACGCGACTACGTGATCCGGCCCGATCTCGCCGAGGGTATGGAGATCGGCGACGGCGGTCGCCACTACCGCTTCAGGCTTCGTCCCGACGGCGCCTGGAGCGACGGCACCCCGGTTACGGCGGCGGACTTCGCGTACACCTGGACCCAGATGCGCAAGGAACCGGTCCTCACGGCGTTCCTGCTCGACGACCTGGCCGAGGTGGAAGCCACAGGCGAGTTGACGCTCGAAATCCAGCTTCGCGAGCCGAGAAACTACTTCCTGTACCTGGTCGCTCAGCCCGCGTTCTTTGCCTGGCCGCGCCACGTGCACGAAAAGAGCGGCCCCAACTGGCATCAGGCTGTTCCGCTCATCGGAAACGGCCCGTTTGTTCTCAGCGAGCAACGCGACGACGAGCTTCTGCTCACCGCCAGCCCGACCTGGCGCGGGCCGCGCGGCAACGTCGAGCGCGTCCGATTCATCTACGCCAACGATCCCGCAGACGCCGCCGAGCGCTGGCGCGAGGGCGGGGTCGAGCTCCTCGAGCACTTCCACTCGAAGACCTCGCCGGAGGACTCACCGTCGACGGTGTTCTTCTCGCCGCCACAGATCTCTGCGTTCTACCTCGGTTTCAACGCGACAAGGCCGCCCTTCGACGATGTTCGGGTCAGGCGCGCCGTCGCACACGCCGTCGACCGAGAGGCGCTATTGGAGCAGTCGGACCTGCGTTACGACCCTTCCGGTGCCGGCGGCTTCATCCCACCGACGCTCCCCGCGCACTCGCACAGGATCGCCCCACCCTTAGATCCGGATCAGGGGAAACAGTTGCTTGCCGACGCCGGTAAGACGGGCCGGAGCGCAATTCCGCCGATCACCATCGTCGCGCCGACGGCGTTCGGTTCACTGGACGTCCTTGCCGAGCAGCTGTCTTTGATCGGCATCAGCGCGACGATTCGGCGAGTGCCCTACGCGGAGATGATGAACGCAGTCGAGACGGCCGACGCATTCGTCTGGGGCTGGAACGCCGACTATCCCGACCCAGCCGGAATGATGAACGGCATCCTCGAGATATTTGCGCAAGCCAAAGAGTTCGACGTCGTCCGGCGGTTGCTCTCGGAAGCGCGGTCGCTGCGAAACCGAGACGAACGACTTCGCCTGTACCGTGAGGCAGACCGACTATTGGTCGCCGACCAGGTAGGGCTCGTCCCGCTCGCCTACGGACGCGACGCGAACTTCATCCGACCCTGGATACAAGGCTTCTGGGCGAACTCAGTGAGCGCCGCCACCTATGCTGAGATAGTCGTGGACAGGCAGGCGGGAACCTAGTTCCAATGCACTGCAACCCTTCGAGCACCTGTGGCGCATGTCAGTTCTGAGCGTTGGCGACGTAAACAAGCGTGTGCTCATCGACTCCCGGGAGTACGCGGATATCGACGAAGCCGGCCTGCTCTAGTAGCGGCACGAGCTCGTCCTGGTACCAGAAGCGCATGGTCAGCGTGTGCTCTTCGCGGCGGCCGCCACGGGCTTCGGCGCGGATCGTCATGTAGACGCAGCGGTCGTCCTGTTCGACTGCGTCAACGCGGGTGCGCAGCGAGATCTCGCCGCCAGAGGGTTCGTTCCAGTCCCGGACCTGCCATCCGAAGGGCTGCTCGTCGTTGTCGAGCACGAGGGTGCCCCCGGGCAGCAGCGCGTCATGCAACCGTTTGACGGCTTGGATGTCCTGTTCGCGGGTGGTGCCGAGACCGAGGACGCCGCTGCACACAATCGACGCGTAGCGTCGCGGCGGGTCGAGATCGTGCAACGTCGAAACCCATATTGTTGCGTCGCGGGCGCGCGGTCGACAGCGCTGGATCATGTCCGCCGAGGCATCGCATCCGTCGACATCGAAGCCTTCGCTGCGCAGCGGGACGAGAAGCCTTCCCGCGCCACAGCCGGCGTCGAGGACAGGACTGCGGAGATGCTTCCTGTACAGGTCGAGCTCAGGAGCGTCGAGATTGACGGCCATCCAATAATCGGCCACGAGGCCGTGGTGCCAGGTACTCGGTGCGTGCAAGGTAATTCCTCTGCGCGACACAACCCGGTGGCGCTCAGCCCAAAAACGACTCCGGGAATTCGAATGCCGCCAATCCTAGGTCAGCGCTGCCGGCGCGCCAAGCAGAGGCTCGGGGGTCATTCCCGAACGCCGCCAGGCGAGTGCTCCGACCTATGGTTCGGCCGAGGCGATCACTTCGCCGACGCTGCGCTCGGTGTCGCTCGCGAGGAGAGGCACGATGTTCTCGCGCATCCACGGGCCGCCGACCTCCCGCGCGATCCGATCGGCGTCCTCGGGCGTCGAGAACTCCAGGATCAGGATCAGGTGCGTGTCATCGACCTTCGCGACACGAGCTGCGAGCGCACCCGCATCGACGACCAGTTGCACGGCCTCCCGAGCAGCCTCGACCGTCGGCTCCGAAACGGGATTGCGGAGCCGCAGGTGGTTGATGACGACGTGCAAGCAGCGGACGCTATCGCGTGTCGTCCTAGCCGACGCGGCTGGCCACGCGTGACGCGCCCTGGTGCGCCGGCAGGTAGAGCCGCTCGACGTACTCCGCAACCATCCGTGCCGTGCCGAAGCGCGGCCCTAGCTCCGCGATCGACTCTCGCATCAGCTCGATCCAGCGGGACGGCAGGCCGCCCTCGTTCCGTTCGTAGTACGCCGGGAGCACCTGCTCTTCGAGCACGGCGTAGAGCGCGTCCGCGTCCGCCTCGTCCTGCTCCGCTTCGCTCGCGGCGCCCTCGAGCGTCTCGATCGCGAACCCGACCTCGGGCGAGTACCCCTCGGCCCACCAGCCGTCGAGGATCGAGCAGTTCGGCACGCCGTTCAGAGCCGCCTTCATCCCGGACGTGCCCGACGCCTCGAACGGCCGCCGCGGGGTGTTGAGCCACAGGTCGACCCCCTGCACGAGCCGCCGGGCGAGCGTCATCTCGTAGTCCTCGAGAAAGACGACGCGGCCCGCCGCCGCCGGCTCGCGGGCGAAGTCCACGACGAGCTGGATCACGTCCTTTCCGCCCTCGTCCGCAGGGTGCGCCTTTCCCGCGACGAGCACCTGGATGGGACGGTCCGGATCGGCGAGAAGCCCGGCGAGCCGGTCGGGCCGGCTGAAGAGAAGGCTCGCGCGCTTATACGTCGCGAAACGGCGCGCGAAGCCGATCGTGAGCACGTCCGGGTCGAGGTCGCGGGCTCCGCGCGTCGAGACGACGAACTCGAGCAGCCGCTCCTTGGCGCTCCGATGCGCTGCCCAAAGGTCGTCCGCAGACAACTCCCGTGCACGCTCGAACTGGGGGTCCGTGTCGCCGAGGAGCACCTCGAGCTCGGGGGAGAGCCACGTTCGCTGGTGGACACCGTTCGTGATCGACGTGATCGGAACCTCGTCGATGCGCCGCTCGTGCCACAGGCCGTGCCACATCTCGCGCGACACCGCGCCGTGCAACGCCGAGACGCCGTTCGCATGCTCCGAGGTGCGCAGCGCGAACGGAGTCAGCCCGAAACCCGTATCGCTTGCCTCGACCTTGCCGAGCGCCACGAAGTCGTCCCAGGCTAGGCCGCAGCGCTCGACGAGCCCGCCGAGCGTTCGGCGCACGAGCTCGGGGTCGAACACTTCATTCCCGGCCGGCACCGGCGTGTGCGTCGTGAAGACGGTCGACGCTCGCAGATGCTCGAGCGCCTCGGCCGCCGAGAGCCCCTGCTCCTCGACGAGCTCCCGCATCCGCTCGAGCTGGAGGAACGCGGAGTGCCCTTCGTTGAGGTGGAAGACCGTCGGCTCGAGGTCGAGCTCCCGCAGCACCCGTACCCCGCCGACGCCGAGCACGACCTCCTGGCGCAACCGGTTCGCGCGGTCGCCGCCGTAGAGCGTGTCGGTCACGGCCCAGTCCGGGTTCCCCTCGACCCACGTGTCGAGCAGGTAGAGCGAAGCGCGCCCGACGTGCACGCGCCAGACGCTCAGCCGCACCGGCACGAGGTTGCCGTCGTTGTCCGCGAGGTCCACCACGGGAGCCATCGGCACGAGCTCGAGGGGCAGCCGGCTCGTGTCGGTCAGCGGGTAGTGCTCGATCTGCCGGTCGTCCGCGTCGAGTCGCTGCTGGAAGTAGCCGCGGCGGTAGAAGAGGCCGATGCCGACGAGCGGAACGCCGAGCTCCGACGCGGCCTTGAGATAGTCGCCGGCGAGTACGCCGAGCCCTCCCGAGTAGATGGGCAGGCTCTCGTCGAGCCCGAACTCGGCGGAGAAGTACGCAACGAGAAGGTCGGCCGGGCCGCTGCGCTCCCGCCACCAAGTGTCCTCGCCCCGATCGCGTGCCAGGCGCCCTTCGACGCGCGCCAGCCGCTCGAGATAGCCCTGCGTGATCACCGCCGCGAGCTCCTCGTCCGTCAGCTCCGACAGGAGCGCGGTGGGATTGTGGTGCAGCTCGGCGAACCGTCGCGGCTCAAGGTCGATGAAGAGCCGCCGCGCCTCGGCGATCCAGGAGAAGGAGAAGTCGCACGCGATCGCCACAAGTGCCGAGCGCAGCGTCGCGCCGTCGTGTACCTCGGCCACGAGGGGGCACCCTAACCGGTGCTACGGTTGAGGCACCCGGAGAGCTTTGACAGGCAGCTTGGCGACCGGGTCAACAAACGCCTAAAGCGCCCGAGAGCACCGCTCCCGGGCCTCTGATCTTGAAGGAGACCATGCAACGCACACGGGAACGGCTCGAATCCATCCTCCGCCAGCGCATCGCCGTCCTCGACGGATCGTGGGGCGTGCTCCTGCAGCGCGAGGTGCGCGGGGAGGAGGGCTACCGCGGCGAGTGGTTCCGCGACCACAGCCACGACGTCGCCGGCGACCCCGACCTGCTGAACCTCACGCAGCCGGAGCTGATCTCCCGCATCCACGGCGACTACTTCGCCGCCGGCGCCGACATCGCGACGACGAACACGTTCACCGCGACGACGATCGGCCAGGCCGACTACGCCTTCGACGCGGGAGTCGTCGAGGAGATGAACCTCGCCGGCGCGAGGCTCGCGCGCGAGGCCGCCGACGAGTGGGAGGAGAAGACAGGAAGCCCGCGCTTCGTCGCGGGTTCCGTCGGACCGCTCAACGTGGCGTTGTCGCTGTCGCCGAAGGTCGACGACCCCGCGTACCGCGACGCGACCTTCGACCAGGTCGCGGAGGCGTATGCCCACCAGATCAGGGCGCTGCGCGAGGGCGGAGTGGACCTGCTCCTGATCGAGACGGTCTTCGACACGCTGAACGCGAAGGCCGCGATCGTCGCCGCGCAGGACGTCGCTCCGGAGCTGCCGCTCTGGCTCTCCTTCACCGCCGTCGACAAGAGCGGCCGCAACCTCTCCGGCCAGACGGTGGAGGCGTTCTGGATCTCGGTCGAGCACGCGAATCCGCTTGTGGTCGGCGTGAACTGCTCCCTCGGCGCCGCCGAGATGCGCCCCTTCGTCGAGGATCTCGCAGAGATCGCGCCGACCTGGGTCGCGTGCCACCCGAACGCGGGACTGCCGAACGAGCTCGGCCTACACGATGAGCGGCCGGAGGACACGAGCCGCTTCCTCCGCGAGTTCGCCCGCGACGGGCTCGTCAACATCGTCGGCGGTTGCTGCGGCACGACGCCCGAGCACGTGCGGCAGATCGCCGCGGCGGTCGACGGCGTCGCGCCGCGCGCCGTCCCAGAGCCGCGCGCGGCGACGCGTTTCAGCGGTCTCGAGCCGCTCGAGCTCAATCCGGACTCCAATTTCACGATCATCGGTGAGCGGACGAACCTCACCGGCTCGGCTCGTTTCCGCCGTCTGATCGAAGGCGGTGACTTCCAGGCGGCGGTCGACGTCGCGCTCGAACAGGTCCGCGGCGGGGCGAACCTCCTCGACGTGAACATGGACGCCGACCTGCTCGACGGCGTGCGCGCGATGACGACCTTCCTGAACCTGCTCGCGACCGAGCCCGAGGCCGCTCGGATCCCGATCATGATCGACAGCTCGCGCTGGTCGGTGCTCGAGGCCGGGCTCAAGTGCGTCCAGGGCAAGGGCGTCGTCAACTCGCTCTCGCTGAAGGAGGGGGAGGAGCCGTTCCTCGAGCAGGCACGGCTTGTTCGCCGCTACGGCGCGGGCGTCGTGGTCATGGCCTTCGACGAGCAAGGCCAGGCCGAGACGGTCGAGCGCAAGCTCGAGATCTGCGAGCGCGCCTACCGGCTCCTCGTCGACGAGGTCGGCTTCGCACCCGAGGATCTGATCTTCGACTCGAACATCCTCGCCGTCGCCACCGGGATCGAGGAGCACCGCGGCTTCGCGAAGGCGTTCCTCGACGCGCTCCCGCTGATCAAGGAACGCTGCCCCGGCGCGCGGACGAGCGGCGGCGTCTCGAACCTCAGCTTCGCCTTCCGCGGGAACGACGTCGTGCGCGAGGCGATGCACTCGGCCTTCCTCTTCCACGCGATCCGCGCCGGCCTCGACATGGGCATCGTCAACGCCGGCCAGCTCGTCGTCTACGAGGACATCGAGCCGGAGCTGCTCGAGCACGTCGAGGACGTCATCTTCGACCGGCGCGAGGATGCGACCGAGCGTCTCGTCGAGCTCGCGAGTCGCGTGCGCGGCGAGGCGACACGGCGCGAGGTCGATCTCTCGTGGCGCGAGGCGCCGGTCGAGAAGCGCCTCGAGCACGCGCTCGTCCACGGCATCGTCGACTTCATCGAGGAGGACACGGAGGAGGCGCGCCAGCGCGCCGACCGTCCGCTCGACGTGATCGAGGGGCCGCTGATGGCCGGGATGCAGGTGGTCGGCGACCTCTTCGGGGCGGGGAAGATGTTTCTCCCGCAGGTCGTGAAGAGCGCCCGCGCGATGAAGCGCGCCGTCGCCTATCTCGAGCCGTACATGGAGGCCGAGCAGGCCGCAGGCGGCGTCGCGCGCGCTCGCGGCAAGGCCGTGCTCGCGACCGTGAAGGGCGACGTGCACGACATCGGCAAGAACATCGTCGGGGTCGTCCTCGGCTGCAACGACTACGAGGTGCTCGACCTCGGCGTGATGGTGCCGGCCGAGCGGATCCTCGACACCGCGATCGAGGAAGGCTGCGACGTGGTGGGGCTCTCCGGCCTGATCACGCCGTCGCTCGACCAGATGGTCGACGTTGCGCGCGAGATGGAGCGACGCGGGATGAACCTGCCGCTGCTGATCGGAGGCGCGACGACGTCACGCCAGCACACCGCAGTCCGGATCGCGCCGGCCTACTCGCAGCCGGTGGTGCACGTCCTCGACGCCTCGCGTGTCGTGCGCGTCGTCTCGGACCTGCTCGATCCGGTGCGCCGCGAGCGGCTCGACGAAGAGAACCGCTCCGACCAGGAGCGCCTGCGCGACCTCCACGCCGAGAAGGAACGGAAGCCCTTGCTGCCGCTGGCCGACGCGCGAGGGAACCGGCACAGGGTCGCGTTCGGCGACCTCCCCGCGCCGGAGTTCACCGGCCGCCGCCTCGTCGAGCCCGACCTCTCGACGCTGCGGGAGTACGTCGACTGGCAGTTCTTCTTCCACGCCTGGGAGCTGAAGGGGAAGTTCCCGCAGATCCTCGACCAGCCTGCCGCGCGCGAGCTCTACGACGATGCGCAGCGCCTGCTCGACCGGATCGTCGCCGAGGAGCTCCTCGTTGCCCGCGGCGTCTTCGGCTTCTGGCCGGCATCGTCCGACGGCGACGACGTCGTCGTCGACGAGACGCGATTCTGCTTCCTCCGCCAGCAATCCGACTACGGCGACTCTCGCCCGAACCGGAGCCTTGCCGATTACGTCGCGCCCGAGCGGGATCACCTCGGCGCGTTCGCCGTCACCGCCGGGATCGGCGCCGACGAACTCGCCGCCGAGTTCGCGGCGGAGCACGA
>DATFHC010000116.1:0-21782 GCA_035248765.1 Gaiellaceae bacterium
TGATCTCGAGCGCTCCCGCATCGTCGACCTCGACCGCACTCGCCGCCAGCCTGCGTGCGGCGGAGCCGAGCAGGATCTCGCCCGGCTGCGCCGCCTGCTGGAGACGCGCGGCGAGATTGACCGCTTCGCCCGTCGCGAAGGTCGAGTCGCTCTCGTCGATGACGATCTCGCCCGACTCGACGCCGATACGGACGGAGAGCTGCAGCTTCTCGACGCTCGGCACGATCTCGAGCGCGGCACGAACGGCGCGCTCGGCGTCGTCCTCGTGCGCGATCGGGACGCCGAAGGCCGCCATCACGGCGTCGCCCGCGAACTTCTCCACCGTCCCTCCGTGCGCCTCGATGCGTCCCGCGACGACCTCGAAGTAGCGGTTCACGCGCTGGCGGACGACTTCCGGGTCGGCACTCGCCACGAGGCCCGTCGAGTCGACGAGATCGGCGAAGAGGACCGTCGCGACCTTCCGTTCTACCATCGCCCAATCGTACGGGCCGAAGCTACTCCCAGCGATCCGGCGACAGGATGAGCCAGTAGCCGTCGGGATCGACGAACGCGCTCGCGCCCTCGCGCGTCCAGTAGGGGTTCGGCGGCAGCCGCGGCTCGTGTCCTGCGGCCTCGATCGCCGCCGCACGACCGGCCACCGCAGCCTCCGATCCGAGATAGAGAACGAGCTGGTCCTCCGCCGTCGGCGACGGCTCGACATCCGCGTGAAGGACGAGCTCGAGCTGGTGCGTCGCGTCCGGAACGCCGAGAATCACTCCGCTGTAGCCGTCGTGGTCGGCGAACGAGGAGAGGACGGACAGACCGACGGCGTCGCGATAGAAGGCGCACGCGCGGTCGAGGTCGCGGGTGGGACGGGCAACGCGAACTTGCACGGTCGCCATCATTGCTCTACAGTCGGTCTAGATCCGATCCGCACTGGTCGTGACGGCTCGGGGGCACTCCTATGAGCTCGAATTCACGTTGCAAACCGGGATTGATGGCTCCGCCGATCCCGCAACGGTCCGGACCGGGGCTGATGGCCATCCGGGCACGGCCCGCCCGCGGTTTCATGACGCCTCACCCGGACGCGCCGGCGTTCGAATGGTCGCAGGACGGAGTCGCCTTCCTCTGGCTGGTGGTGCTGATCCTCGCGTTCGTCGTCACGGTCGGCCTGCTCGGGCACGGCCAGGCCTAACTACTCAGGCTTGCTCCGCCCCGGCCAGGCGCCGGTGAGCCACGCGAAGCTGCTCGCACCGGCCCGGTCGATCAGGGCCTTGACGCCGCCGAAGACCGCGCCTTCGGCCGCTGCCGCGAGCACGACCTCGCGCCAGCCCTTGTCCTCGTCGGTCGGCTTCGGAGCCTCGTCCTCGTGGCCCGCGGCGCTCCAAACGCGCTTGAAGACGGCGCGCGCTGCAAGGCCGCCGAGAACGCCGACCACGAGACCGAAAGGCTTGTAGATCAGGCGGGCCATCGCAGCGCACTTCCCCGATCGTCGGCAGGCGACACGTCTCTATCCCCGGCGCGGGTCGCCTTCGACGACGCCGTGCGGCTCACCGTACTCGGCGAGGAGCTCGAGGAACGGATCGGGAGCGAACGACTCGGGACCGAGAACGCCGGTTCCCTCCCAGGTGCCGGCGGCGAGCAGCTCGAGCGCGGCAACCGGGTTGATCGCCGTCTGGAGGACGACCGCCTGGTGTCCGTACTCGCGCATCGTTCGCTCGTTGTCGGCGACGTGGTAGAGGTAGACGGCACCGTCTCCTCCGCCCTTCAACTTCCCGGTGACGAGCGTGCCGGCGCAGGTCTTGCCCCGCATTCGATCACCGAGCGTGGCGGGATCGGGCAGCGCAGCCGCCACGAGATCCCGCGGCGCTACGTCGACCCCGCGCACTTTCACCGGCTCGGTCGAGTCGAGCCCGAGCATGTGGAGCGTGCGTAGGACATCGATGAACTCCGCGCCGAGGCCGTATTTGAAGGTAACTCGGCGGCAGTCGACCTCCCGCGGCACGAGCACCACTTCCTCATGCTCGACGTTGACACATTCGATCTCGCCGATCCCCTCGGGGAACTCGAACAGCTCCGGCTCGGAAAACGGCTCGGTCGTGTAGAAGCCGCGCCCCTTCTCCCAGATCAGCGGGGGATTCAGGCACTCCTCGATCGTCGTCCAGATCGAGAACGTCGGCGCGAATTCGTAGCCCTCGACGACGAGATCGGCACCATCCCGCACCGCGACCTCGTCGATCTCGTCGAACAGGTGGTCAGCGGCATGGCGCGCAAAGACATCGGCGAGCCCGGGCTCGACGCCGATGCCGGCGAGCGCGAGGAGACCACGCTCGCGCCAGCGCGTGTCCTGTTCGAGCTCCTCCTGCCCGAGGAGCACTTCCGGGCCGGACAGCGTCATTGCCATGTCGAGATAGGTGCAGCCGTACTCGAACGCAGCGTCGAGGATCGGCGGGTTGAAGCGCGGATCGGCCGCGTTGAGGACAGCGTCGGCTTCGGTCTCGCGGAGGAGGCCGATCAGCGCTTCGCGGTCACCGGCATCGACCTGTGCCGCAGCGAACCGGCCGTCCCCGTCGCGCTCGACCACCGCAGGGGGACGGGCCGGATCGAGGTCGGCGAAGGTCATGCGCTCGAAGAAGTCCCGGCGCTTCGCAACCGCCGCGACCGCGGCGCCGACCGCCCCCGTTCCGACCACTACCACCTTCATCCGAGCGGCGATTCAACCACACCGCTTGTTTATCGAGATGGCAACACGTGGAGAAGCACCTCGTGAAGCTCGCCTACCTCGTGAAGGGGCCACCCGGCCATCCGCTCCACCCGCCCCTGACGGACGCCACGATCGGCACGTATACCTTCGCCACGGTCGCGGCGATCCTCAACGTCGTGAACCTGGTCGGAGACAAGGCGGCCTACGCGTGGTGGATCGCGCTCGTCGTTGGTCTCTGCTCGACGGCGCTCACGGCGACCACCGGGCTCGTCGACTGGTTGAGCATCGAGTGGGGCAGCGAGCTGTGGAAGACGGCGACCGCTCACATGGTCTCAATGCTCGCCGCGACGGGAACGTTCCTCGCCGCCGTCCTCGTCGGCCACCACGGCTATACACACGGGACCGTCAGCGGCGGTGCGTTCGCGCTCACTCTCATCGGGTTCGTCCTGCTCACCACCGGCGGCTGGTTCGGCGGCGCAATCGTCTTCGTGCACGGCATGCGCGTCCTCAACCTCGTCTCCGAGCGATTCGAGCGCGCAGCAGCCCCCACGGGACCGAAAGAATCGGCGCGGACCGAATAGTCAGCGCCGACGGATCAGCGTGATGCCGTCGCGGAACGGAAGGAGAACCGCCTCCACGCGATTGTCGCGCAGCACGTGTTCGTTGAAATCGCTGATCGCACGCGTGATCTCGTCGTTCGGCCCGCCGCTGCCGAAGAGAGTGTTGTCGGCGGCAATCAAGCCGTCCGGAGAGAGCTTCGGGAGGATCGCCTCGTAGTAGTCGACGTACCCCTCCTTGTCGGCATCGATGAAGGCCAGGTCGAAAGACCCGTCGAGCGTGGCGAGCGTCTCGAGCGCCGGCCCGACGCGGAAGTCGATGCGGTCGCCAACGCCGGCCTCCTCCGCGTAACGGCGCGCGACGGCTGTTGTCTGCTCGTTGACGTCGCAGGTGACGAGGCTGCCGCCCGGTGGAAGCGCTCGGGCCATCGCGATGCTCGACCAGCCCGTGAAGGTGCCAAGCTCGAGCACGTGCTTCGCCCGCGTCATGAAGACAAGGAAGGAGAGGAAAGCGCCCTCGACCGCGCCAACCATCATCACGTGATCCTCTTGCGTCGCCTCCGTCTCAGCGCCGAGACGGTCGAACACGTCCGAGCGGGCGCTCGTGTAGCGCTCGGCGTATGCCTCGACCTCGTCGGAGACATAGCGCCCCATCAGAGATCGTCTCCGACTCTGACGACCTCGTCGGCGAGGGCGTGTACGTCGTCGGCTGTGGTGCGCCAGGAGCAGATGGCGGCACGTTGACAGAAGCGTCCGTCCAGTGTCGCGCCCGTATGGAAGACGTTGCCGGCGGAAGCGACCTCTGCCTGGATCGCCCGGTTCGCAGCCTCGAGGTCGATCCCGTCGCGCACGTAACGGAAGCAGACGATGTTCGTAGGCGCCGGAGCGGCCAGCTCGAGCCGCGGGTGGTCGCCGACAGTCGCAGCGAGCTCGGCGGCGAGATCGCAGCAGCGTGTGACGAGATCCTCGACACCCTTGCGGCCGAGCGCTTTCAGCGCGGCCCAGACACACGCGCCACGCCAGCTGCGTGAGGCCTCGAACGCAAATTCGTGGAGGTTCGCGCCGGAACCGGGCGTGAGATAGCCGGCGGAGCCGCCGAAGGTCTCGTGGTGGAGCTCGGCGTCGCGGAGGAGGGCGAAGCCCACACCGTTCGGGACGTTGAGCCACTTATGCCCGTCGACCGTGAGCGAATCCGCCCGCTCCATCCCGCGCACGAGCGGAGCTGTCCGCTCGCAAAGCCGGAAGAACGCGCCAAATGCGCCGTCGACGTGCAGCCAGAGCCCATATCGCTCGCAGACGTCGGCGATGGCGTCGAGCGGGTCCGATGCTCCGGTGTTGACCGAGCCGGCCTGCGCGATCACGATCGCCGGCTCGATCCCATGCTCGAGATCGTGTTCGATCGCGGCGACGAGCGGCTCGACCTCCATCGCATAGGCCTCGTCGATCGGGATTGCGCGCACGCAGCCGGAGCCGAGACCCAGCGTGCGCAGCGCCTTATGGTCGGAGAGGTGCAGCTCGACGCTTCCGTACACGGCGAACGGCGGAAGCGCCCTGACGCCCTCCTCCCTTACGTCGACCCCGTGTTTGCGCGCGAACCAGTGCCGTGCGACCGCGAGGCAGGCGGTGTTCGCCATCGTCGCTCCGGAACCGAAGTAGCCCGAAGCGGATGGGTAGCCGAGGAGATCTGCCAGCCAGCCGAGCGTGACCTGCTCGAGCTCGACAGCGGCGGGACCGAGCGGCCACATCCCGACGTTCTGGTCGACGGCCGCCGTCCAGGCCTCCACGATCGCGGCGGCGGGGAGCGAGGCACCGGTGACGTAGCCGAAATAACGGCCGCCGGTCGAGCCGGCGAGGCCGCCTTTGCTGCGTTCGTCGATCTGGCCGAGAATCGCCTCGACCGGCATCCCGTACTCGGGAAGTGGCTCGTCGAATCGGGCTCTCAGGGTCGGCGAGTCCAGCTCGGCGCTTGCCCGCGCGGGTGGCTCGAGGGCGGCGCGGAAGCGCTCGGCAAGGTCGGCGACGGCAGCGTCGAGGTCGCCGACTACGCCGAAGACTTCGACTTCAGCCATTCCAGGAGGTGCATGTAGTCGTCCCGGGCGGGTGCGAAGACGTCGATGTTTTCGACCGTCTCGGTGCCGGTCGGCTCGATGTAGTGCTCGACGCCTGCCGGGATCAGCATCAGTGAGCCCGGGCCGACCTCGCAGGGCTCGTCCCCGATGTGGTAGATCGCCGCGCCCTTCGTGATCAGTGCGATCTGGTCGAAGTCGTGGCTGTGCGGGCGGGGCTCCATCCCGGGCTCGCAGTGATTGAGCACGAGCATGGCGTCTGGCGTCCCGAACGCCCGGCGTCGGACGCCCGGCCGCACGGGCTCGTCGGGGATCTCGTCCCAGGTGTAGGCAGGCATCAGGAAGCGCTCCTTTCTTGGTCGGAGAAGAAGCCGAGCTCGGCCGAGAGGATGTCGGCCGTCTCGCGCAGGCGAAGGCAGAGCGGTGCGCTCTCCTTCGAGGGCAGATTGGCGATCGTGCCGACGACGGCCATCGCAGCGACACAGTCGCGGTCTTGGAAGATCGGCGTCGCGATCGCCCGGATGCCGTCCTCGTTCTGGGTGTTGATCGCGATCCGCGACTGCCGAACGCGATCGAACTCCCTCTTGGCCAGCGCATCGCCTTGCCCGGAGAAGGTGAGGAACACCTTGCCCTGCGCGGAGGTGGTACGCGGCAACCGGGAGCCCGTACGCACGACGATGTGGACGACGCGATCGGTGTTGTCATCCACCCTGACGACGATCGGAGAGTCGCCGTCCCAGATCGAGAGGACGACCGTCTCGTTCAGCTCGGCGGCGAGCCGCTCCATGTGCGGACCGGCGATGCGGATGATCCGCAGTCCCGACAGCGCGGTCGCCGCCAGCTCGACGATGCGGGGACCGAGGGAATGGTTCCCAGACTGGGTGTCGTAGCGAAGGAGGCCGACGCGGCGCAGGGCCATCGCGTAGCGGTGTGTCGTCGCGCGACTCGTACCAAGCCGCTTCGTCAGCTGGGCGAGCGTGAGCTCGGGCTCCTCGGCGGTGAAGAAGCCGAGCATCTGGACCGCGCGCTCGACCGACTGGTTGATCGGCGCCTCGGTCACGCCAGCCTGCCCAACTGGTCGAGCAGCGTGTCGACGATCCGATCGGCCCGGTCGGGCTCGATCACGAGCGGCGGTGACATGACGATCTTCTGGCCGCTGGCTCGTACGACGACGCCTTGCTCGAGTGCGCCGGCGGCAACAGGCGCCGCGTCGACGCCCTCGTCGAGCTCCACGCCGAGCATGAGCCCGACGCCGCGTACCTCGAAGACTCCGGCCAGGTCGCCCGCCGGCCGCAGTCGCTCGAGCATGCGCGTGCCGATCTCGACGGCGCGCTCGAGCAGCCTTTCGCGCTCGATGATCTCGAGATTGGCGAGAGCGACGGCCGCGCCCACGGGGTGCCCGTTGTACGTGAAGCCGTGGCGGAAAGCCGTCCCGTCGAGCATCTCGACGAGTCGGTCGTGCACGAAGACGGCGCCCATCGGCACATAGCCGCTCGTCAGCGCCTTCGCCGTCACGATCACGTCAGGGTCGAGGCCGTAGCGCTGCGCCGCGAACCAGTGCCCGGTGCGACCGTAGGCGGTCACGACCTCGTCGAGGACGAGCAGGATGCCGTGCCGCCGCAGCACCTCCTGCACCCTCGGCCAATAGTCCTCCGGCGGCGGGATCATCCCGCCGACTCCCATCACCGGTTCGCCGACGAAGGCGGCGATCCGCTCGGCCCCGTGCTCTGCGATCGCCTGGTCGAGCTCCGCGACGAGATCGTCGACGCTGGAGCGCAGCGTCGGAGTGGAGAGATGGACGAACCCCGGCGGGAGCGGGTCGAAGCCTTCTTTGAGCGGCGGGATTCCGGTGGCGGCGAGCGAGGCCGAGCCGACGCCGTGGTAGGCGGCCTTGCGCGAGAGGATGAGATCCCGTTCGGGCTGTCCGGCTGCTTCCCAGGCGAGCCGGACGAGCTTGATCGCGGTCTCGATCCCCTCCGAACCGCCGTTTGTGAAGAACACGCGGTCGAGACCCGGCGGTGAGAGCTCGGCCAGCCGGGTGGCGAGCCGGATCGACGGCTCGTTGGCGAAGTTCCAGAAAGACGCGTAGAACTCGAGCTTCGTCATCTGCTCGGCGGCAACTCGCGCGAGCTCCTCGCGGCTGTGGCCGACGGCGCATTGCCAGAGCCCGCAGGTGCCGTCGACGTACTCTCGTCCGTCGACATCCCAGAGCAGGGCTCCCTTTCCGCGCGCCCAGATCAGCGGCGCCGCCGGGCTGCCCACCACCGCGTGCGGATGGATGACGTGCGCGGCGTCGAGCTGGGTCAGCGTCGTCAAAGCGTCTGCCTCACGGTCTTCAAGGTCGTGTACTCCTCGATCGTCTGCGGCCCCTGCTCGTAGCCGTAGCCGGAGAAGCCGCGGCCGCCGTACGCGCTGTAGACGTCGAGGCCGCCGTAGTTGTTGATCCAGACGGTGCCTGCGTTGAGCGCGTGCGCGATCCGGGTCGCCCGCGATGCGTCGCGCGTCCACACGGCGGCGGCGAGGCCGTAACGCGTGTCGTTCGCGACCCGCACGGCTTCATCTTCGTCGGCGACGGAGATGACGGCGACTGCCGGCCCGAAGATCTCGTCGCGGTTGATGCGCATCTCGTTCGTCGTGTCCACGAATACCGTCGGCTCCACGTAGAAGCCCGGCTTTTCGACAGTACCCCCGCCGACCAGCGGGCGCGCTCCCTCTTCGACCGCGGACGCGTACAGCTCGAGGACACGCTCCCGCTGCCGCTCCGAGATCAAAGGGCCGACCTCGGTCGCGCTGACGCGTTCGGCGAGTCGCTCACTCAGCTCGTCGGCTACTCCGGCGTCGGCGACGAGTCGTGCTCCGGCGGTGCACACCTGCCCCGCGTTGCGGAACGTCGCGCGCATGGCTCCTTCGAGCGCCGCGTCGAGGTCGGCGTCCGCGAGCACGATGTTCGCGGACTTGCCGCCGAGCTCGAGCGCGAGCCGCTTGAGGTTGCCTGCGGCTGCGCGCTGGATCTCCCGTCCGACCTCGGTCGAGCCGGTGAAGGAGATCTTGTCGACGTCGTCGTGCGCGGCCACGGCAGCGCCGGCCTCGGCCTCCCCGGTCACGACGTTCCAGACGCCAGGGGGAACGCCGGCTTCCAGAGCGAGCTCGGCCATGCGGAGAGCGGTGAGAGGCGCCTCCTCCGCGGGTTTGTGCACCACGGTGTTCCCGCAGGCGAGCGTCGGCGCGAGCTTCCACGAGGCGATGACGAGCGGAAAGTTCCACGGCGTGATCGCGCCGACGACGCCGACCGGCTCACGGACGCTGTACGAGAAGACGCCCGGGTCCGCCGGGTTCGTCGTCCCGGTGATCTTCGTCGGCCAGCCTGCGTAGTACGTCCACGTCCGAACCGCACGGTCGATGTCGCGCGCCGCCTCGCCGCGCAGCTTGCCTGCGTCGCGCGCCTCCAGGTCCGTCAGCTCGTCGGTGTGCTCGTCGATCAGGTCGGCGAGCCGCTGCAGGATGAGACCGCGCTCGTACGGATCGAGTGCCCGCCAGCCCGGCAGCGCCGATCGAGCTGCGGCGACTGCGCGGTCCACGTCCTCGGGCCCTCCGAGGGCGAGCGTTGCAAGCGGCTTGGCCGTCGAGGGATCGAGCGACTCGAAGGTCTCGCGGGAGACCGCGGGCACCTGGTCGCCTCCGATCAGGTGCCCGCGGCTGAGAGCGGATGACATCAGCCGGCGGCCAGCTCCGGCTGCATTTCCTCAGCCTGGCGCTCGTGCTGTTCCACTCGCGCGCGTGTGGCCAGGCGGACGAGGATGCCGAGACCCATCCAGCCGAGCATGACGTACGGGGCCCAGCGGAAGATCCCGGTCTGGCCGTAGAACTCTGTCACCTCGGCGACGATGACGACCACGACCGTGAGCAGAGGCGCGACGACGATGTCGACCAGGTTCCCGTCGTATCTGCGCGAGTGGACGAAGCCGGCGATGCCGACGAGCGCATACACGGGCAGGATCCCGGTCGCTCCGACCTGCAGCAACCAGCTGAAGTAGTTGACCGCGTCGTTGATCGTCCGTCCCTGCCACAAGAGGCCGGCAACCATGACGCCGAGCGTGATCGCCATCAGCACGCCGATCGCGACGTCCGGGCTCCTGAAGCGGGGATGCGTGCGCCCGAACGCCTTCGGCAGGTAGCCGTCGTGCCCCCACGCGAATGCGGTGCGGGTCGTGAAGTTCGCCGTACCGAGCGCCGACGCGAACGCCGAGATGGCGAGGAACAGAAGCAGGACCTTCCCGAACCAGAACGCCGCGTACTGAATCGAGAGGCCGACGACGGCCCCGCCGGAGTCCGAGGGGAAGTGGCGGCCGGCTGCCTGGAGGCCGTAGCCGGTCACGATCGAGAACGTCGTGACGATGTAAAAGATCACCGCAAGGCTGACCGCGCCGAGCACTGCCTTCGGGACCTGTTTCTTGGGTGTGTGCGCCTCTTCCGCGAGGAAGACCGCCGTCTCGAAGCCCGAGAAGCCGGTCATCGCGATGCCGACCCCGAGGGCGAAGAAGCCGAAGCCGAACGTCCCGTGGTTGTTCCACGGCGCGAGCGAGGACCACGCCCAGCCGCTGGCTCCGCCCTTCGCGAGGATGATGATGTCGAGGATCAGCAGCATGGTCACGCCGACCGCAGTCAGCGTGAGCAGCACGCGGGCCGAGATCTGGATGCCGAGGTAGGAGATCCCTGCGACGATCGCGGTCAGCAGCAGCGCCCATCCCCACCAGGCGTGCGAGAAGAAGGGATGCCCCGGCTCGACGAGCCCGAAGAAGTTCTGGAGCAGGAAGGCTGACGAGATCAGGAGGCCGGGTACGAAGATGATCCCGACGGCGAGCAGCGTCCAGCCGCCGAAGAAGCCCACATCGCGCCCGAGACCTGCGCGGATGATGGCGTACGTGCCCCCTGCGCTCGGGACATAGCGCGCCATGCGGCCGTAGATCAAGGCCAGTCCGATCGCGCCGATACCGGCGACCCAGAACACGCTCGGCACCCAACCGCCGACGCGGCTGGCCGCGACGGCGGCAATCACGACTGCCGAGATCTCCGGCGCCGTGACGCCGAGCGACTGCGCGATGAGGCCAGGCAGTCCGATCGCGTTACGCCGGAGTCCGCGCCCCTCCCCCTGTGCGGAAACTTCCATCACTCCCTCCCGTGACGACTTGCGGCCTTGCTCACTATGTGAGATAACGTCCCATATGGCAGGAGCCCTGTCAAGCCTGCGGGGGAGGCTGCGGGACGGACGCCTCGTCGGCACTTTCGTGAAACTGCCGGCGCTCGAGTCGGTCGAGATTTGCGCGCAGTCGCTTGACTTCTGCGTCGTCGACTACGAGCACTCTCAACTCTCGGAAGCCGACGTCTTGCGTCTCGTTCGTCACTCGGCCGCCATCGATTTCGCGGCTGTCGTCCGCATCCCGGAGGTCGACCGCGGCCTCGTCAACCGGCTGCTCGAGGCCGGTGCCGCGGGCATCCAACTCTCCTCCGCTCGGCGCGTTGATGAGGTGCGTGCGCTGGCCTCCGCGGTCGCGTACGCGCCGGACGGCTCACGATCGATAAGTCTCGCGCACCCTCAAGCCAGATACGGGGCGGTGCCTCTCCGCGAATACCTCGTGTCCTCGGAGTCGCCGCTCGTCGTGATCCAGCTGGAGACACGCGAGACCGACGATCCGCCGGTCGAGCTGTGCCGGGCAGGCGCCGATGTCGCGTTTCTCGGGCTCACAGACCTGCTCGTCGACTGCGCACTCGACGAAGCGGCAGCGACGGCGCGTGCTGACGAGCTAGCCGGCGCGGTGAGGGAAGCCGGCATCGCCCTCGGTGGCTTCGGCACGGAGGAGCGCTTTCGCTACGCCGTCGTCTCCTCCGACGTCGCGCTCCTGCGCGAGGCGGTGGCCGGTGTCCATTGACCTCTCCACCACCGTCGCCGGACTCGAGCTGAAGAATCCGGTCATCGCAGCGTCGTGTGAGGTGACCTCCACGGCCGAGGAGATCCGTTCCTGTCTGGCCGCCGGAGCAGCGGCCGTGGTGGCGAAGTCCGTGAACGAGTCCGCAGCTGCTCATGCCAATCTGCGCGCCGCCGAGTACGTGCTGCTCGACGAAGCCTTCCGGCAACGACCGCTCGGCCCGGCCCAGCGCACCGACTCGCTCTTCTGCCGCTCCGGGCTGCTCGATGTCGAGCTCACAGGCTGGGCCGAGACGCTTGCGATGCTCGACCGCGAGGCCGCCGCGAAGGATGCGTACGTCGTTCCCAGTCTGATCGTCGGAGACCTCGACCGGGCCGTGGCGGCCGCCACGACGTTCGAGCGAGCGGGCCTGCGCTGGCTCGAGCTGAACGTCGGCGCCCCGCATGCAAGCGAAGCCGCGGAGGGTATAGGGGCAGGCGTGGACCTCGTGCGGCGTATTCGACAAGCAGTGTCGCTACCCCTGACCGTGAAGCTCGCTGCCAGCGATTCCGTTGTAGATGCACTCGATGCCGGGGCCGATGCGGTCTGCATCGCGACGCGCGCGATGGGCTTCCTGCCCGATCTGCGCACGCGCCGGCCGGTCCTGGGCACGTTCGCGGCGATCGGCGGCGCCTGGGCGCTCCCCCAGACTCTCTACCTCGTCGCGAAGGCACACACGGCTCACCCCGGGGCCTCGATCATCGCCACGAATGGAGCGAGGGACGGCCTCGACATCGCGCGCCTGTTGCTCGCTGGGGCGTCGGCCGTTGCGCTTGCGACTGCGGTTCTCACGGATGGGCCGGCCACCCTGACCCGCGCAATAGCGGAGCTCACCGAATACTGCGAGCAGCAGGGCGCCGACGCCCACGACCTGATCGGCGAGGCTGCCCGACATGTCCAGTCCTACGAGGAGGTAGCGATTGAGCGTCGGCACTGAGATCTCGGTCGAGCAGCTCGAGGCCGACCCGTATCCCATCTACAAGCAGCTCCGGGAAGAGGAGCCGGTCTGCTTCGTCGACTCCGTCGGGCTCTGGCTCGTCACGCGCTGGGACGACGTCCAGCACGTCGACAAATCGCCCGACCTGTTCAGCGGCGAAACCGACCCGTCGACCCTGCGACGGACGTTCGGACCGAACCTGCTCGCCTCCGAAGGCGCCTACCACGACCGGATTCGCAAAATCATCTATCCCTGGTTCCGGGTCGGCGCGATCGGCGATTACCCGGACGGCGTCATCGCGCCGATCGCGAACGAGCTCGTCGACGACTTCGTCGAGCGCGGCGCGTGCGATCTCGTCTCCGAGTTCGCGGAGCCGCTTTCGGCGCGCGTGCTCAAGCGCGCGCTCGGCCTCGGCTTCGTCGACGAGGAGACTCTGCGACGGTGGTTCGTCGAGCTCGCCACAGGGGCCGCGAACTTCGAGGGCGATCCCGCCAAGCAGGCGATTGCCGACGCCGCGAGCGCGGAGGTCAATGAGACCGTCGCGCCGGTGGTCGAGCGTCTCGAGCGCGAGCCCGACGACACCCTGCTCTCGTCGATGGTGCACACCGAGGTCGACGGAGAGCGGCTGACGCGCGAGGAGATCCAGTCCAACCTCAAGGTGATGATCGTCGGCGGGCTCCAGGCGACGACCGACCTGATTGCCCTCTCGCTCTGGGCGATCCTCTCCCACCCCGAGCAGCTCGACGAGGTGCGCACTGACCCGAAGCTCGCCGACCCCGCGATCGAGGAGGCCGCGCGCTGGCACTCCCCCGTCGGCACCTCTACACGCCAGACGACCCGTGACACCGAGCTCGGCGGCGTCAAGCTCGAGCAGGGGGCGCTGGTCGCCGCTGTGCTCGCCTCTGCCAACCACGACGAGCGCAACTGGAGCGAGCCGGAGCGCTATGACATCCGTCGCCGCGAGGGGTCGCACCTTGCGTTCGCAACAGGGCCGCACCTGTGTATCGGCGCGCGGCTCGGACGCTACGAAGCGCGAACCGCGTGGCGTGTCCTACTCGATCGGCTCGCCGGCCTCCGGCTGGATCCGGAACGTCCGATCGAGATCTCCGGCTGGGAGTTCCGTTCCCCTCACCACCTTCACGTCCAATGGAGCTGACATGGAATTGACTCAGGACTATCTCGCCCGCCTCGACGCGGTTCAGCCCAGGGACCTGCCGTCCGACCTCGACCTCTTCGACGAGGCCACGGCCACCCGGGGCATCCGGCTGAACAAGGCCGCCTACTCGCTGAAGGACGAGCACCAGCGCGACCTCTTCCACAAGGACGAAGAAGCGTGGATGGAGCAGTTCGGCCTTACGGACGCCGAGAAGGCTCTGGTGCGCAACCGCGACTGGATCGGGCTCTGGCAGGCCGGGATGTCGATCTACGTGATGGTCAAGCTCTCGGGCGTGACGGACACGCCGCTGCCCGAGATCGGCAAGCAGATGCGCGAGAGCGGAGGAGCAGCCAATGGCTAGGGTCGTCGGAGGAATCGGCGCGAGCCACGCGCCGTCCATGGAGCACATCTACGACGCGGGCGAAGAGGTTCGCGAGTCGGACGAGTGGCAGCCGCTCTTCGGTCCGTTCAAGGAGGTCGCCGATTGGCTGGAGCAGCTACGGCCCGACCGGCTGGTCGTGGTCTACAACGACCACATGGACCAGTTCTTTCTCGACGCCTACCCGACCTTCGCCCTCGGCGTGGCAGAGACGTACCCCGTGGCGGACGAGGGCTTCGGCGCGCGGCCGTTCCCGCCTCTTCCCGGAGACGCGAAGTTCGGCTGGCACATCGCACGTTCGCTCGTCGCTGACGAGTTCGACATCACGATCTGCCAGGAGCTCGAGGTCGATCACGGCGTGATCTCACCGTTGCCGATGGTCGATTTCAGCGAGGGAGAGGGCGGCTGGAAGATCCCGATCGTCCCTCTCGCCGTCAACGTGATCCTCCACCCGCTGCCGTCGCCCGCGCGCTGCTGGAAGCTCGGCCAAGCGCTGCGTCGCGCGATCGTCTCCTACGAGGACGACCTGCGCGTCGTCGTGGTGGGAACGGGCGGGTTGTCGCACCAGCTGACCGGGCCGCGGTTCGGCCAGGTCACTCCCGACTGGGACCAGGAGTTCATGCGGCTGCTTGCGGAGGAGCCGGAAGTGCTTACGCGCTACACGTACAAGCAGTTGATCGAGCTCGGCGGGACGGAATCGGTCGAGGTCGTCAACTGGCTCGCGATGCGCGGGGCGCTGCCCCCAGGGGCCCGCCCGCTCGTCCAGGCGTACTACGCGCACAGAATCATGGGCTACGGGCTGCAGACATTCGAGGTGGCGGCATGAGCGATGTGGTCGATCGTCTCTTGGACGGCGCCGTCGACCTGCATGTCCATCCCTACCCGTCGCCGTTCCCACGCCGGCTCGACGCGGCCGAGGCGGCGCAGCGGGCGGCGGATGCCGGCATGCGCGCGATCGTCGTCAAGTCGCACCATCACGACACCTCATCTGATGTCGCGGCGTTGCGGGAGCACGGCATCGCTGCCTCGGGGATTGATGTCTTCGGAGGGATCGCGCTCAACACCCAAGTCGGCGGCCTGAACCCCCATGCCGTCAATCTCTGTCTCGCGATGGGTGGCAAGGTCGTCTGGTTTCCGACCATCGCCTCGCCCAAGCACATCGAGCACCATCGCGAGCACCCGCAACTGAAGTTCCCTCAGCTGTCCGTGGACCTGATCCCGGAGGAGCCAATCGACGTCTTCGCCGGCGGCGACGGAACGCTCCGACCCGAGGTGCACGAGATCCTGAAGATGATCGCCGAGGCGGACGCGGTGCTTGCGTCGGGCCACATGCCGGCGCAATCGATCATCGCCGTCTTCGAAGCGGCCAAAGAGCACGGGGTCCGTCGCACGATCGTCAACCACCCGAACTTTGTGATCGAAGCGACGAAGGACGAGGTCAAGACCCTTGCTGAACTCGGAGCTCTGATCGAGCACTCGCTGTGCATGTACGACGAGGATTCGAGCTTCCACAACTGGGCCATCGACACGCTCGTCGACTGGATCCGCTGGGTCGGTCCCGAGCACTCCTCGCTCGGCTCGGACCTCGGCCAGGCGAACAATCCGTACCCGGTGGACTCGTTCCGCAAGATCTGCGCACGCCTGCTCGAAGCCGGCATGACCGAGGGCGAGGTGCGGATGCTCGTCGCCGACAACCCGGCACGACTGTTGGGCGTGGATGGATGACGTCGTGTTCGTCCGACACGGCGAGAGCGAGACCGCGGCCGCCGGCCTAGTCGGCGGCGACGCGCCGCTCACCGCTCTCGGCCGCGACCAGGCGTTCGAGGCCGGGCGCTCGCTCGCAGAGCGCTCGTTCGACCTCTGCTTCACAAGCCCGGCTCGGCGGGCGCGAGAGACGGCCGCGCTGGTGCTAGAGGGACGGGACCTTCCGGAGACCATCCTCCCCGACTTCGCCGACATTGAGTTCGGCACATTCGCGGGCCAGCCGCTACGCGAATATCGCGAGTGGATCGCCGCCCACGACCCGAGCGAACCCGCGCCGGGTGGCGAGAGCCGCGCCGACACCCTTCGCCGCTTCTGCCGTGCCTACCGGGAGTTACTCGACCGGGTCGAGGCGCACCTACTCGTCGTCGCGCACGGCCTCACCCTCAGCGCCCTGGCCGACGACCCACCGAAGCCTTCCGTCGCGGGTGTCCCGTACGGATCGACACTGGCGCTGACCCGGGCGGAGCTCTCCGCAGCAGTGGCGCGCCTAGAGCGCTGGTGCGAGGCTCCCGCATGGTGATCGGCGGCAAGGCAGAGGGCCTTTTCAGACTCCAAGAGCTGGGGCTACCGGTGCCGCCGTTCGTTGCCGTTCCCGTGGGCGAGGAGGCCGACGATGACGCCGTGGCCCTGCTGGGCGAGCCGCTGGCCGTGCGCTCATCCGCCGTCGGCGAGGATGCGATTGAGGCGAGCGCCGCCGGCCAGTACGAGACCATCCTCGGCGTGACGCGCGCGACCTTGCCCGATGCAATCGCGCACGTTCGTTCCTCCACAGAGCGCGCCCGCGCCTACGGTGCGAGCGGAGACGTGGGCGTCGTCGTTCAACGGCAGGTTCCGGCGACGCGCGCAGGCGTTGCGTTCTCCCGTGACCCGGTTAGCGGCAGCGCCGAGGTTGTCATCGAATGCGCACTTGGCGGGGGCGAGGCTGTTGTTTCGGGGCAAGTGACGCCGGATCGGTACCGCGTGACCGGCGCTCGGGTCGAGGCGCGCGCCACAGGCGCGGTCCGCACCCTCCGCGACGACGAGGCGCGCCAGGTCGCCGAGCTCGTTCGCCAAGCCGAAGCAGGATTCGAGCGACCGGTCGATGTCGAGTTCTGCTTCGAGGGCCGGACGCTCTGGCTCGTCCAATGCCGGGCGATCACGACGGTATGAACGGTCCGCGGACCTGGCTACCCGACCCGTCGCATTATCCGGAGCAGATGACGCCGCTCTCGGCGACGATCTGGTTCGAGGCACTCGGTCTTGGGCTACATGACGCTGCCCGTGAGCTGGGCGCGCCGTTCGGTGGCTTCCGTACCCGAACAGAGCTCGGTTGGGCATACGAGGGAGAGCTCGACCCGGAGTGGGAGCACGACCCCGACCGGCTGCGCGCAGCGGCGCTGGACGTGGCCCGGCGCTGGGAGAACGAGCTTCTCCCGCGAGTCCGAGAGATCACCGCGGAGCTCGAACGCCTGCGGCCCGAGAGGCCTCCCCCGCCGGAGGCAGCCGCACTTCTCGACCGAGTTTGGGAGCTCGTACGCGAGCAGTGGAAGATCCACTTCCTCGTCGTGATCCCGGCCCAGATCGCAGCCGAGCTTCTTCACGACGCCTGGGCAGAGCGCTTCGCGGACGACGATCCGCTCGCGGCTTATCGGCTACTGGAGGGAATCGACAGCCCGGCCGACACAGCGGTGTGGGAGCTTGCAGAGAGCGCGCGGCGTGAAGGGGTCGAGGACATCTTGCGCGACTTCGCGCCTGAAAAGGCGCTCACGCGTCTCGGTCAAAGCAGTCCCGGCCGGCGCTTCCTACACGACCTCGATGCCTACCTCGAGCGTTATGGCGGCCGTGCACGCTGGCACGAGCTCTCGCTTCCCCGGGAGGTGGAGATGCCCGTTCTCACATTCGAGGCGATCCGTCTGGCCCTCGCATCGGCCGAACCGCCTTCGCGCCATGAGCCGCCGTCGCCGCCACCCGAGCTGGAGGAGCTTCACGCGACCGTCCGCCAAGCGTATGCGCTGAAGGAGCTTCACTCCTACGAGATCGACTATCCGGGGCTGCTCGCCACCCGGGAGGCCCTGCGGGGATTCGGTCTGCGGCTGGTCGGCGAAGGTCTTCTGGACGAGGTAGACGATGTCTGGTTGCTCGAACGAGCCGAGCTGCGGCGAGCGCTCGTCGACCAGATGGATCCGAGATCTCTCGTGATCGAGCGGCGCGCGGAACTCGACCGCGGTCGGATCGAAGGCGCTCGCCCTTACCTCGGCGATCCGCCGGTTGAGCGCGAGCGGCACGTGACGCTCGAGAAGTTCTACGGTTCCGGCGGCGGGGAGCTGACGGGCGCCGGCGCCTCACCGGGGGTCGCCGAAGGCCCGGCTCGCGTCGTGGCCGACCAGAGCGACTTCAGCCGCATCAGGGCCGGCGACATTCTCGTCACGACGACCACCACTCCCGCCTGGACGCCGTTGTTCCCCTCACTCGCGGGTCTCGTCACGGAGACCGGAGGGATCCTCAGCCACGCCGCCGTGATCGCGCGTGAGTACGGCCTCCCCGCTGTCGTCGGGGTCTCGGGGGCGACGAGCACGATCCGAGACGGGGTGGTCGTCCGGATCGACGGGACGGTCGGCACCATCGCGATCCGCCTCTAGGCGGAGCAAACCGCAGCGTTCGGGCCTGCGTATTCCGCAGGTGATGGCCCAGTACATCGACCTCTCGGCCAGGAGGAGCTCCACCCCGAAGAGGGCGGACGGCCTGCTCGCCGCACAGGGGGCCGCGGCGCTTCTCGTCGCCGCCGCAGGTGCGATCCATCTCTACCTGTGGTTCGACTACTTCCATCGCGTACACGTGGTCGGCGCCCTCTTCCTGCTCAACGCCGCATCCGGGCTGGCGCTCGGAGCCGCGCTGCTCGCCAGGCGCAACGTCCTCGTCCTGCTCATGGCGGGGGGGTACGCGGCGGGGACGCTGGTCGCGTTCGTGATCAGCACCCGCTGGGGGCTGTTCGGCTACCGCGAGACGTTCTGGGGCAGCTGGCAGGAGGCGGCCGGCGGCGTCGAGCTCGCCGCGGCGTCGGTCGTCGCGTTCCTACTCGCGCGTCTCCGCTAGCTCGTCACTCCTGTGGAGCGGTGAGGCGATCTGCACTGCCAACGCAGGTGCGCAGCCGAGCGGAACCGGCTCGATCACCTCGCGTCCGCGTCTTCATCTCAGCCGGCTCGGAGGGGGCGCGCCGACGCCAGGGGATGCGCCGGTACGCCCGCTCCGCGCGGATGGGGCTAGCCCCAACCTCCGCCACCGCTGGTGGTGGTGCCGCCGCCGGCGGACATCTTGTGCTTGATCAGCACGCCCTTGGGCGAGATGACGTACCACTTCCCGCCGTTCAGGGTCTGGTTCTCGCCGTTGGCCTGGCCCGCGCCGGAGTCACCCGAGTACGTGTAGAGCGGCCACTTGTTGTAGGTGACCACACGCCCGCCGGACGGATTCTTGTCCGTGCCCAGCAGTGACCTCTTCGCCGTTCCGCCGGCCGTTGGCTTGCTCGCGCTCTTCCACTTCAGCGGCGGCCAGAAGCTCGCGCACTGCCCGGTGCAGGTGACGCGGCTGTGCGCATCCTTCATGAAGACGTAGAGGGTCCGCCCCTTCGAGTTCACGAGCACGACCCCGAGCCCGCTGACCTTGCGCGTCATGACGGTGGCCCCACTCGCGAAGTGCTGCTCGCCGGCGACGCCGCCCGTCGGCGCGGCGGAGCCGGGCGAGCCGCCACCGCAGCCGGCGGCGATGAGCCCCAGCGCGGCGACCAGCGCGACCCCGAACAGGCGGAGGTGGTATCGGTTGAACTTGCCTTGCGTCAGATTGCTCACTTCATCTCCTCCTTCACGTGGCCGTACCCAGAACTAAACGCGAGATTTGCGCAGATGGATTGCGAAATCCACTCGGAAGGCAGGGCGGGTAGAGGTTGCAGTGGAAGCTGAGCCCGCGAACCCCCGTCCTGCCGCAGGCCTCCCGCCCCTGCTCTTCGTCGGCTTCGCAATCGCGTCGATCGGCGGGCCGCTCGCGCTACCGAACTTCCTGCCGGGAACCGCAGGCGACGAGGGGATCGAATCCGCGGGGCTCGTCGTGCTGCTCGCGCTCGCTGTTTTCACGGCACCGCTCGTCCTCTGGCTGGTGTACTCGCGGCGCGTCGTCTCGCCAGGCGGGTTGGCGGCGTTCGTCGAAGCGGCCGCGGGGCGGCGCGCGGCGCTCGTTCACGGGTGGATCTGGGCGTTCGCGTACTTCCTCTACCTGCCGTACACGATCACGTTCGTCGTCTACGACGTCCTGACGCCCGTCTTTCCCGGTCTTCATCCCTACCGCTGGGTGCTCGAGCTCGTCCTCCCCGTCGCGATCGTGCTGCTCGTGCTCGCGCCGGTCCGGCTCGCACTCGCGGCCTTGGTCGTGGTCGGGCTGGCACAGCTCGTGCTCATGCTCGTGCTGGGCGGCGTCACGCTCGGGCACGTGCCGGTGCGCCTCGCGCACGAGCCGAGCCTCGAGCCGATCGGCCGCGGCGTCGGCGGGACGGCGCTCCTGTTCATCTGCGCGAGCCTGCCGCTCTACCTCGGCGCCGAGGTCCGCGGCGGGAGCCGGACGGTGCGGCGTGGATTGGCCGCCGCCGTGGCCGTCGTCGGCATCTGCTTCTTCGTCGCGGCGCTGCCGCTCGCCACCGTCCCGGGAGCGCTGCGGGACTTCCCAGTCCCGGCCGCCACCATCGCCAAGTACTACAGCGGCCGGCCGCTGGAGGTCGCCGTCACGCTCGGAATCGCCGCGGGGACGCTCGCGCTGATCGTCGCCGAGTACCTCGCGCTCGGCCGCCTGCTCCACTGGCTTCACGGCTTCGACCTGAGGCGCGTGCTGGTCTGGATAGCCGGCCCGTTCGTGATCGCGGACGTGATCTCGCTGATCAATCCCGAGCAGTTCTACGACAGGCTCCTCAAACCGTCGCTCGGGGCGCTCTTCGTCTCGCAGCTGATCGTGTTCGTCGTGTTCCCGCTCTTCCGCCGCGGCGTTCGCTGGTTACCGCTCGTCGCGGTCGCGTCCGCGCTTGCCGTCTGGGGCTTCTACACGCTCGTCTCCGGCAGCGCTTCTACTTAGACCGCCGAGCCGTAGATCAGCGGCCGCGCGAACTTCGGCGCCTTGGGCAGCACCGAGCGCTCGAGCTCCGATGCCCGGAAGCCGGAAGCCTCGATCGTGGAGAGCGTCGGCCGGTTGCAGTCGCAGAACACGACGAGACGGTTCAGCCAATTCATCCGATCCTGGAAGCGCGCGAGTGCCGGTTCGTCCGAGCGGACGTGCTCGAGAAAGAGCAGACGGCCTCCCGGACGCAGAACGCGCCGGATCTCGCGGAGCGAGCGCGCCTGGTCGTCGACTCCGCAGAGGACGAGCGTCGAGACGACTGTGTCGAAGGTGTCGTCCTCGAAGGGCAGATCTTCCGCGGGAGCGCGCAGGACTTTGGCGAGCGGCGCCTGCTCGCGCACCTTTTTCTGGAGGCGGCGGAGCATCGCCGGCTCGGGATCGGTGAAGACCAGAGACTCCACCTTGCCGTCGTAGTGCGGCAGGTTCAATCCGGTGCCGGCGCCGACCTCGAGAACTGACCCCGTCGCCCCCGCGAGCAGGCCGTGGCGGATCTCGCGGAGTCCCGCTTCATTGCTCGAGCGACTCATCGAGTCGTACGTGGCGGCGAATAGGCTCATTCGTAGGCTCATGCGGCGAGGTTACGCCCGCGAGCGCAAAGCCGCCTGAGGCGATTGCCTCATCTTTCAGAGCAGGCCGTGTTCGGTGGCGAAGAGGCTCGCCGCGACTCGGGAGGAGGCGTCGATCTTCGTGTAGATGTGCTCGATGTGGTTGCGCGCCGTCTTCGGCGTGATCACGAGCTGCGTGGCGATCTGCTTGCTCGAGAGGCCACGCGCGACGAGCCGCAGGACGTCGACCTCGCGCGTCGTCAGCCCGGCCGGCCAAGCCGGGCGCTTGGCAACGGGATGTCCGGCGGCGGCGAGAACGGCCGCCACCGCCTCGCCGTCGAGCTTCCCCGCTTTCGCATCTGCCCGCAGCTCGGCGGCGGCGTCCTCCTCACTCAGCGCAGAGCGGTGTGGACGCGGCTCGCGCATCGACTGGTACGCGTCCACGGCGCCGAGGATCCGCGCCGGCCGCGTGATCGCCGCACCCGACAGTCCCTTCGGGTAGCCCGAGCCGTCCAGCCGCTCGCGGTGCTGAACGGCCACGGCGGCGAGCGGCGCGAGGGCCGCCGACTGGTGCAGCATGCGCTCGGTCAGGTACGGGTGCA
>DATFHC010000117.1:0-5990 GCA_035248765.1 Gaiellaceae bacterium
CGCAGCTTCGACTTCCGCTTGCGGCGCGGCATGCGCTTGGTTTTCGCCTGCGGCCCGGCCTATCCTCCGTCGATGCTGCCCGAGACGCGCTACGCCCGCAGCGGCGACGTGAGCATCGCCTACCAGGTCGTGGGCCACGGCCCGTTCGACGTGGTCTTCGTTCCCCCGACGGTGTCGCATGTCGAGCTGGGCTGGGAGATACCGAGCATCCGCGCCGTCCTCGAGAGGCTTGCGAGCTTTTCGAGGCTGATCCATTTCGACAAGCGCGGAACCGGCATGTCCGATCGCGTTGCGGGGGCGCCGACCCTCGAGGTGCGCATGGACGACGTGCGCGCGGTCATGGATGCGGCCGACTCAGAGCGGGCGGCGCTCGTCGGCTGGTCCGAAGGAGTCGCGTTATCCGCGCTCTTCGCGGCGACCTACCCGGACCGGGCATGGGCTCTGGTCCTCTACGGCGGCCAGGCGCGTGCGCTGCGGGCGCCGGACTATCCGTGGGGTCCGACCGAGAACGACGCGCTACGGATGATCGAGGAGGAGCGGTTGGCGAGCGAGCAACCGGGGTTCGCCGAGCAGATCGCTCGATCAGGCATGCCAAAAGCCAGCCGCGAGGAGGTCATGGCGGTGGCGGAGGTGTTTCATCGCGGCGCCAGCCCCGGAGCGCTGGAGGCCCTCAGCAGGATGAACATTCAGATGGATATCCGGAGCGTTCTCCCCGCAATCCGCGTGCCGTCGCTCGTCCTCCACAACACCGGCGACCGCTGGGTCGACGTCGAGCGCGGCCGTGACCTCGCGAAGCGCATTCCCGCGGCGACCTTTGTCGAGTTTCCGATCGAGGGCCATATCCCGACCGGCGTGGACATGCCGCCCGTCGTCGACGAGATCGAGCGCTTTCTCGGCGAGGCCTGGAAGGAAGACGCGGAACGTGAACCCGATCGCGTGCTTGCGACGGTGCTCTTCACGGACATCGTCGGCTCGACGGAGCGGATGGCACAGCTCGGCGATGCCGGTTGGCGACAGCTGCTCGAGCGGCACCACGCGGTCGTGCGTGCGCAGCTCGCGCGCGCCCGCGGTCGTGAGGTGGACACCGCAGGAGACGGCTTCTTCGCTTCCTTCGACGGCCCCGCTCGCGCCGTGCGTTGCGCCAAGGCGATCGGCGATGGTCTGCGGGACCTCGGCATCGAAGTCCGCTCGGGCCTGCACACCGGAGAGTGCGAGGTGGTCGACGGCAAGGTTTCTGGCATCGCCGTCCACACCGGGGCACGCGTCGCTGCGCACGCCGGCCCGGGCGAAGTCCTCGTTTCGAGCACCGTGAAGGATCTCGTGGCAGGCTCCGGCCTCGAGTTCGACGACCGCGGCGTCCACGAGCTCAAGGGGATCCCGGGTGAGTGGCGGCTCTACGCCGCCGTCTGAACCTCCGCGACGAGCATCCCGTAGTACGTCGGCGCCGCGTATGCGAGCACATCGGCGCGTGCCTCCTCGCCGACCGCACCCTGGAGAACGACGAGCTGCCAGAGCGAGTCCGCCTTTCCGTCTTCGGCAAGCGAGGCCAGCGGGAAGAAGTCCAGGCGATCGGAGGCGACGATCTCCCGCAGCAGCGCGTCGTATTCGGCCGCCGCCGGGTGGTAGCCGTAGATGCCGTCCGGCGTGTGAGCGTGGCCGTGATCGGCGCTCGCGACCAGCGCGATGCGCCCCGGCAGTCCGGCGATCGCCTCGCCGAGCTGCAGGTGCTCCTCCAGCGGGCGGTCGCGGGCCGGCGAGACGACGACGACCTTCGGCGCCCTGATGAAGTTCAGCGGGATCTCCGCGCCCCAGTCGATGGGGAACTCTGCGGTGGGCGGGTCGTTGCCGCCGTACGAGACGCCGAGGATCGGCAGCCGTGCCCCGAGCAGCGCGTCGGCGGTGGCGCCATCGGTTTCGAACTCTCCGACCGTCCCCGATGTGACGACTGCGTAGTGGCCGTCGACGTGAACGGAGTGCGGGGTGACGACCACGGCGACGTCGGGTTGGGTGGCGGCCGCGCGGCGGCCCAGTTCCTCCATCGCCGGCCGCAGCGCCGGATCGAGGTCGACGTCGCCGTGCGGTGCGATGCACGCGAAGACGAGACTCACGGAAGCGATCCGATCCGCGAGACGAGGAGGTCGAGGAACCGCTCCGCGTCGACGTCGACACCCACGTCCGCGTTCGGCTCGCGTCCGGTGACGCCGCGCAGGTCCACGACGGTTCGGCCGTCGCAGAGCTTGGAGCTCGTCTCGACCGCGACGTTCACGTGGCGTGTCGTCACGAGCGTCGGGTCGATGACGTGCGCAACCGCCATCGCGTCGTGGATCGGCGAGCCTTCGAAGCCGTACGAGCGTTCGTGGAAGCGCTGGAAGAAGTCGGACAGCTCCGCGACGAACCGGCCGGCCTTGCCCGCCTCTCGCAACTGTTCGGCGTGATCGCGCGTGAACAGCGCCTTGTGCGTCACGTCGAGGCCGATCATCGTGATCGGGATCCCGCACGGAAAGACGGCGGCAGCGGCCTCGGGATCGACGAAGGCGTTGAACTCCGCGGCCGGCGTAACGTTTCCCTCGCCGATCGAGCCGCCCATCCAGACGATCTGGTCGATCCGTTCGCGCACGTCGGGATGGTGCTCGAGGAGCAGCGCGATGTTGGTGAGCGGCGCCGTCGGGACGAGCACGACTCCCGGCACAATCAGCTCGGCGAGGAAATCGGCGGCGTGAGTCGCGACCGGCTCCGCGGAAGGCTCGGGCAGCTCGGGCCCGTCGAGACCGGTCTCGCCGTGGACGTGCGCGGCCGTGCGAAGCTCGCGCTGCAGCGGCGCATCGGCTCCTGCCGCGACCGGAATGTCGGGCCGGCCGCCGACCTCGAGCGTGACGAGCGCGTTCCGGGTCGTCTTGTCGAGCGTCTGGTTGCCGGCGACGGCCGTGACGCCGACGAGCTCGAGCTCAGGCGACGCGAGCGCGAGCAGAATTGCGATTGCGTCGTCGTGTCCCGGGTCGCAGTCGATGACGATCTTCGTGGTCACAGAAGCGCGTCCACCTCCTTGGCCGTCGGAAGTGATGGTTGCGCGCCGAAGCGCGAGGCCGCGAGGGCTCCCGCCACGCACGCACGTCGGAGCGCCTCGTCGGAAGCGCGTCCCTCGAGCAGCGAGACGACAAGGCACGCGGTGAATGCATCGCCGGCCGCGGTGCCGTCGACCGCTTCGACCGGCGGCGGGGCGGCTCGCGCCACCTCCTCCCCACCTTCGAGGAGCACTGCCCCCTCGGCGCCGTGCGTGACGCAGACCAGGCCGGACCGCTCGCCGAGTGCCTCGAGCTCGAGCCGGTTCACGACCGTGAGCTCCGCCTCAGGCGCCTCGTCGCGGGCGGGCGCCGCATTGAGGAAGAACCGCGGCGCGAGCTCGGCCGCTTGCTCAACCGTCTCGGCCGGGATCTCCTGCTGGCACAGCACCGCGTCGGTGCCGCCGATCGCGAGATCCTCGGGGCGGAGCTCGGCGTTCGCGCCCGGCGCGACGACGATGGTCGTCTCCCCCGCCGCGTCGACCGTGATCAGGGCGATCCCGGTCGGAGTGTCCTTCACGAGCCAGCGCTCCTCGACCCCGGCGTCGCGGAGCCCCGCGAGCGCCGTGTCAGCGTTTTCATCCCGTCCGACGGCTCCGAGCATCGACACCGCTGCCCCGAGCCGCGCGGCGGCGACGGCCTGGTTCGCGCCCTTGCCTCCGGGGACGCGCACGAAGCGCGCGCCGCTCAGCGTCTCTCCCGGACGCGGCAATCGATCCGCTCGCACCACCAGGTCGAGGTTGATCGAGCCGACAACGGTCAGCCGGGGCGGCGCAGCCATCCGGCGAGCCTATCCCGATGTGTATCAGGCGCGTTCGCCGGGGACAGAGACGGGTCGTGACTTCGAGGGATGAGGAGAAGCGCGCCGCTAACGAGGCGACGTTCCGCGACGCCAACGAGCACATTCGCGCGGCCGAGCGAGAGCTCGACCCGCCGCTCCAGCGCGTCCCGTACCTCTGCGAATGCGACGACGTCATGTGCCGCGAGCCCATGCGGCTCACCGCGACGGAGTACGAGCGCATCCGCACGGACGGCGCGACGTTCGCTGTGCTGCGCGGCCACTCGAGCGACGGCGACGTCGTCGAGGAGCACGAGGACTACGTCGTCGTGCGCAAGCCCGACCGCGGCGGCGACGTGGCGCGCGCCCTCGATCCCAGAGGGGAGGACGCCGCATGAGCGATGAGCAGGCGAGGCGAGTCGGCCTCAACGAATCCATCTTCCGTCAGGTGAACGAGCAGATCGAGAGCCTCAATCACAACTTCGGGACGGAGCTCAGCTCGATGACGGTGATCTGCGAATGCGCAGACGGCGACTGCACCGAGCGGCTCGAGATCGGCGTATCCGAGTACGAAGAGGTTCGCGCCAACCCTCGGCGGTACATCGTTGTGCCCGGCCACGAGCTGCCCGATTTCGAATCCATCGTCGAAAGCGCGGACGGGTACGACGTCGTCCAGAAGCGCGAGGGCGAGGCCGCGAAGCTCGCCGAAGAGACCGATCCCCGGTCCTGACAGACTGCGAGGCAGTGGGCCTCTCGCACTGGGACGAGGTCGAGCCCTTCCGCTCGGCCAAAGGAGAGATGGACGCGACGTGGCAGCGGCTCGGCTCCGCCGCAGGTGCGCGCGCCGCGGGCGTAAACCGGGTCCGCGTCGAGCCGGGCAAGCTGCCGACCCCTCCCCACTCGCACGGCGCGTCCGAGGAGCTCTACTTCGTGCTCGCCGGCGCCGGGCTGGCCTGGCAGGACGGCGAGGTGCACGAGGTGCGTCCGCTCGACTGCGTCATCCACCGGGCTGACGAGATGGAGCACACGTTCGTAGCCGGGCCTGACGGTCTCGAGTATCTCGTCTTCGGCACGCGCCATCCGACCGAGATCGGCTGGCTGCCGCGCTCCCGTGCGGTCCGGTTCGGTTGGCCGTGGGTCGAGGGGCGCGACGACGACCCGTGGGACATCGAGGCCACGGTCGAGCCGCTCGAGGTCGGCGAGCCGGCGCCGCGCCCACCGAACATCGTCAATGTCGGCGAGCTCGAGCTCCAGACCGTGCGCCACCAGAACTTCGTCTATTTCACCCCGGACGAGACGACCAGGCTCGCCGGCCTCGGCTGGGAGAGGCTCCCCGCCGGACACCGCGGCTCTGTCCCCCACTGCCACTCCGCAGAGGAGGAGATCTTCGTGATTCTCGGCGGGACTGCGACCCTCGAGCTCTGGTCACCCGACGGCGAGATCGAAGAGACGACGCCGCTCCAGCCCGGCCACGTAGTCGTACGACCTGGCGGTTCGCGCATCTCGCACTCGTTCCGCGCGGGGCCGGAGGGCGTCGAGATGCTCGTCTACGGCACGCGCGACGCGAACGACATGTGCTGGTACCCGCGCTCGCAGAAGATCGCCTGGCGCGGCCTCGGCGTGGTCGGCCGGATCGAGAGGCTCGACTACTTCGACCGCGAGCCGATCGAGGACGATTGATGGCCTACGACGAGGAGCTCGCAGACCGGATCCGGACGCTGCTCGGCGATCGCGCCGGCTTGACGGAGAAGAAGATGTTCGGCGGGCTCGGGTTCATGATCGGCGGCAACATGGCAATCGCCGCGAGCGGCCAGGGCGGGATCCTCGTCCGCGTCGATCCCGAAGAGTCGGCCGAGCTCCTCGCGACGACACCCGCGGAGCAGATGGAGATGCGCGGCCGCAAGATGGCCGGCTGGCTGCGGATCGCCACGGCAGAAGTGGCCGACGACGGCGCGCTCAGCGAGTGGGTCGAGCGCGGCGCCACGTACGCAGCATCCCTTCCGCCGAAGTAGCTAGCTGTCCCGCCTACAGAGGTTGTGAACGGTTGAGGTGTTATCCGGCCCTCCTTTGAGGCTGTGGGTCTTCGCGGACTCACACCCAAAGGAGGGCTCGGATGTATCTGCACGCTAACGCCAAGCTCGGATTGGCTGGCC
>DATFHC010000118.1:0-17189 GCA_035248765.1 Gaiellaceae bacterium
GGCCAGCCAATCCGAGCTTGGCGTTAGCGTGCAGATACATCCGAGCCCTCCTTTGGGTGTGAGTCCGCGAAGACCCACAGCCTCAAAGGAGGGCCGGATAACACCTCAACCGTTCACAACCTCTGTAGGCGGGACAGCTAGATACCGAGCTCGAGTCGCGCGGCCAGCAGTTCCGGCAGGCCGGCTTCCCGGATCTCGCGCTGGGTTCGTTCGACGTCGTACTCGACGCGACGAAAGCTGGCGCGCTGAGCTTCGAGGTCGAGCAGGAGGTAGGCGGCGCGTGGGTCGCTGTCGCGCGGCTGCCCGACCGACCCCGGGTTGAGAAGCGCCTGCTTGCCGCTGAGCTCGAGCTCCGTCCCCGCGGGCGCGACGCCGCCGCCGATCTCCTCCCCCGAAAGCGCAATCTGCAGTGCGACGTGGCTGTGGCCGACGAGGACGAGCGGGACGTTTGCCAGCGCAATCGTCACGAAGGCCGCCTCGTCCGAGAGGACGTACTCCCAGATCGGGTCGCGCGCGGAGCCGTGGTAGAGCGCCACACCGTGCGCGGCTCCCTGTGGCTCCAACTTGTCGAGGAGCTCCTGTGCCTCGGGCTCGAGCACCTCGCGCGTCCATTTCGCGGCGACTCCTGCCTCGCCACCGAACTCGGCGAGGTCGATCGTCCCGCGCACTGCGAGGTCGTGGTTGCCGACCAGACACACGTCGGCGCGCTCGGCAATCGCGGCGCAGCACTCGTTCGGTCGCGCCCCGTAGCCGACGAGGTCGCCGAGGCACCAGAGCTCGTCAGGCGCGTCCTCGTCGATCGCTGCGAGTACCGCCTCCAGCGCGTGCAGGTTCGAGTGGATGTCGGAGACGACTGCGACGCGCATGAGCGGCCGCGAAGGCTAGTCCCGCAAGGACAGGCACCGTCGCCGCCACCTCGGAGGTGACGAAGAGGAGCAATCCCCAGGCGCCCGCCGCGAGCCCGGTGACCGCCGCGGCGCCAAGCTTCCGACGTCCGGCCACGACGACGCCGATCAGGGCGGGAGCGAGGAGGTCGAGCCAGCCCATCACGGCGGAGCCGAAGGTCGCCTGCTGCAGGCTCGGCAGCGGAGTGCCCGCGGCGTGGGGGAGAGCGACGCCCTGAAGCGCATCCGTCGCTTCCCGCACGCCGGTCGTCGCCCAGACGAGAATCACGTCGAGCGCCGCGAGGCCGACGAGGCCTATGCGAATCGACCAGGCGGGCGCGACTGTCGCGACGGCAGAGGCTGCGGCAAGACAGGCGCCGGCGACCAGTGCGACGCCCGCGGCGTCCTGTACGAGACCGCTCGCCAGCCAGGCGGCGAGCCACAATCCCACCGCGACCGGAGGCCAGAGCCACCAGCGCGAGCTGCCGCGGAAGAGGCCGCCGGCGGCGGCCAGCACCGGAGTGCCGAAGGACGCGAGCAGGGCGAGCGCATGCGGCCCCTGCGGCACGAGGTCGATGATCGCGACGCCGGCAGCGAGCAGAGCGGCGGGCACGACGAGCCAGATCCAGCTTCGACCGCGGGCTCGCGCCTGGCGCGCGGGTGCCGCGGCCGTCGCCGCCTGCACGGCGCAGAGGACGGCGTACGACGGGACGAGGGAGAGCGTTATTCCCCGGCCGGCTCGTCCGGGTTCGGGTGGCCCGGCGCCTCGGGCAGGTTCCGGATGCCCTCGCGCGTGACGTACTTCGACCACGAGTCCTGCAGCGCCGCGATGAGCTCCGGCACGAAGCGGGGCGAGGCGTTGACCCTCGCGACGACCGCGCCGGGGACGTCGCCCTCCTCGATCTCGTGCTCGATCCGGGCGAAGGTCAGCGTGAACTCGTACTGCGAGAAGCTGACGTTGGCGAAGTTCGCATAGGTGCCGCCGATCAGCTCCGCCGGCATCTGGATGTTGAGCCGCCGCTCGTCGTCCGGTTCCGGCTCGGGTGGGCCGAGCTCGTCTTCATCCATGGCCACATACTAGGAGCATGGCCGTGCCCATTCGCCTGCGTCAGACCGCGCGTGTGCTCGCTGCGCTCGTGGCGACGCTCCTCGGCGGGACGATCGGCTTCCGGCACACGCTCCACGAATCCTGGTTCCAGTCGTTCTACCGGGCCGTCGTCACCACCACGCTGACCGGGCTGGACTCGGTTCCCAGCAACAACGGTGCCCGCATCGTCTCGCTCGCCCTCGTCGCCGTCGGCCTGGCGATCATCGCGTACGCGGGTGCGGTTATCGTCGAAACGATCGCGGGCGGAGTCATCTCGGGTGCGTTGGCGGAACGGCGGAGGGAGCGGACGATTCAGCAGCTGCACGATCACTTCATCATCTGCGGCTACGGCCGCGTTGGGCGGCAGGTCGCAGAGGAGTTCCGGGCGGCGGGCGTCCCGTATCTGGTGCTCGACTACCACGAGGACGCCGTCGAGGCGGCTCAGGAGGATGGGGTGCTCTTCGTGGAGGGAGACGCGACGAAGGACGAGAACCTCCGTCGCGCGGGGCTCGAACGCGCACAAGGTCTCGTCGCCGCCTCGGACTCCGACGCCGACAACCTCTACGTCGTCCTGTCGGCGCGTACGGCGCGCTCCGACCTGACCATCGTCTCGCGCGCCTCGGACGCAGATGCCGAGCGGAAGCTCGCGCTTGCCGGTGCCGACCGCGTGGTGCTCCCGTACACGACTGCGGGACGGGTGATGGCGAATCTCGTGCTCAAGCCGCAGGTGACGGCGTTCCTCGACGTCGTGACGACCGCGACCGGGCCCGACCTCCAGCTCGCGGAAGTCGCGGTGAGCGAGCGGTCGTCGGCGGCGGGGAGGACGATCCGCGACCTCCGCATCCGCCACGAGACGGGAGCGCTCGTCGTCTCGTTGCGGAAGGCTGACGGGAGCTTCGACACGACTCCCGAGCCGGATACGCCGATCGCGGTCGGCGACGTCCTGATCGGCGTCGGCTCACCCGACGAGATCCGGGCGCTGGAAGACCTCTTCGCTCCGCGCGAGACCGTTGCCGGCTGATCCCGTCAAGTCGCTCGCGACGGCGCTCGCCTCCGCGGCCGGCGCCGAGCTCGAGCTCGAGCGGCCAGGCGAGGCGGAGCACGGCGACTACGCGACGAACGTCGCGCTACGCCTGGCGGGGACGCGCCGGAAGCCGCCGCGCGAGATCGCGGCGGAGATCGCCGAGGCAGCCGCGGGTCTACCCGCGGTCGAGCGCACGGAGGTCGCGGGGCCTGGCTTCGTCAACGTCTTCCTGAAGGACGAGTGGTTCGGCTCTGCGTTGAGCGCGATTCTCCGCGACGGCGGCGCGTACGGTGGCGGTGAGCCCGAGCGGCGTGAGCGTGTCCAGGTCGAGATGGTCTCCGCGAACCCGACCGGGCCGCTCCATGTCGCGCACGGCCGCAACGGTGCGCATGGCGACGCTGTCGCCCGGCTGTTCGAGCTCGCCGGACACGAGGTCGAGCGCGAGTACTACTACAACGACTCCGGCGGGCAGATGGATCGGTTTCGCGCCTCGGTCGACGCCGTACGCCGGGGGGAGGAGCCTCCGGAAGACGGCTACAAGGGCGCCTACATCGACGATCTCGCGGCACTGAAGGGCGACCCGGTGCCGCTGATGCTGAAGGAGATCGAGTCGAGCCTCGAGCGATTCCGCGTCCACTTCGACAGCTTCCGCCGCCAGAGCGAGCTCGAGCTGTGCCTCCCGGAGCTCCTGCCCAAGCTCGACACCTACGAGAAGGACGGCGCGCTGTGGGCGCGCTCGTCCGCTTACGGGGACGACGAGGACCGCGTTCTGCTCCGTTCCGAAGACCGTTCGCCGACGTATCGCGCCGCCGACGTGGCCTACCTCGTGGACAAGCTCGACCGCGGCTTCGACCGGGCGATCTATGTCCTCGGCGCCGACCATCACGGCACACGCAACTGGTATGCGGCGGTCGCCCGGATGCTCGGCTACGACCCCGAGCGCGTCGAGGTGCTGCTCTACCAGATGGTCAACCTGACGAAGGGCGGGGAGCAGACGCGATTGTCCCGCCGTCGTGGTGACATCGTCTTCCTCGACGACTTCATGGACGAGATCGGCGTCGACGCTGCGCGCTGGTATCTGGTCAACCGCGGCCCCGACCAGACGATCGAGCTCGACATCGAGCTCGCCGCCGAACGGACGCAGAAAAATCCCGTCTACTACGTCCAGTACGCGCACGCCCGGATCGCGGCGATCCTCCGCAACGCGGGGGACGCGACAGCCTCGGGCGAGCCCATCGCCGCGCTCGCGTCGGAGGAGCGGGAGCTTGTGAAGCGGCTCGCCGAGTTCCCGGCGGTTGCGGCCGAGGCGCTGATGAAGCGCGGCCCGCAGGGCATCCCGACATACGCGATCCGCGTCGCCGACGACTTCCACCGCTTCTATCACGAGCATCGCGTGCTCGAGAGCGACCAGGAGGCATTCCGGCTCGGCCTCTGCCGCGCGGCGCAAACGGTGATCGCGCGCTGCCTCGATCTCGTCGGTGTCGAGGCACCCGAGAGGATGTAGCCGTTTAGGATCTCGCGGCGATGCGTGCGCTGGAACGCTGGGGCTGGGAAGCGGCACGCTGGGCGGGTCGCGGCGACGAGCAACGCGGCTTGTCGAGCGTCGCCGTTGCAGGGGCGGCCGCGGCGTTCGTCTGTCTCTTCATGCCGTGGCTTTCGTTCGCCGGACACTCGCAGGCCGGCTGGGATATCCCGCTGGGCACGTATTTCGGGCTACTCGCGCTCGCCACCGTCCTGGTCGAGGTTGCGACGGCGCGGAGTGACGTGGTCGCGTTCTGCCTCGATGCGGCGGCGGGGATCGTCGGCATCTCGGAAGTGGCCAACCTCCGCTGGGGCGGCTTCCTCGGAGGCGGATTCGTGGTATTCGGCTACGGCGCGTGGCTCGGCCTCGCTTGCGCCATCCTGCTGATCGGCGTTGCCGCGTTGCGGCTGGCCGTTTTGCGGAGGTCAGCGCGGTGAGCGCCCGCGCCGCACCCGACCGCAACATCGCGATGGAGCTCGTCCGCGTCACCGAGGCTGGCGCGATGGCGGCCGCACGCTGGATCGGTCGCGGCGAGAAGGAGAGCGCCGATCAGGCGGCAGTCGACGCGATGCGGTTCGTGCTCGACAGCGTCTCGATGCGCGGCGTCGTCGTGATCGGCGAGGGCGAGAAGGACGAGGCGCCGATGCTCTACAACGGCGAGGAGGTCGGCAACGGCGAGGGGCCCGAGGTCGACGTCGCCGTCGATCCGCTCGAGGGGACGCGCCTGACGGCGCTCGGCCAGACGGGAGCAATCGCCGTGATCGCGGTAGCCGAGCGCGGGACGATGCTGTTCCCCGGCGCCGCGGTCTACATGGAGAAGATCGCCGTCGGGCCGGCCGCGATCGATGCGATCGACATCACGAAGAGTCCGTCCGAGAATGTGCAGGCCGTTGCCGGCGCGCTCGGGAAGTCGCCCCGCGAGGTGGACGTCATCGTCTTGGAGCGCGACCGGCACGATCAGCTCATCGCGGAGTTGCGCGAGGCGGGCGCGCGTGTGCGCCTCATCCGGGACGGGGACGTCGCGCCGGCGATCGCCGCCGGCCAGCGGGGAACGAACGTCGACATGCTCTACGGCATCGGCGGCACGCCGGAGGGCGTGATCTCCGCCGCAGCGTTGAAGTGCGTCGGCGGCGGAATCCAGGGACGCCTATGGCCGCGGGACGACGCCGAGCGGCAGCAGCTTGTCGACGCCGGTCTCGATCCGGAGCGCGTCCTTTACACGGACGATCTCGTCTCCGGCGAAGACGTCTTCGTCGCCGCGACCGGCGTGACGAATGGCCCGCTCCTGCGTGGCGTGGCGTACTCGCCCGGCGGCGCCGAGACCGACTCGATCGTCATGCGCTCGCGGTCGGGGACTGTTCGCCGCGTCGTCGCGCAGCAGTCGCTGGCAAAGTTGTCCGCAATGACGGGGTTCGAGTACACGTGACGCCGGTCGACGAGGCAGCCTCGGAGGACACGCCGCACGGCCGCTACATCACGTCCGACGGCTGGTTCGTCCTCAACCTCGACGAGGCGCTTGCCGTCAAGAACGAGGAGAGAGGCGGCGCGACGTACGGGCTCGAATCCCGTGAGGCGAGATTCCGCGATTTCGGCGCCAACGTGCAGGTGCTCTGGCCCGGCGAGCCCAACTGCTACTACCACTCCGAGAGTGGGCAGGAGGGATTTCTGATCCTCAGCGGCGAGTGCACGCTCGTCGTCGAGGAGCAGGAGCGGCAGCTGCGCCAGTGGGACTACGTCCATTGTCCCGGCGGCACGCGCCACGTCTTCGTCGGCGCCGGCGACGGGCCGTGCGCGATCCTCATGATCGGCGCCCGCCACGAGGACGAGCGCATCCACTATCCGATCAGCGAGGTCGCCGCGAAGTACGACGCCTCGACCGCCAAGGAGACGGAGAGCCCGGAAGAGGCATATGCCGACTGGCCGGGAGACTTCGTCCCGACCCGCGTTCCCTGGCCGGTCGAGTAGCGGCTAGCCGGCCGCGAGCCAGGCGTCGCAGATCGCGGTCACGTGGCGGATGTCGGTCCCGCAGCAGCCGCCGACGACCTCGAGGTTGGGCAGCTCACTCCGCAACGCGACGTACCGCTGGGCGAGGTCGTCCGGATTTCCCGAGTCGAGCTCTTCCGCCTCGTCGAGCTCCGCGTGGCTGAGCCTCGAGGCGTTCGCACGCAATCCGCGGAGCCGCCTCCGAGAGTCGCCTTCGGGCAGCGCGTCGGCGAAGTGCGTCGGGTGGGCGCAGTTGATGACGAAGAACTCAGCGGCTCCGTCGGTCGCATTGTCCACGGCGAGGATCGCGTCCTCGATCGAGTCGCCGCTCGGAAGCCGACCGTCGGTCTCGACCGTGAAGCCGACGACGATCGGGATTCCTGCGGCCGTCGCCGCCCGCGCGATGCCCACGCCTTCGTCCGGATAGGCGAGCGTGAGCGCGGTCGCCTGCGCACATCCCGCGTCGGCGAGCGTCCGGAGCTGCGCGGCGTGGTACCGCTCCGCCTCGTCCGCATCCATCAGGAAGGCCGGGTTGTAAGCGTCGCTGCGAGGACCGACCGACCCTTCGACGACGACCTCGTCGTAATCCGCAGCCATGCCTTCGAGGAACTCAACCGCCCGGCGGTTGACCGAGGCGAGGTCGTCGCCTTCGTAGCCGAGCAGACGCCCCCAGTCGGTGTTTGCGCGCCAGGTCGGAGCCGAGAGGATGAGCGGCACCTCGCGGTCGCGCGCGAGTTCGAGGAACGGCCCGTAATAGCGGCGGAGCGCGGCGCGACCGTCCTCGCTGTCGACCAGGGGGAACGCGGCGAAGTGGGGGAGATCGAAGCGCTCCTCGAAGACGAGCACCGTCTCGAGCCCCGCATCGGTGAGCTTCATCAGACGCCGACCGCTTCGCGCTCCATCTCCGGTGCGTAGGTGCCGGTGCGTGCCGCCGCGTTCATTTTCGCGCGGTGGTAGTAGGCGCGCTGGCCCGCCTCGATGCTCTCCGCCTTGCCGCCCCACGCCTTCAGCGCCGGCGCCTGCAGCGCCCGGCCGTAGGAGAAGGACAGCTGCCACGGATGCGGCCCGTGCGCGTTCATCGCGTTCAGGTGCGCTGTCGCGTCCTCGTCCGACTGGCCCCCCGATAGGAAGACGATGCCCGGCACCGCCGCCGGTACGTGCTTGGACAGCGTGTGGATCGTCGCGGCCGCGACGTCCTCGACGCCGGCGCGATCGCCGGCCTCGTACCCGGAGAGGACCATGTTCGGCTTCAGCAACGTCCCTTCGACGTCGACGCGCTGGTCGAAGAGCTCGGTGTAGACGGCGGCGAGAACGCGTGAGGTCACGAACCCGCTCCGCTCGATCGAGTGCGTCCCGTCCTGCAGCACCTCGGGCTCGACGATCGGAACGATCCCGGCCTCTTGGCAAAGGGCTGCGTATCGGGCGAGCGCATGCGCGTTCGTCCAGATGCAGTACTCGCTCGGGAGCGTGTCGCTGATGGAGTACGTCGCGCGCCACTTCGCGAAGCGGGCGCCGAGCCCGCGGTACTCCTCGAGGCGCTCGCGCAGGCCGTCGAGACCCTCGGTCACGGTTTCGCCATCGGCGTGGGCGAGAGGCTTCGCGCCCTGGTCGACCTTGATGCCGGGGATGATGCCCTTCGACGCGAGCAGCTCCGGGAACGGCGTCCCGTCGTCGGCGCTCTGGCGGATCGTCTCGTCGAAGAGGATGACGCCGCTGATGTAGTCCTCGGCGCCCGGGGTCGTGAAGAGCAGGTTGCGGTAGGCGCGGCGGTTCTCCTCGGTCGACTCGACGCCGATCGAGTCGAAGCGCTTCTTGATCGTGCCGCTGCTCTCGTCTGCGGCGAGGATTCCCTTCCCCTCGGCGACGAGTGCTGCCGCGGTCTCGTGCAGCTCGGTGTTCGACATGAAATCTCCCTGGTTCGCTTGCTCGAGAGCTCCATTATGGCCGGGCTACAATCGCCGCAGCCGGCGGGAGTAGCTCAGTTGGTAGAGCATTGGCTTCCCAAGCCAAGGGTCGCGGGTTCGAGCCCCGTCTCCCGCTTTGCTCAGGCACCACCGTGCGTGTCGTTTTCCGCTGCCAGGGCAGAGGAGGGCACGTCTGATGGCCGCCACCGATGAGAGATCCGGAGCTTTCTCGACTGCCGCGGTCGCAGCCGTGGGCGCGGCGGTCGCGTACGGCCTGAAGCATTTGCTCGAGGACCGCAGCGGAACGCTTCCGTTCCGCGATGACGACGTTTACGGGGGCGGAAATAGCGGCCTCGTCTCGCGCGCCGGCCCGACGGCCGCTACGGCGCGGGACCTGGCGACGCACACCTTGCTTCCGATCGCCGAGGGCGCTGCACATGCCGCTGGGAAGTGGGTCGCCGAGAACGCTCCCGACGTGGTTCGTGACCGCGTGATCCGCCGCTTCATCGCGGCGTTCAACGACGCCGCCGGGCCTGCGTGAGCTGACCCTTCTCGTCGCGCGACTTGCAGGTGTCCGCCGTGGCGCCGCGAATCGTCCTCGGGCAAGGCTTCACTCCGAGGAGGTAGACGGTGGACAGCAAGATGCGGTACTTCGGGTTCGCGGTGGGGTTCGGCTTTGGTGTCGTGTGGATGACGGTCGGGCTTGGCTCTGCGATCCTCTGCGCATTGTTGGCAGCTCTCGGCTACGGAGCCGTCCTGGTCGCAGAACGAGCGCGGGCCGACGCCGGCACGACCCACAAGCCGGGGGACACGATCGCCTCGATGCTCGACGAGTTCGAGCTCGACAACGAGGCTCACATCGCCGACGACGCAACCAGCCCCCTCGCCGCCGACGCGGACTACGGCTGGCCGGTCGAGGAGCGGGAGGTCGTTACCAGCCGACGGCGTTAGCAAACTGTTCGTGCCGGTTATAACGAGAGAACCAGTCCCAAGCGCCGAAAGGGCAGGTGCCATGGACTCACACGCAGAGACAGGCTCAATCGCAGTCCTGTCCGCCGACCAGCACGTGCTGCACGGGGGCCGCCGTGCGACGTTCCTCCACATGAGCCGAGGCGAGGCGATCATCCGGTACTGGGGAGACAGCCACGCGGTTGCCGTTCCGCCGGAGACCCTCATGCTTCCGCCCAGGAGATCGAGGCGGCCGGCGCTCGCGGCGCGCGACGAGCCGACGACCAGAGAGCTGACGGCACAGAGCTAGGGAGCGGGACGGCGGAGCCTTTGCCCCACCGCCCACGCTGAGGACAAGGACGGCCGCGCCTGCCGGGAGGACTCGGCGCTCCATCCCGGTGTGAATACGGCACCGCTGAGGCGATTGTCACAGCCTGAGAACCGGTCCGGCCGGACGTGCGTAGAAGGGTGAAATGACTCCGCGAAAGGAGGGTCGCTATGCGTCCTCTACACGCGGTCGTGGTGGGGGTCATAGGCCTGGCGGTGGTCACCGCAGGCTGTGGTGGCGCGGTTCCGAGCTCGAACGGAGGGCCGGCCACGCTGAAGCTGGACGGGCACTACCTCGTCGACCAACGGGGGCAGAGCGTCTACCTGTTCGAGAAGGACGAGGCAGGCGAGAGCTACTGCTCCGGTGCGTGTGCGGCGGTCTGGCCGCCGCTCGAGACCTCGACGGCACCGCACGCCGGCGCCGGCATTCAGAGCGGCGCACTCGGCACGATCGAGCGCAGCGACGGCGACATGCAAGTGACCTTTCATGGGCACCCGCTCTACTACTACGCCGCCGACGCGAGCACGCCTGGCAAGACCAAGGGCGAGGACATCGAGCAGTTCGGCTCGGGCTGGTACCTCGTCAACATGCACGGTGATCCGCTCGAGTCCGCTGGATCCGGATCGAACTCCGGATCGCATTCCGGCTCGAACGGCGGAGGAGGTGGCTACGGATGACACGCCTACGCGAAGGCACCGCGCAGTCGGTCAGGCCCGTACCTGACGAGGTCGTACTTCACGACGAACGGGAGGAGGAGCGGCATAGGCCGGCGCCCGCGATCCTGCGAGTGCTCGGCGCGATCGCCGTGCTGGTCGTCGGCGCTGTCCATCTCGAGCAGTACTTCGCCGAGCACTTCAACGTCGTTCCGATCATCGGGCCGCTCTTCGTGCTCAACTTCGCGGGTGCCACGGTGATCGGGCTCGGGCTGCTCATCCCAGGGGCGCGCATGCGGCTGCTCCACGGCTTGCTCGCTCTCGGCGGCATCGGCCTGTCTGCGACGGCCTTCGTCTTCCTGTTCGTCAGCGAGCACCAACCGCTGTTCGGGTTCCAGGACTACGGCTTCCGGACGGAGATCGTGGTCGCGCTTGCAGCCGAGGCGGCAGCGGTCGCCACGCTTGCGGGCTACCTCGCCGTTCGCGTGCGCCGGAGGGTCTAGCGGTCGGCGAGCAGCATGCGGGCGATGTCCCCGAACATGAGGACAAGCACGACGACAGCAACCACGTCTCTCATCATGTTCGTCACGTAGGCGACCCTCTGCCCGCCCGCGCCAGCCCTTAGACCAGGGTCGCCCGGACGATCAGCCGCCGCCGTGGGCTCTCGGGAGCTGCGGCAGCGGCTTCGATCACGGCCACGCGTTCGCGAGCTTGCGGCGCGTCTCCAGCAGATGCTCCGGGATGACCTTGACATCGGCGAGCACCGGCATGAAGTTCGTGTCCCCGTTCCAGCGCGGCACGACGTGGACATGGCCGTGGTCGATGATCCCTGCGCCTGCGACCCGACCCAGGTTCCAGCCGACGTTGAAGCCCTCCGGCGAGAAGGCGCTTCGCAGCGTCTCGATCGCCTCGTTGGCGAGCCGGTGAACCTCGAGTGCCTCCGCTTCGTCGAGGTTGGTGAATGCCGACCCGTGCCGGTACGGCGCGACCATCAGGTGGCCCGACGCGTACGGGAACTTGTTGAGGAGGACGAAGGCTCGCTCGCCGCGGTGGATCACGAGCTCCGGCTCGTCCTCGGGTAGCGCGGCCGCGCGGCAGAAGACGCATTCGTCCCCATCGTCGGCGTGCTGGACGTACTCAAGCCGCCACGGCGCCCACAGTTGCTTCATCGACCCGGAGGCTACTAGCGTCCGCCCAAGGAGCCTTGTAGCATCGCGCGCATGCTGAGCAAACTGATGCAGTGGCTCCGCGGCGGCTCCGACTCCTCGACGACGAGCGAGCCGGTAGCACCCGCGACGGCCCCCGAACCTCCCTCGATGCCCGCCGAGCCGACCGTCGGCCCCGGCCTCGGGGACGTGACGGAGCCGCCGGCCGACGAGCCGAGCTAGCGCAACTGACGATCCGTCTCGAGCCGTTCGGCGAGCGGCATCTTGTCGCGGTCGAGGCGATGCTCGACGACCCGGACAACCTCCGCTTCACACGTGTCCCCGAGCCGGTACCGCCGGGGTTCGCCCAGGCGTGGCTCGAGATCTACGAGGAGGAGCGCCTCGCGGGAACTCGTGAGGCGTTCGCCATCGTCGACGATGGAGGCGAGGTACTCGGCCTCGCGCTGGCGCCGAAGATCGACCGTGAGACGCGAACCGCGGAGCTCGGGTACGTCGTCGCTCCGGAGGCGCGGGGTCGCGGTGTCGCCACCGAAGCTCTGCGCAGGCTCACCGCCTGGGCGTTCGACGAGCTCGAGATGTTCCGGCTAGAGCTCCTGATCAGCGTCGACAACACCGCATCGAAGAAGGTCGCAGAGCGCTGCGGATACGCACGCGAGGGTGTCCTGCGGTCGGCCTACTTCAAGCAGGGCCGGCGCGAAGACACCGAGATCTGGTCGCGCCTCGCGACCGATCCCTGGTCCTGACTCAGAGCCAGCGCTTCCAGCGGAAGAACGCGAGCATGCCGACGATGGTGACCGCCATCAGCCCAAGGCTCCCCCAGAACGCACCCCACGAGTCGAAGCCCGGGAAATGGACGTTCATCCCGAAGAAGCCGGTGAGGAATGTCAGAGGCAGCATCACGACGCTGAAGACCGTGAGCACGTAGAGGATGTCGTTCTGCTGGTGCGAGATGAGCGACTCGTTCGTGTCCTCGAGCGCCTCGACGACCTCCTTGTAGTTGTCGAGGAGGTCCCAGATCCGCTCGCTCGCATCGACGATGTCGTCGAAGTAGAGCTCGAGGTCCTCGGGCAGGAATCGTTCGATCGAACGCTCGAGCTGGCGGAGCGTCGGGCGCTGCGGCTTGATGATCTTGCGGTAGGAGATGATCTCCTGCTTGACCTTGTGGATGTCGGTGACGAGCCCCTTCGCGCCCTCGGCCGCACCGATCTCCTCGTCGATCTGCTCGAGCTTGAAGCCGATCTTGTCGAGGATCGGGAAGCAGTAGTCGTAGAGGTCGTCGAGCACCTCGTAGAAGAGGCGCCCGGTGCCGCGCGAGAGGAGCTGGTGCCTGAACTCCGCGTTCTCGTACGCGCGGCGGAAGAGGAGCGTGACCGGCCGGAGCTCGACGGTCGGCAGCGTGACGAGGTAGTCGGGGCCGAGAAAGACGTCGAGTTCGCCGGCGTTCAGCCGGCCGACGGTCTTGTCGTAGACCGGGAAGTGGAGGACGGCGAAGAGGTACCCGCCCTCGGGGTCGTCCGCGTAGACGTCGACCTTCGGTCGCTGGCGTCGCGAGAGAACGTCCTCGACGTCGAGTGGGTGCCACCCGAAGCGGCTCGAAAGGAGCTGCGCTTCCTCGGTCGTCGGGCCGAGCAGATCGATCCAGGTGATGCCCTCGCCCTGGAGCTCAGTGATGCGCGGGCGTGCCTCCACGACCGGCGTCCCGGCAGGTGCCCCGCGACGCGAACGGATGCGCGGCAGGCTGGGCACTTGTACTGAGGGGGTCGGCGGTCGCGGGCATGGCGCCGGGAATCCTAGCCGCTCACAGTGGCGGGCAGTGCTGGAACGGCTTCACCATGCGGTGTTCGGCGCACCTTTTCCGGAAGCCGACGTTCGAGCGCGAGGGCGGCAACGGCGCACGCGAGGTTGACTCCGGCGGCGAGGGGCCAGAGCAGGAGCGGCCGGTGCTGGAGGAAGAACCCGCCTGCGGCGGGCCCCACGATCCAGCCGATCTGCCACGAGATGCTCGCGGCGGCGAGGTAGCGGCCGACCAGCTGCGGCGGTGCGAGGTCGACGCTGAGCGGTGCGTGGATCGCTCCGTGAAGGCACTCGCCGACCGCGAAGATCAGCATCGCCGCGGCGAGGATCCCGAACGCGGTCGTCGCGCGTGCCCATTCCCCCGTGGCCCAAACCGCGACGAGCGAGGCCGCCCAGAGCGTCCCCATGAGGGCGAAGCCGCGCATTCGTCTCCGTCCCTCCGAGAGCTTCACGACCGGCAGCTGGAAGACGACGACGCCCACGGCGTCGAGCGCGAACACGATGCCGACCTCCTTCTCGCTGATGTGCGTCACGTTCTTGCCGAACGCGGGCAGCAGCTCGACGACGAGCGAGATCGCCGCGGTCATGAACGCGGCGTTGAGGAGCGTGTACACGGTGAAAACGCGGTCGCGGAGGACGGCGTGCCAGCTGCCGCCGAGGCGTCCCTCGTGCAACGCGGGCGCGCGGACCCGCGCGAGGACGACCATGTAGCCGACGAACGTCACGCAGTCGATCGCGAACAGGACGGTGAACGTCCGCGGATGGCCGACCGAGGCGATCAGTCCGGCGACGACGCCGCCGAGCGCGACGCCGACGTTCATCGCGAGACGCTGCAGGGCGTAGGCCGGAGCGCGTCGTGCCGCTGGCGTCAGCCCCGCGAGAAGGGCCGACTGCGAGGGCCAGAACGAGCCGCTGCCGATGCCCCACAGCGTGTAGATCGCGAATGCGTGCCACGCGGTGCGGATAAGCGGCATGAGCGCGAACGCGACCGTCATCACGACGAGCGCTCCGAGCAGCACGCGCTTCGGGCCGAGCCGGTCGGAGAGCGTCCCGCCGAGGAATCCACTCGCCAGCGCGGCCGCCGACTGGACCGCCGCCGCACTGCCGGCCAGCCCGAACGGAATCCCGCGGACGTTGTGGAGGTAAATGAGCAGGAACGGGAGAACGACGCCGTTCCCGAACGCGTTGACGAGCGCCCCGACCTCGAGGACGTACACATCCCGGGGTAGCCGTGGGTCGAGGCTGCGGAGGTACCGGCGCACGGCCGCGGAGGCTAGCTAGGGCTTGCGCTCGCAGGTGAGGCAGCAGGTTGCGCCCGATGTCTGACGAAACGCCCTGACGGAGGCACCTGTCGGAAGAGGATCTCGCCGTCGATGACGCAACCCGCTGCCGCCTGGTCGTCTTCTACTTCGTAATCCGCTCCGGTGTCCAGCACGCGGCCGTTCGGGGTTCCCAGCGCTTACATCGTCCAGCCGCGAGAGAATGCCTCGGATGGTGGAGCGCCGGACGATCGTCTTCTCCGACCCGCGGCTCGCGCATCTCGAGCATCCCGCCTTCGAGGCACGGGGGAACAGTGACGGCCCGCACGTTGCGCTGATCGCCGGCATCCACGGCTGCGAGTACTCCTCGATCGCTGCCGTCACTCGCTTCATGAACGCGCTCGACACCGCCGAGCTCGCCGGCTCGATCACCGCGGTTCCGGTCGTGAGCATGCAGGCGTTCCAGCAGCGCTCGCCGTTCGTCGTCCCCGAGGACGGAAAGAACCTCAACCGCTGCTTCCCCGGGACGTACGACGGGACGTACACGGACGCTCTCGCGCGGTCGATCTTCGACGAGCTGATCGCACGGGCCGACGTTCTGATCGACCTCCACGGCGGCGATCTCGTCGAGGCGCTCGAGCCGTTTGCGATCTACGACGCTTCGCCCGTCGAGGATCGCGCGCGGGCGCTGGCGGTCGCCTTCGGGCTGCCGTACGTGGTCCGCGAGGATCCGGCCGACGGGCTCGCGGGCATGACCTGCAGCGCCGCCGCGCAGGCTGGGATCCCGGCGATCATCGCCGAGGCCGGAGGTTGCGGGCAGCTCGAGTCCGACGCGGTCGAAATGCTCGTCGGAGGAACCAGGAACGTGCTTCGCTTGCTCGAGATGCTGCCGGGGCCGGCCGATCCGCCGCCTCCTGAGCAGCGGCTCGTCGGTGCGTTCGATTGGCTGCGCTGCCGTCGAGCCGGATTCTGGGAGTCAGCGGTCGCCGCCGGCGACGAGGTGAACGGTGGGCAGGTCCTCGGCCGCGTGACGACACTCCACGGGGAGCTGAGAGAGGAAATCCGCGCGCCGCGAGACGGGGTCGTCCTCTTCCTCACGACAAGCGCCGCCGTCTCCGACGATGGGCTGCTGCTCGGTCTCGGCGCCGAGCTCGAACCGATCGGCTGATGGCGCTCCAGTTTCCGACCCGTGCCGAACGGCCCGGCCACCTTCCGCACGCGGCAAGCCTCGGTGAGCGGACGCTCTGGCCCGAGTTCCTCTACCACGACCCCGTTCTCGAGCGCTTCATGGGCCGGGTGATTGCCGAGTACGGAGAGTTTCAGTTCTACGCCTGGGACGACGAGCGGGAGGAGGTCGTCGGTGCCGGGATGGCGGTTCCCGCGTCGTGGGACGGGGACACTGCGAGCCTGCCCGACGGTGGACTGGACGCTGTCGTTCAAGCGCGCTTCGCGGAGGGAGCGTCGGAGCCGACCGTCCTCTGCGCACTGCAAATCGTGGTCGCACCCGAGTGCCGTGGCCGGCGTCTGAGCACTCGAATGATCCAACGGATGGCCGAGATCGGTCGCGACCACGGACTCGACACGCTGATCGCTCCAGTCCGGCCGACCCTGAAAGAGCGCTATCCACTCGCTCCGATGGAGCGCTACATCAGGTGGCGCCGGCCGGACGGGACTCAGTTCGACCCCTGGCTGAGGACGCACGAGCGTCTCGGAGCCGAGATCGCCAAGACCGCGCCGCGGTCCACGACCACCCCGGGCTCCGTCGCCGAATGGGAGGAGTGGGCTGAGATGGCATTTCCCGAGACAGGCGCATACGTAGTGCCCGGCGCGCTCGTCCCCGTCGAGATCGACCGCGAACGCGACGAAGGGCTCTACGTGGAGCCGAATGTCTGGATGGTGCACCCGGCTGATCGACACGGGCAGGGCGGCGACCCCAACGGATCGGGGCCGCCGCCAGACGAGCCGGTTACACCGAACTGGTGAAGAAACCCACCGTCGCGATACCAAGCCCCGAAACATCTTGATCACCGACCGCTATGAGGTCGCAAGTCACCAGGTCGGGACGCCCCAGCAAACCCGGAATCCCTGTCGGTAGCCCGAGCCGCATGGGCACGACCCCACCGTCGACCAGCTCCTCCGCGACGATGAAGTTCGCGTTCGACGATACGGGGTCGATGACGTGCCCGGTGAAGCTGTGATTGTTCGAGATCGCGATGCCCGTGTACTCGAACGCTCCGCCGGCGCACGACCACGTGAAGGGCAGGGCGCGACTGTTCGTCGGATCGGCTTGCGCTGACGACGCCACGACCGCAACGGTCGCCAGACAAGCGGCCGCGAGAGCAAGAAGGCGAACCGCAGACTGCCGCATTTTGTCCCCTTTTCTCCCCTGAGATGAGCCCAAGAAAGGGCCGCAGTCCGGCGAGCATACGACCACGTGATCGTGCTTTCAATGCACGACCGTGAGCAGCGGAGCCGGACCACGCCCTCGCGATCGGCCCTGGTCAAGTCATGCGCCTGGCAGGAATCGAACCTGCGACCTCGCGCTCCGGAGGCGCGCGCTCTATCCCCTGAGCTACAGGCGCCGGGGAGAAAGGGGAGTGTAGCCTCACGCCTGGTGGAGGTCTCTGCGCGGATCGT